>DNGG01000053.1:6060-15856 GCA_003486675.1 Cyanobacteria bacterium UBA11372
GTGTCCCTACGCAACGACTGGGTGAGGTTTTTTTATTATGGGCAATTCAACGGACATGATATCATTGCTCTCTCCAATATCTAGCAATCTGACTGGTTCGATAAACTGTAACGACAATGGCAGGTTTTGTATTATCGGCTACGATTGCGCGTACTAGATAAATTTTGCCATTCTCAAATTCAAACTGCGATTGATATGCTTTCTTTCCCTCCTTATCTTCAACTATTTGCTGGGGATTTCGCAAAACTGACTCTAGAAACTTTCTGGGGATGCTTCGGCGTTCTCGTTCGTTTTCCACATAGCGAGAAATGTAAAATTACATAATCTTTATTCAAATATAGCGTTGCAGTACATCGGCGGTAGCTTGTCCCGTTTTTGTCCAACTAAATTGTTGAGATCTGGCTAGTCCAGCTTGACGCAAGTTATTTCGCAACTTTGCATCACCCACTATCGCTTGCATCGCTTCTGCAATCTCTTCCACGTTATAAGGGTTAATTAAAATCGCCGCATCTCCTGCAACTTCTGGTAATGAAGAGAGATTAGAAGTTATCACAGGAGTACCGCAAGCCATTGCTTCTAAAACTGGCAAACCAAATCCTTCCCAAAGACTGGGAAAAACTAATGCGATCGCCCGATTTATCAACACCGGCAATTCATTATAAGCCACGTAATCTAAAAACTTGACATTCTTCAAGTTTTTCTCTTCCACCAATGCTTTGGCAATAGAAGTGTAGCGGCGATCGCTTGGCCCCGCTATCCATAATTCATAATCTTTATAGTTGGGTAAAGCCGCAAACGCTAAAATTAACCTCTGCAAGTTTTTATAAGGATCGTGCCTACCTATATAAAGGAAATAATTGCTTGTGGGTAAATCTAAAAATTTAAAGTTATTGGCGTCGTGGGCGAGTAAAATAGGGGTAATTTTATTATAAGGTATATGGAAAAAATTAGTGATATCTTTAGCGGTTGATTCTGAATCGCAAATAATATGTTCTGATTGTTCTAAAACTCTGGGTACGTAGTAGCGAAAATAGGCAGTTAATCGAGAATATTTTACCGGGAAGCGTAGGGGAATTAAATCGTGAACCGTGACGACGTAACGACAGCTAGAGAATAAAGGTGCTTCAGGAATCGGGGAAAATAATAGACGCGATCGCAGCTGATGACAAATTTGAGGAAGTCGCAACTGCGTCCAAGCTAAACGGCGGATATGTCCTTTGGTTCCTTGGTCTGAACTGAGGTTGGTCGGAACGGGGTAACATTTATAAGGCGGGATCGATTGGGGAACTAATAAAGTGGGATTCAGCCGCTGTAGTTCGGGAAATATATTCATAGCATAAGTGGCTAACCCCGTAGGCTTAGCCGTCAAACAAGACAAATTTATTAACAGGGATTCCCCTATATCGGGTGCGATCGTAAGTACTTTGTTGCGATTAACGCGGAGATTCCTGCTACAAATTCCCCGCGTCTCCCCATCCCCTTGTCCCCGCGTCATATTTTTATCGCTCTCTCACAATATTTCAAAACTCCTTTGATTTCACTCATCGCTATTTTACGCTGAAAAGGTAGCGAAATCAGCGCTGATACAGTAATTCTCGCAAGGCGGTACAATAAAACTAAATGGCTGGCGTGTTTTTGGAGCGTCAGTAAATAGCTATAAATCGTATGCTGGATTTTTAAGTTGATGTTTCTATTTGTAATCGAAGAAGGTTGGTGAATAACTTTAATTTGCTCTGTTATGGCGATTATATGCCCTTGCTTACCATAGCGCAGACAAAAATCGCAGTCTTCATAGTACAAAAAGTAATCCGGGTCAAATTGCGGACAATCCGGAAATTGTTTGAGGTTAATCAGCAGGCTGCATCCCGTAACCCACTGGGTATGCATATAGGGTTTTTCGGGTTCGGAGAGCAAAAGCTTTGTCGCAATTATTTCTCCATTTTTTGGTATAAATTCACCTCCACTAAACCAAATTTGTCCCGTCGGTTCGCAAACAATTGTCCCTAAAATTGAGATCTCTGGATAATTTGAAAAAAATTGTTTTGCTGGCTGGAGGGAATTATCTGTAAAGTAAGCATCTGGATTGATTATCCAGATGATTGCTTGAGTATCTTTGGCATAAATCCAATTTAGCCCCCTGTTACAGCCTCGACCAAAACCTAAATTTTCTCCGGCTTCAATAATAATTATCTTGTCGGTTTTTAGCTGGTGAATGGGGGCATCATCGGGGGAATTATTGACTATAATAAATTTATAGTCAATATTCCCATAGGTTTGAATCGATTGGATTAATTGGGCGATCGCATCGGTTGAGTAATAGTTAACCGTAACCAAGTAAATCACGCTAGCTCAATTTGGCTATCATCCCCTATCATAAACCGCAATGCTTTCGGTCGTTGAGGAGCGAGGGTTAGTTGGGCGCGTTGTCCAATCACGCTGTCCACAATTCGTTGATGAATGCCTACAACTTTAGCACCTTGTAAAATCACGCTATGGTCTAAGTCAACATCCACCAATTTGGCGCCATCGGCGATACTGCTGTAAGGACCTATATAGCAGTGTTCTAAATAGCAGTTACTGCCAATCATAACCGGGCCGCGAATGGTGCAATTAACAATTTTAGTTCCAGCGCCAATTTGCACCCGTCCAATGATCTTACTCTCGTCATCTACTTCACTCAACACAGACGACTCAAGACAGGTATCCAGAATAATCCGGTTGGCTTCTAGCAGGTCATCTTTTTTACCAGTATCTAGCCACCAACCTTCTAATTGACAAGCTTCGACTCGTTTTTGATCGTCAATCAGGTATTGAATCGCGTCGGTGATTTCAAGTTCGCCACGGGGGGAAGGTTGGATATTAGCGATCGCATTGTGAATCGTATTGGCAAAATAATAAATCCCCACCAGCGCCAGATTCGAGGGGGGGACTTTCGGTTTTTCTATCAGTTGCAACACTCTTCCGCTTTCATCCACCTTTGCGACGCCAAACGCGCTAGGGTTGGCAACTGGTCGCAGTAAGATTAAAGCATCCACTGCTTGAGCGCTAAATTTCTCTAAGAATAAACCCAAGTCGCTTTGAATCAGGTTATCGCCCAAATACATAATAAATGGGGAATCCCCTAAAAAAGGTTGGGCGACTTTGACGGCGTGGGCTAAACCAGCAGGTTGCTCTTGCAGGATATAAGTAATTTTGGCACCGAAGCGATCGCCATTACCTGTTTTGGCTTTCACTTCCTCGCCTGTTTCGGGGCTGATAATAATGCCTATATCGGTAATTCCAGCGGCGACAATACCTTCAATTCCGTACCACAGAATCGGCTTATTGGCAACGGGAACTAATTGTTTTGCCCCAGTATAAGTCAGAGGGCGCAACCGCGTACCTTTACCGCCGGATAGAATCAGTGCTTTCATGTTAATTGTTACCTCTCAAG
Source organism: Cyanobacteria bacterium UBA11372 (assembly GCA_003486675.1). Lineage (GTDB taxonomy): Bacteria > Cyanobacteriota > Cyanobacteriia > Cyanobacteriales > Aerosakkonemataceae > Microseira. The sequence goes on from DNGG01000053.1 coordinate 9,494, forward strand.
TCCTTCAGCATCTGACGCAGTGCTTGACGCCAGTGGGGAGGATGGGTTCCTAAAACTGCTGCTATTTTGGCACAAGATAAGACGGAATAGGCAGGTCTTTTTGCCGGGGTGGGATATTCTGGGGTAGTAATGGGCACTACCCGCTGCACTTTTAAATTCCAGCCAAGTTGCGATGCTTCTTCAAAGATAGCGACGGCAAAGTCGTACCAGCTGGCGACGCCGCTGTTGGTGTAATGATAAGTTCCCCGAGGGGTTTGATCGATTAAACTGGCGATCGCATCTGCCAAATCACCCGTCCAAGTTGGACTGCCAATTTGATCGGCAACGACGCGAATTTCTTCCTTGTCGCTTCCCAACCTTAGCATCGTTTTGACAAAATTACCTTTCCCACCTACACCATAAACCCAAGCGGTTCTTAGGATAACGTGATTTTCGCAATTTTTGCGAACTGCCAATTCCCCTTCCAGTTTAGATGAACCATAGGCGCTTAACGGATTGGTAGGATCGGTATCTTGGTATGGATAGCCTTTAGTGCCGTCAAACACATAATCGGTGGAAATGTGAATTAAGGGAATTCCCAGTTTTTGACATTCTTCTGCGATGATACCGGGCGCTTGACCATTCACCGCCATTGCCAAGTCGAATTCGCTTTCCGCTTTATCCACAGCTGTATACGCTGCTGAATTAATTACCGCATCCGGTTTCGCTTCTGCAATTATCTGACGCAAACTCTCAGGTTGAGAAAAGTCTACCTTTTCCCTGCCCACACCGATAACTTCGGCAGAAGATGCCAAAGAAAGTTGTAATTCTTGCCCTAGTTGCCCGTTAATCCCCGTGACTAAAATTCGCTTCATTGTTTTGCTAATAGCTGCTAATGGGTAATTGATAATGGTTTCAGCAGGCAGGAGTTGCTGAATTAACCATCACCCTTGACTTATTCAAACACTTCAGCTTCCTTAAACAATTTACCCGCTTCGTCTTTAGCGGATAATATAGGAGATTCCTCAAAAGGCCAAGCGATCGCTAAATCCGGATCGTTCCACAGAATACACCTTTCCTGCTGCGGTGCATAGTAGTTGTCGGTTTTGTACAACACCTCCGCCACTTCTGACACCACCAAAAATCCGTGGGCTAATCCGGCGGGAATCCACAGTTGCCGTTTATTTTCCGCACTCAAATGGTAACCCACCCACTGCCCAAACGTCGGCGAACTTTTTCTGATATCCACCGCTACATCGAATACTTCTCCCACAGCTACCCGCACTAACTTTCCTTGAGCTTCTTGCATTTGATAGTGCAAACCTCTCAGGACATTTTTAGCAGAGCGCGAGTGGTTATCTTGCACAAACCGGACGGTTGTGCCTGTTTTTTCGGCAAACGCTTTTTCGTTGTAGCTTTCGTAAAAAAAGCCCCGACTATCTCCAAACACTTTAGGCTCTATTAGCAGAACATCATTTATTTTTGTCGTGACAACGTTCACTTTTAATCCTCCCTTATTTTTTGCTATACTATCCCAATCTATATTATTTTGCTATGCTGCCATATCCATTCAATTGGTAAGCTTTCCCCGTATCCGCATCGAAAGCCCAAGCTTTGACTTTCCCCGCTGCTTTCGGTATTTTATCCCAAGGTATGAATTTTTCCCAGCCCGCATAGGTGTAAGCTTTGTTCTTTAGGCTTTTCGCCACATCTTTTCTTTTAATGGCTGGGGAAGCCACGGCGAATGCGATCGCTTCTCCCCGCTTATTTTCATAACTCAAAATCACGCCATCCGCTGGCTTTTTCTTCTTGGGTAAAACTGCCCATCCCCAAACCTTATATCCAGAGTTACCGACTCGCTCGATTTTTTCCAACCATCCCGAATTTTTCCCCGCTCCTTGGGACATTTTAATCTTTTCTATTTGGTTACTTTCCACCAATCCTGGCTTTAAGAATCCCATTTTATTCAAAATCCTAGCCGTGGGTTTTATCCGATCTGGATTCGGAAAAAGTACCTGTAGGCAATCATCATCTTTTACGACATTTATCAACAACAAACAAGCTTTGCCTCGGTATCGCTGAACCTGGATATCGTGCATCTGTTCAATTGCGTATGCTGCTGTTATACAGTGCAACAATATCAGCACTGTCACCAGGGATGAAACGATTCGATTCGCGATTAAACTTGGTCGATATATAATTTTTTTGCTGGCGGCATCTTCTAGAATAATTGCGGTCATGTAAACCAGAGCCACCGTTAAATATATTTGAAAAGTTGCATATCTAGAAGACAGGGACTGTTCAATCCCAAACCCAACTCTCCCTGACGTGGTAATGGCTGCACTAATTAGGGTATACCCAGCGATTGTTAACCAACCAATTGTACGATGGATTAAGTTGTTTTGGTGGCTAAAGCTTACCAAGTACAGCCCCACGGCAATAAAAATCACCATTAAAATTGTACCAACAATTGTGGCTAAAGTTAAGTTATTTTGAGCCAGCGGCGCTCCCAAGTATGCTAGAAAGTAATTTAACGCTTTAACCGGGTGTACCAATCCCTCTGTCAAGCTTGGGTGATGCCCGGGCTTCCTGTAGTTATAAAAGTAAATAACCGCATTGGCTATAAATCCTAATCCCCAGCTGACAATTAAATATTTTTCCTTGAGTAACTCTTGCCATGCCTTGGGTTTGGCTAAAGCGATTGCTGGAAAAGCTAACATCCAGCACAGCAAGCCATTGGCGAAAGAAAAAGTTGCCACCGTTGATAAAATTAGCCCGATTAAAATCTTAATTCTTAGGCTGAGATTGGAGTAGGCTACTACTATACAGCTCGTGAGACAGACAATGGGAGCGAATACCACCAATTGCATTCCCCACAGCAAAGTTTCATACTGAATGGGTGAAAATATTAATAGATTTGACAGCCCAGCCAGCAGAATCAATTTTACCGGACTACCCGCTACTGTGAGTAAGCTTAAACGGTAAATATTGAACGAGACGATGCCAGCAAAAATAAAGATAACTAACATCTCATATTTGACATTCCACCCCGTCAAATATGCCAACCCTATGAACAGCAGACGCGGAAATAAGAATCGGCTTTCGTTGTGCTGCGCTATCAAGTCTTGGAATTTCAGATTGCCCGCATAAATTTTCTCAAACATCCCAGCCAAACCCCACTGATCCCAATGGGGAACGTTGACGCTGTATTTTACGATCAGGATTCCCGTGAAAATTGCCGGAATAATTGCTAGCAAAAACGCCAATTTATGCCAAATTTTTTCCAAATTCCACTTGTTGATTGCAATCATTATATCCTGGGATTTTTGCGAGCTTGAGTCTGACTTTTTCTAGATATGTTGCTATCTATTTGGGAGATGGTGCATTAATCAAAACACCCAATTTTTCAAGAACGACTTCCCACCAAGCCAGATCCATTCAACTGGAAAGTTTTTCCCGTATCCGCATCGACAGCCCAAGCCTTTATTTTGCCTGCTTGTTTGGGTATTTTCTCAATTGAGATTAATTTTTCCCATCCCGATTCCAAGTATTCATCTTTCTTTAAACTGTCTGCCACATCTTTTCGTTTTAATTCGGGGGTAGCTATGGCAAATGCGATCGCTTCTCCCTGGTTATTGTCATAAGTCAAAACAACGCCATCGGCTGGCTTTTGTTTTTTCGGTAAAATCGCCCATCCCCTGGCTATATACTTATCTTTATCGACTCTAGCTATTCCATCTAACCATCCATAATCCAACCCAGATACTTGGTTTCCCTTGCTCTTTTCAATTTTATTACTGCTCAACAATTTTGGCTTGAAAAATCCCATGTTATTCAAAACGTTTACTTTGACTTTTGCATCGTTGGGATCTCCCCAAAGTCGCTTTAGGCAATCATCATCTTTGACGACGTTTATCAACACCAAACAAGCTTTTCCTTTATAATGGCTTACCTGGAAATCCTCCATCTTTTTAATCCCATACCCCGCTGTGATTACGTGCAAGAATATCAGGATTGTTAGGAAGGATGATAAAATTCGGTTCAATGCTAAATTTTGCCGCGATATAATTTTTCTTGTTTCGGCATCTTCCAGAATTATTGCCGCCAGATAAATCAGACTAATCGCTAAATATACCGCAAAAATTGCGTATCTGGAAGAGAGGGACTGTTTAACCCCAAATCCTAATCTTCCTGAAGTTGTAATCGCTGTACTTATCAGCGTATACCCAGCGATAGTTAACCACCCTGTCGTGCGATGTAGTAAGTTGTTTTGATGCCAAAATTTTAGCAGGTACAGAACCAATCCAATAAAAGTCAATATTAAAATTGTCCCGACAATTGTGGCAATGGTTAAATTATTTTGAGCCAAGGGCGATCCCAAAAATGCTAAAAAGTAATTTAACGCTTGAATTGGATGCAGCAGCGCCTCGCTAAAGCTTGGGTGATAGGAGGGCTTTTTGTAGTCATAAAAGTAAAGAACTGTATTGGATATAAATCCAACTAACCAGGCTACAATTAACCATTTTTCCTTCAGCAATTCTTTCCACGCCTTTGGTTTAGCCAAGGCAATCGCTGGAAAAGCCAACACCCAGCATAGCAACCCGTTGGCATAAGAAAAAGTTGAAATTGTTGATAAAACAATGCCGATTAAAATCTTAATTCTTAAGGATAAATTCGAGTAAGCCGCTAATATACAGCTTGTGAGACAGGCAATGGGAGTGAATACGACTACTTGGATGCCAAACAGCCAATTTTCCCACTGGATCGGTGAAAATATTAACAGATTTGACAAAAATGCTAGCAGGAGCAACGTCAACCTGCTACCCCCAACTGTGAGTAAGCTTAAACGGTAAATATTAAACGAGACTAGACAAGCCAAAATAAAGATAACTAACATCTCATATCTGACATCCCACCCCGTTAGGTATGCCATCCCTATAAACAGCAGCCGCGGAAAGAATTTCCGGCTTTCGTTGTGCTGGGAAATCAAGTCTTGGAATGTCAGATTGCCCGCATAAATTTTCTCAAACATCGAGGCCAAAGGCCACTGATCCCAAAACGGAACGTTGACAGCGTACTTTAGGATCAGGATTCCCGTCAAAATTGCGGGAATAATTGCCAGTAAAAAAGCCATTTTTGTCGATAAATTTTTCACATGCCATTTGCTTGAAACCATTGTTGTGAGTCCTTAATTGCCGCTTGTTGATTTGTCAAATAAATTTTTTTTATGAATGATTTGGAATAACAACAGAATCATCTAAATTTGTCATCGACTTCTTTACCCACGATTAACTTTTAACCGCCGTCTCTAAAATCTGAGAGAGATTTCAACTAAATTCGGTTGCTCAGCCCCATCTATGCCGATAATTTTTCTCCGACCATCTATACCATTAAATGAGAGCGATCGCAACCGTTGGCAGCGAAATACCTCGGGCAGGCAGAAATCGCTGTTGGTTAATTTTACAAGCGATCGCACCCTCCAGCTTACTGCAAAGGCGTGCTGGTTCAACCATTGTATAAAAAACCACATAAAAAAACTGTGGGGACAGCAATTATCCCCACAGCTGGCAAAGATTTTGTTTTAGCTTACTACCTGACAGTCTTGAGGCTATCGGTTGACTTCTGGAACAACTCTGTAAAGATATCGATCACCTTGCGCTTACGCACCTTAATCGTCGCATTAATCGCCATACCAGATTGGAGATTATATTCTTTGCCGTTGACGTTAATTGTCTGGCGCTCCATCTCAATTTTAGCTGGGAACGCATAGAAAGGACGTTCCTGGGTCGGCGGCAAGGCATCGGAACCAATCGACTTTAATTTGCCGTTGATAGTGCCAAATTCCGTAGAAGGGAAGGATTCAACGCTGATATCTACTTCCATCCCTTCTTTGACATGTCCGATATCTTTGTTTTGCAGGTGAACGGCTGCGACTAAGTTATCGGCAGGTACAATTTTCATCACTGGTTCGTTATCAATTGCCCTGACGACGTATCCCGGTGAATTCGGTTTTAAATCGAACACGAGCCCATCTTCTGGTGCCCGCAATTCTTGGTATTGAAGCGCTTGATCTGCTTTCACCAGTTGGCTGGAAATTTCATCGAGTTTTTTCTGATTTTCCAAGCGGATGCGAGCGAGTTGGCTATCAATTTCCGCCACCCGTTTTTGATTATCGGCAATTTTCGTCAAGATATCTCTTGCCGATAGCGCCACCGTATTTTGCAACTGTTCCTGCGCCCGATTAATCGCCACTTGGATGCGTTGTTCTTCCTTGACTAAGCGGTCAATTTCGGCTTGAGTTTTCAACAATTCCGCTTCCCGCCCCGCGACTTCCCCTTGGCGATTGGCAATTTCAGCATAACTGGCGGTAATTTCCTGACGGCG
>DNGG01000053.1:16165-19203 GCA_003486675.1 Cyanobacteria bacterium UBA11372
GCGGCGCAGAATTTCCGATTCCCTTGTCACCACTTCATTTCTGCGCGTCAAAATGTCCGCTTCGCTTGCTGCGACTTCCTGACGGCGCGTCAAAATTTGTTGCTGTTGCCGTTGAGCTTGCAGTTCGGACAGCGCCCCTGCATCTACGACGGGTTTGATTTTGTTATACAAAGCTTGATCCGTCTCGAGCAACTGCCTTGCGGTTTCAATTCGCTCAGCTGCCTTGGGTACTTGCGCCCTTGCCACTAATAACTGCTCAGCTGCCCTGGGTAATTGGGCTTTAGCCACTTCCAACTGCTCAAGTGCTTTGGGTAATTGCGCCTTAGCGGTTTCCAATTGCTCAACGGCTCTGTTTAATTGCGCCCTAGCAGTTTGCAGTTGCTCAACTGCCCTGGGTAATTGCGCCTGGGCTGTGGTTAGCTGATCTTTGGCGGTGAGGAATCGCTGCTTTGCGGTTTCTAATTGCGCCTGCTGCATCGGTAATTGTTTCCTAGAAGCTTCTAGGAGTCCCCGCACCTGCCCTAGTTGCGTTCCTAATTCCTGGACTTGCAATCTGGCTGCGGCTACGCGAGACTGAATTTCGGCGCGACTGGCTACTAACAGTCTTTGTTGGTTGGCGTTGAAGTCCCCACCGCCACTTCCCGCCGTTTTGCCGCCGGAAAGCTGGGCTTTGAGGTAGTCGTTTTCTGATACGAGGGCGTTGCGCGACTCCATCAGACTGCGCCACTCTGGCGTCCCTCCCGCCATATTGCCATTTTTCGCATCGTTATAAAACTGATTTTCCTTTAACAGCGTGTCGCGCAGTTTTTTCAGGGATTCTAAATCGGCTTGGGGCGCTCTGGGGTCAAAGGTGAGCAGCAGGTCGCCTTTTTTCACCTTTTGACCGTCTTTGACGAAAATTTCCCGCACGACGCCGCCGTTAGGCGCGCGCACATCCCTGGCAGCACCTACGGCTTCTAGTTTACCGATGGCGGGTACGGCTTGCTCGATGGGGGCAAGGCACGCCCAAGCAATCCCGGAACCCGTAATGCCCACAATTACCCAAACAAAGGCGTGGGACCACCAACCTGGTCGTCCGATCAGGACTGGTTGTTCGCTGGGTTTAAATTCTACTACCTTGGGGGCAATTGGTTCTGGGCTGGGCAAATAAATCGGTTTAAAGTCCTTGACAGTGGTAGACCCATTGTGCTTACCATTGCCGTTGCCGTTGCCGTTGGAATGATCGAGTAATTGTTTGTTGGTCATAGTTGCTAATTGGTAATTGGTAATTGGTGATTGGTAATTGGTAATTGGTAATTGGTAATTGGTGATTGGTAATTGGTAACAAGTTTTCTTATTACCTATTATCCTCGTTCCCACGGCTCTGCCTGGGAACGCCATCCGATTTAAGACAATCCTGATTCTTGTTGTTGGTAGAGGCAATAGTAACGGCCTTTGAGTGCCATTAATTCTTTGTGCGTTCCTTGTTCCACCACGCTTCCCTGATCCATCATCAGGATAACATCGGCATTTCTCACCGTACTGAGTCGGTGGGTGATGAAAAATACAGTGCGATGGCTAAAGGCTGCTGCTAGGTTTTCGCAGACTTGGTGTTCTGAGTGGTAATCTAGGGCGCTGGTGGCTTCGTCTAAGATTAGCATTTTGGGGTTTTGCAGCACTGTGCGCGCGATCGCTATCCGCTGTCTTTGCCCCCCAGACAACGACGAACCCCTTTCCCCCACGATCGTGTTATACCCTTGGGGCAAGGACATAATAAAATCGTGGGCGACTGCTATTTTAGCGGCCTGGATAATTTCTTCGTCGCTGGCTTCAGGATTTGTCAGGGCAATATTTTCCCGCACGGTGCCGTTAAATAGCAGCGTATCCTGTAGCACCATCCCTATTTGCCGTCGCAGCGAGTAAAGTTCGACTTTGGCAATATCGTATTGATCGACTTGAATTCGCCCGGAGGTTGGTTCGTACAGCCTTGCCAACAACTTCATCAGCGTGCTTTTTCCCGAACCGCTTTGTCCAACAATTCCGGCAAAGGTTCCCACTGGGAATTCTACATTCACATTCACCAGTTGCAGCGGCCCGCCTGGATTAAACCCAAACGATAAGTTCTCGTATTTGACTGCTCCCTCAATCGGCGGCATGGTGATATTGCTGCGATTGGTTTCGTCTGCCTCTGGTTGGGCATTCATCACATCGCTCAGACGTTCGATAGATAGAGCGGTTTCTTGGAAGTTTTGCCACAGTTGCACCAGGCGCAACAAGGGGCTAGTAACGTATCCGGCAATAATCCGGAAGGCAATTAACTGCCCCAGGGTCATTTTATTGTCTAAAACCAAGTACGCGCCTACCCACAACAACAGCAGTCCCGATAGCTTGTTGAAAAAGCCCGATAGCGAACTGGCGGTACTAAACGTCAGCACTGTCTTAAATCCCGCCGATATGTAGCGGGTATATTTTTCTTGCCAGTTCCAGCGAGATTTTAACTCGATTGTCTGCGCCTTGACGGTTTGGATACCGGAAAGGACTTCGACTAAATACGACTGGCTATCCGCCAAGCGTTCAGCTTTGGTGCGTAACTGTCGCTGTACGATCGGGGCGACAATTAAAGTCAAGATGGCGAATAAGGGGATGGTTAATAAGGCGACAACCGTCAGGGGCACGCTGTAAATTATCATCACGATGATGTAAATCACCGAGAACACCGAGTCCAGCACCACGGTGAGTGCTGTGCCGGTAAGAAATGAGCGAATGTTTTCCAACTCGTTGATCCGCCCTGCTAGTTCCCCGACGCGCCGATGGTCGAAATAATTTAAAGGTAGGGTGAGCAAGCGATCGATTACTTCCGAACCCAGGGTGACGTCAATCCGGTTGGTGGTATCGACAAATAAAACTGTCCGCAGGTGGGTTAACAGCCCTTCAAACACCCCCACGCCTAGCAAAAAGATCCCCAACACGTGCAGGGTATCGATGCTGCGCTGCACCAGCACTTTATCGATAATTACCTGGGTGATCAGCGGATTTGCAAGTCCAAACAGCTGGACAAA
>DNGG01000053.1:19466-23942 GCA_003486675.1 Cyanobacteria bacterium UBA11372
TGGTAAAAACCAGCGGAGGCTGAAATCTTCTTTAACTCCTTCAGGACGGGCTTCCAGCAACAGCACCTGTCCCTTTGCTCCCCAAGTTTCGGTAAAATCCCTGGCGCTGCGGCGGCGAATTCCTTCTTGCGGTACAGCTAAAACCAGTTCTTTTTCGGTTATTTTATAAACGATCGCAAAGCTATCTTGCCATTGAATTAATGCCGGTGCTGGTAATCTGAGGACGGCTTGGGCGGGGACTTCTACCAGTCGGGCTTTTAAACCCATTGTTTCGGCTACCGCCCCGCAGGTCATCAGGGTAATATTGCCGGTGGATTTGATTTGGTTGTCTAATATTTTGCGCAGGATGTCGCGGCGAAATGGCACGCCAAAATGCTGGCTCAGCATTTTGAAGCAGGCTAAAGGCGCTTCAATTTTTCCCCTGCCTCGCACGAAGGGGAAGTTTTCTCGTTCTTCTTTTTTTGTTTCAGGAAGCGCTACTGGGATATCAGGCGCTAGCGGTATTGCTTCATAGGGTGATGCCGCGCTGTCCTCTACAGGTTGGCTTTGAGTTTGGATCGGTTCGCTGGGCGTCTCTGGTTCGGGTTCGCTGACTATTGGCAACCCCAGCAATCTCACCCCTTGTTTGCCTCTGACTGGTTGCCATTTGCCGGATTCTTCTGTGGGAAATCGGCTACCTTCTGAGAAGGCTCCGATGGTGCCGCTGCTTACCAGCCATAGTTTTCCCGCATCTAATGCGGGGATTTGCGGCGTGCCGGATGGAAAATTCAGCACTTCTACACCGGGCAGCACCTGGAGGGTTGATTCTTTCAGATTGGCGTTGCCCAGGGCGCGGCGCTGAAATTCCAGACTCAGCAGTTCAGATAATTCGCAGGGATTGGCGCGATCGCCAAATGCCTTCTTTAATACCTCTTCTTTCTCCAGGTAGGACAGAAATACCCCTGCCGGGACTGTTATGCAGATCGATTCGGTGGAGGCGATCGCTGTCTCACAACCTAATCCCCGCACCAGACTTCCCCATCCCAGCACTTCACCCGGTCCAACTAACTTTAAACTCACTGGCGTTTGCGTGCGATGGTCTTGCCCCAACAGCCGCGCTTGTCCGATATATATGATCGATATATTTGCAGGCAGCACCTCTCGTTGCAGGATTGTTTGCCCGATGCGATAGCGCAGCATTTCGCATTCCCCAGCCAGCTTTTGTAATGCGACGGTTCCCAGTTGCGCGAATGGCTCTGTCTTGGCGAGAAAAGCTTGTATTTGCGAGCGAGAAACTGCTTGAGTCATAGTAATTTTAGATTTTAGATTTTAGATTTTAGATTTGGTAATTGGTCATTGCTAATTGCTGATATGTCATTTTCATCTGCCCCTATGCTCACCTGCTCCTTTTGCTCACCTGCTCCTGATACCCTATCCTACTACTGCTGACTCTGGCTCAGTTTCCACCAGTTGCAATGGCCCCATTTGTTTGATTTGTTCGTTGATCCAAGTTTCAAACATTTCGTCGATTAAGCGGCGGCGCATGGCGTCATCGAGTTGGGCGGGGATCAGTTGTTCTAGTCGGACGATGATAAACCATTCGGCTAGGGCGCGCGGAGGCCAAAGTTGACCGGGTTTGCTGACTGATAATATTTGACTAATCAGGGGATGGGGTTGACGGATGGGGACTGGTCCCAATAAACCGCCCGTGTTCGCTTCTACCCCTTGAGAGTATGTTTTGGCTATTTCGGCGAAGGACTGTTCGCCGCATTGGATGCGAAAGTATAACTCGTTCGCCAAACCCAGGTCTTTGGTGCGAATCAAGGAATATCTCACTTGGTCGAGATAGGGTTTCCGTGCCAGGAAATAAGATTCGACTTTATGTCCCCAAGTTTCTTGCTTATATTTTTCCAGCCGCAGGGGGCGGGTAGCGATTTCTTCTAGGTGTTCTGGTGTCAAGTTTTGACTCGTTAGCCAAGCTTCCCGCGTTTCCGGGGTTGTTAGCTGATATTGGGCTTCCAACTGGGCGATCGCTGCCGCCTTTTCTTCTTCTGTACAATCGATCTCGGCGATCGCTTCCTCTATAATCAGCCCCCGCAAAAACTGCGGCATCATTTGATACCTACCCAGCAATAACAGCATTTCCTCTGCTTGAATTATTTTATTGCCAGCTTGAAACACTTGTGCCATTTGTTGTAACTTATAGAAGTTTTTATGGTTTTCTGTGTAGCCAGAGCGATCCTGTTATTAAGTTACCCTCTAGACCGACAGATTTTACCGCCCGCATCACACCTGGCCATTCTGGTTGATAATCGTCGCAGAACAGATAAGCACCCGATTTGAGCTTAGGATACCAGGCTTTCAGGTCGCTTTTGACCGAATCGTAGTCGTGGGCGGCGTCAACTAGGAGGAGGTCAATCGACTCGGGCTGGAATTGTTCTGCGGCTGCGGTGGTAGACATGGGTATTGGTCTAATTTTATCTTTGACGCCAAAGCGTTCGATGTTGGCGGTAAAGGCTGCTAATAAATTACTCAAGTCTAAATTCCATTTTTTATGTTCCACCGACCCTTGAAAGCGATCTACGCAGTACAGGATGCTATCTGGTGGTAAAACTGCGGCGATCGCGACGCTGCTGCGTCCTTGAAACGAGCCTAGCTCGACCTTGGTCGAACCGGGGGATAATTGTTTGACGTAGGTTTGCAGAGCGATCGCTTGTGCCAAATCAAACCAGCCTTTGATTTGGTTCCATTCTGCAACGCCAGTAAAGTCGTATCGATTCGGGTTCATGGTCGTGAGTCATCGAGGGTTGGTCATCGGTCATCGGTAATTGGTCGTGAGCGATCGCAGACAGGAAATCTGTGTAAATTAATCGATTTAACTTACCCTTGTTCCCTTACCCTATTACCTATAACCTATCACCTCTTAATTATTATCCGATTGAAAGCCAAATCGGATTTGCTCTTTAACTGCCTAATATACCACTGGTCATCCTCTCAATTTGAATAAATGTTACAGAATTTGAAAATCAAAACCAATATTGGTCAGGACTGACGCACGACGACGCCAGAAACGGGGTTTCGACCTATATCTCCAGTTGCTTGCGCCACGATTTTTCATCGCAACCCGGTTGCTTTGCGCTGGTTTTTTGCTGCGTTCTCTAGTTCCAAAGTGACGATTTTTCATAGTACCCCTGAGATCCCGTCGGCAAAAATGGGGAAAAGGGATTTGGGAGTTGGGGGATTTGGGAAACACTGGTGGGGAGGAATGGATATGTAGTAAAAGTGCCAGTGCGGGAATCGACTTTGACAAAATATCTAATACTTTAGCTTTCCATTTCCCCCTTTCCCTTTTCCCCCTTTTCCCATTTCCCCTTTCCCCCTTTTCCCTTCGAGAGAGGCCATTTTCTCCCGTCTTAGATTGGTAGCCCCCCACATTAAGATAGAATTGCTATTTCCTTTGCTGATCGCCTAGCACTCCGGCAAATCTCATGCGAATTCTGTTTACCCTTCCCCATTTTTTCAACCCCACCGACGACGGTTACCACGGTTCGCAAGCAAAAGATCCCCAGCCCCGCATTCAAGCGCTGACGCAATGCATCAACGCCTTGCACCAGTTGTTTGGCAAATCCCAAACGAGCATTGATATTGCCCAACGCTCGACGGTGCAAGCGAATCAGTTGCAAGCTCACGACATAGATATCGTGATCTGTACCTCCAGGGACTTTCACCTGTTGCAGGAGCTGACGCTCCCATCCCATTACTACAAACATTACCGCACCAATTCCGCACCCATGTTATTGGGATTTGAGTGTCAGGCGCTGCTGCGCGACTGCATCGGTAGTTACGATTACTTCTGCTTTTTGGAAGATGACCTGATCGTCCACGATGCCTGGTTATTTGCCAAACTCGGCTGGTTTACCCAGCAAGCTGGGGAGCTTTCTTTGTTACAACCCAATCGTTATGAAATAAACCCGCAAGGGGAAAACCCAAAAATCTACATTGATGGCAACTTAGACGCCCAATTTACTGCCAAATTTCAAAATATCCAAGAGCAACCCGAACTAACCGGGCAAATTTTAAGGCAACCCGTCCTGTTCCAGCGTACCACCAACCCCCACTCTGGCTGCTATTTCTTAAACGTAGCCCAAATCAACCACTGGGTAAGGCAACCCTATTTTTTAGACAGAGATACCAGTTTTATCGGCCCTTTGGAAAGTGCCGCCTCTCTGGGAATTATGCGTGCTTTTCGCGTCTACAAGCCAGCCGCTCAAAATGCCAATTTTTTGGAAATCGAGCATTTTGGCGCAGCTTGGAGTCATAAAATGCTGTCAATGTTCGGTTTGAGGCAGGGAGGAGCGCCGGTAGAGGAGCAGGTGAGCAGGGGAGCAGGTGAGCAAAGGAACGCTGTAGGGGCGGGTTTAACCGATAACCTCAAAACTCCAGCAGACAATGGGACTCAACCCGCCCCGATCGGCGCCGGTTTAACCGATAACCTCA
>DNGG01000141.1:0-1582 GCA_003486675.1 Cyanobacteria bacterium UBA11372
CTAATTATGGGTAATCGACCCGACATGATATAATATCGTTTTCCCATCAATCTGCTACACAAGGCGCGGGGCGGGTTTATTGCAATGGTTTGTTCTTGTCAAAGGTTATTTGTAAAACCCGCCCCTACAATACTGCGATCTGTAGCACGATCGCCGGAAATTGGTATAATTGGTAATTTTAGATTTTGGATGGGTGGATGCAAGGATTTTGGTAATGGGTAATATCAATTCCGGTTACATCCGAATTACTCCATGTAAGGGCTATTACCCATTACCAATTACCCATTACCAATTACCCATTACCCAACTTCCGACGTTGCTTGCACGGGCGCTTGAATCTGAGGTTGGAACTGGAACAGCGAATAGACGACGTTGCGACGAATCGCGGTCATCATTTCTAGGAACATTTCGTATCCTTCGCTCTTGTACTCGATCAGGGGGTCTTGTTGAGCGTAACCGCGCAGTCCCACAGACTCTCGCAAAGCATCCATTGCTTGCAAGTGTTCCCGCCACAAGGTATCGATTTGCTGCAAGATAAAGAACCGTTCGGCTTGACGCATCAATCCGGCGCTAACTTGCTCGATTTGCGCTTCTTTAATGTCGTAAGCGATGCGGACTTGTTCTTGCAAGAACATTTTAATTTCGCCCATCGACAAGTCTTCCATTTGCTCGGGTTCTAAATCGCTCAGTAAATAGACAAATTCTTTCACTTTAGCGACCATTTCAGGCAACTTCCATTCTTCCGAAGGTAGTTCGGGGTTAATGTATGCTTCCACGATGTCATCCATCGTTTTTTCGGCATACTTAATCACCTGTTCTTTTAAGTCTTGACCTTCTAGCACCCGGCGGCGTTCGGCGTAGATTGCCCGACGTTGATTGTTCATCACTTCGTCGTATTCAAACACTTGTTTGCGGATGTCGTAGTAGTAGGTTTCGACTTTTTTCTGCGCCCCTTCTAAGGAACGAGTCAGCATTCCCGACTCGATCGGCATGTCTTCTTCAACGCGGAAAGCATCCATCATATTTTTGACGCGATCGCCGCCAAAGATCCGCAGTAAGTTATCTTCCAAACTGAGGAAAAATTTAGTCGATCCGGGGTCGCCTTGCCGTCCCGCCCGTCCGCGCAATTGGTTATCGATCCGGCGCGATTCGTGGCGTTCTGTGCCAATTACGTGCAATCCGCCTAATTTTACGACTTCATTATGTTCCGCTTTGGTGAAGGCTTCGTATTCCTCGCGAATGCGGTTATAAACGTTCCGCAGCTTTTGAATTACGGGGTCTTCTGTGGGAGCTTTTTCCGATGCGATCGCTACTTTATCTTCCGCTTCCAGTTCGGGCATACTGCGTTCGCCATACTCCCGCACTGCAAATTCTACCGCTTCTTTGAGCGCTGCCTCGGTTGCCTTGGATAGCTGAGTCGGATAAATTTGGGGAGAAGCTTTCCAAGTCTTGACTTTCTTACCCGAAGCAAAACCTTGACCGCTGTTGCGATCGCGTTCTGCCCCTGGTACCCGCGTCACCGCAAAGCTTTCTTCTTCTTGCTGCACGATGCGAGGTAGCAAGTATTCCCGCAACTTTAACC
>DNGG01000141.1:1773-13238 GCA_003486675.1 Cyanobacteria bacterium UBA11372
CAAGTATTCCCGCAACTTTAACCGCGCCATATATTCGGCGTTACCGCCTAAGATGATGTCGGTTCCGCGTCCCGCCATATTCGTAGCAATTGTTACTGCTCCCTTGCGTCCTGCTTGTGCTATAATCTCAGATTCCCGTTCCACGTTTTCTGGTTTAGCGTTGAGCAAGTTGTGAGGAACGTTGCGATCGCGCAGTAACCGAGAAAGCAATTCAGATTTTTCTACGCTGGTAGTTCCTACCAATATCGGGCGACCAATTTCGTGCAATTCGGCGCACTCTTCGGCGACAGCTTTCCACTTCGCCATTTCAGTTTTATAAACCACATCCGACACATCCCGACGCCCGGTAGGACGGTTGGTAGGAATAATCGTTACTTCCAACTTGTAAATCTTTTCAAATTCGGCTTCTTCGGTTTTCGCCGTCC
This sequence comes from Cyanobacteria bacterium UBA11372, assembly GCA_003486675.1. Taxonomy (GTDB): domain Bacteria; phylum Cyanobacteriota; class Cyanobacteriia; order Cyanobacteriales; family Aerosakkonemataceae; genus Microseira. Next base: position 2,199 of record DNGG01000141.1, read on the forward strand.
CCGTCATCCCGCCGAGTTTGTTATACAACAAGAACAAGTTTTGATAAGTAATCGTCGCCAAAGTTTGAGTTTCTGGTTGAATTTCCACTCGTTCTTTAGCTTCAATTGCTTGGTGCAAACCATCGCTCCAACGGCGTCCTTGCAGCACCCGTCCGGTAAATTCATCAACGATAGTAACTTCGCCGTTGCGGACGATGTAATTCACATCTTTGATGAACAGTTCTTTAGCTTTAATCGCGTTGAAAATGTAGTGCGCCCAAGGGTCATTCGGGTCGAACAAATCCTTAACTTCCAGCAGCTTTTCAGCTTGGGCATACCCTTCATCCGACAAAATTACGTTGCGAGCTTTTTCATCTACCTCGTAATGATCTTCTTTGTTTAGTCCTAGCGCGACTTGTGCCGCCCGCATGTATTTTTCGCTCGGACGTTCTACTTGACCTGAAATAATCAGCGGCGTGCGAGCTTCGTCAATTAAAATTGAGTCAACTTCGTCAATGACGCAGTAGTTCAAGGGACGCTGCACCACCTCTTCCATTGTGGTCGCCATATTGTCGCGCAAATAATCAAACCCGATCTCGCTATTAGTTGCGTAGGTGATATCGCAGGCGTAATTTTTTTGCCGCTCTCTGGGTTCCATGCCACTTTGTATCAATCCGACACTCAATCCCAAAAAGCGATGGACTTGTCCCATCCATTCCGCATCCCGACGTGCCAAATAATCGTTGACGGTGATGATATGCACGCCTTTACCTGTGAGGGCGTTTAAATAAGCGGGGAGAGTAGCGACCAAAGTTTTACCTTCACCCGTTTTCATTTCGGCAATTTGACCGGAATGGAGTACCATACCGCCCAAAAGTTGCACGTCAAAGTGTCTCAACCCCAAGACGCGACGACCAGCTTCCCGCACCGTAGCAAAGGCTTCTGGTAGCAATTCATCCAAAGTTTCTCCCTTTTCCAATCGTTGTTTATACTCAGTTGTTTTCTCTCTGAGTTCCCGATCTGAAAGTTTCTTGAATTCGTCTTCTAGCAGATTAATTTCAGTCAATAATGGCTGATATTTCTTGAGTTTACGAGCATTAGGATCGCCCAGCAAAGCTTTTAACATGGTAGTGACTCAAAGTTGTTAGTTGTTAGTCAGTGAAAATTGGTAATTGCTAATTGCTAATTGCTAATAGGCGAGCGGCTAACGAAATTCACCTATTACCTATTACCTATTACCCATTACCTGCTGATTTTTAGTTTTGAGCAAATAGCTTTTCTGACATAAATGTCATTACCTTCCCATTATCAGCCATTAACGTTGTTGCAGCTAACAATGGCAGGAGATAACAATATCTTCATGGTATCATTTTGACCCCAATGAAGCGGTAAAGCTATTTGCTGGCAATAGGAGCAATTGCCGAACCAAAAAGTAGTAATTTTCCCGTTTTATTAGCTCCTTGCTGGCTTTACGGAGCGTTTTGCCATTCAGAACTGAGGGTGCGAAAATCGTATTCTCCCGTACCGGGGTGACAGCTGATACAACTAGCCATCGTCACCGGCTGGGGCAGTTTAACTTGAGGATGAAGTGCCCTAAAATATCTAGATTGGGCGACTCGATAGGGAGTTTGTTCTTCTTCTGTGATGGGGCGGGAGAAGGTTCGTAGGTAGTCCCACACGAGTAGGCGCTCTGGATCTACCAGAGGCTTTAGCTGCCTGCCGTAGTGTTGAGAGTCTTCTAGCAAGTCTCGCCAAGTTTGGGTTGGCATAACTGCTGGGGGTAACCCGATGTGGCAGGTGGCGCAGTTTTCCAGATAAAGTTGTTGCCCCAGTTGGTAGCGTCTGGGAATTACGTCAACTGTGCCGATGGCATTTTGAGTTGCAGCGCTGGTTATTGGTTCAGAATTCGGTAGGGGCGGGTTGGCTGCATCTAATTGAGAGTAATAACTAATACCAGTATAATCGGCCCCAACGGACTTAAAATTTTTTGATGCGGGTTCGGTTTGACCTGGAAGAGCGGTTATCAGAGTTAAACTCCAGCCAATGACAACGCTCCACAGAACCAGTAGCATAAATAAAACGACTGGCGATCGCTTGTATAACCCTTGTTGAATTTTTGACCGCACCAGTTGTCCCATTTCTAACTCTCGTCGGGCAGCACCGCTTTCTTTGGTTATAACAATTTTCCTTTATTTTTTGGCTATGACATCCATTCTCTGGCTATCAATTGTCAATGGTTCGCCATCGTCTCCATATCCTTCTACTTGGCTGAAACCAGCTTGCAAACACCAGTCCCGAATTTCAGTATAAGTAAAATAGCGAACGAAGTACTGCATCCGCCGCATCTTTCCATCTTTAATGATAATTTTTTCGCTATAGGAACGACCTGTCAAGATATCATATCGGTGACGGTCAATCGCGTAGTTTCCATCGCGCTCGGTCACCATTTCAGGCCGAAACTGCTTGAGCATTAAATCCCGGTTAAATGAGTCTAGGATTAGCTTACCACCGAGTTTCAGGGCGCGGTTGGCTTCAGTTAATACCCGACGGTTATCCTCGTCCTCAAAGTAGCCGAAAGCAGTTAACCAAATGATGATACAGTCGAAACGTTCTGTCCAGGGCAGAGAGCGCATATCCCCCTGAATGTATTCTACTTCGATACCCCACTCTGCGGCCTCGCGACGCGCTATATCGAGAAAAAAGGCGGAAGCATCCAATCCAGTTACGTGACAACCGCGTTTTGCCAGTCGGTTCGCGATCCGCCCATGTCCGCAGGCTAGATCCAAAACTCTCATTCCCGGTTCCAAAGCCAGCAGACGCCAGATTAAGTCTACCTCGCGATCGCTTCTTTCCGCTGTTATCAGTGGCTCGTAAAAGTAGAGATAATCTGCGTCAAATAAAGCTGCAAAATCAAACTGCGGCCTATTCATTGTTAGGGAATCGCAACCGATCGCATCAGCCGTTCTACAATTGTTTTTGCCCGCCGCCCCCCCGTTGGGATCAGGCGATGGCACAATACATGCGGTGTCAAAAATTTAACATCATCGGGAATAGCATAATCCCGTCCTTCTAAAAATGCTAGCGCCTGAGTTGCCCGCTGCAAGGCAACTGCACCGCGAGGACTGACGCCCAAGGTAATTTCTTCATCTTCCCGCGTCGCCCTCACTAGATTCAAAATATACTGTTGCAAAGGCGTTTCTACCTTTACTTGCTGACACAGCTTCTGTAACTGTTGCACTTCCTCTAAAGAAATGCAGGGTTTCAATTCATCAACGGTGACGCCCGCTTGCAGCCGTTGCAACATTTGCAGTTCTTCTGCTTCTGTGGGATAACCTAAACTCAAAGACAGCGTGAACCGATCCATTTGCGCTTCTGGCAGGGGAAAAGTCCCTTGATACTCGACCGGATTTTGAGTAGCAATGACAAAAAACGGACTCTCGACTTGGCGCGAAACTCCATCTACAGTTACCTGCCTTTCTTCCATCACTTCCAGCAAAGCTGACTGAGTGCGGGGTGTAGCGCGGTTAATTTCGTCCGCCAGCAATATGTTAGTAAAAACTGGGCCGGGGAGAAACACAAATTCACCCGTGCGTTGATTCCAAATATTCGTGCCGGTAATATCTGTAGGTAATAAATCGGGGGTGCATTGCAGCCGTTGAAATTTGCCATCAATTGAGCGTGCCAAGGATTTTGCCAATAAAGTTTTGCCGACGCCGGGGACATCTTCTAGCAAGGCGTGTCCCCCAGAAAGCAAAGCCACCAACACCAAGCGAATGGCATCGGCTTTGCCAACAATTGTACGACCCAGGTTTTGAGTTAGCTGCTCGATCCGATCTTTCATGATTGGGTAATGGGTAATTGGTAATGGGTAATTGGTAATTAGCGATTAGGATTATTTTTCCCGATTTTCTGGTTTAAATTTCCCATTACTTTAATATTGATCTGGCATTGTCGCAGTCGGCTTGAATTTGCGCCTTGAGTTGATCTAGGGAAGCAAATTTTTGTTCGGGTCGCAGGAATTGTTCTAGGCTTACCGTTAAGGTTTGTCCATACAAATCTCCTGTCCAGTCTATCAGGTAAACTTCCACGGTGGGAGCTGTACCGTTAACTGTAGGACGGCAGCCGATGTTCATCACGCCTGGAATGGGGGATGGGATAATTTTTCCGGCTGCGATGCTGTTGTGGGTTTGTTCAATCAAGACTTGCACGGCATAGACGCCGAAGCGGGGCAAAAACTTTTCGGGAGACAGATGCAGATTAGCGGTAGGAAATCCTATCGTTCTGCCTAACTGCTGCCCTTGTACGACAGTTCCCGTCAGGGTGTAGGAGCGACCTAGCAATTGGTTTGCCCTGGATATGTCTCCTTCTGTCAGGGCAGTGCGGATGAAGGAACTGCTGATCCTTTCGCCAGAGCAGATTTGCAGCCCCACGATTGTTGTTTCTATACCGTAGGTGGCGGCGATCGCTTGCAAGTCAGTTGCCGTACCTGTACGCTTGCACCCGAAGCGAAAATCCTGTCCGACGCTGATGCGCTGGCTTTTGAGTCGCCGCACTAAAATTTCTTCCACAAACTCCTGCGGCGTTAAATCGGCTAATTCTCGATCGAAGGGCAGTAATACTAGCTGTTCTACTCCCAGATTTCCCAGCCCAATTGCTTTTTCCTTTGGTGGTGTTAATAAGGCACGGGGCTGCCCTGTAAAAAACTCCTGGGGATGCGGATAAAAGCTTACAACCGTCGGATAAGGACGCCCGGTTGTTTCTGCTGGGTATGGTATTTGATGGCCTTCTTTGGCGTTTTCGGTCAAAATTTCCCGCTGTCCCTCTTCTAAGGAGGCGCGTCGCCCGGTTTCGATGGCAGCGCTTTGCAATACGGGTTTAATAACCTGCTGATGCCCCCGGTGGACGCCGTCAAAATTTCCCAGGGCAACTGCGGTTGGAGTTAGAACTGTTGTTAGCGATGAGGTAACCCACACGCTTTACATTTTTACATAAATCAAGTTAAAAATACGGGAATTTTTGGATTGAGGCGATCGCGTAGCCGCAGGTGTTGCATATAGCAAGGTATCGCGGGGGAGGGGATACTTCACTAACAAACCCCCGCCGGGTTGACTTTCCCTCCTCTCCCCTTTTCCACCTCATCCTATTTGGCGCCGGAGTTTCTCACGTCAAAGAAACTGACAATCCCTTCACCTCCTCCGCCGCTTTAGACTCCCCCAGGTTTTCAATCTCCAATGTCAGAGACATTCCTTCCCTTGCCATCACTGCGTTGGGGAACTTTTGTTGCACCTGCTCTCCCACGCAGTCTAAGAAATCGTCGTCGTGTAGCGGGTCGTGGTGGAATATTACCAATTTCTTCACATTGGCTGCATTAGCTACCTTGACGGCTTCCTGCCAAGTCGAATGTCCCCAGCCCACCTTGCTGGTCTTAGGCGAGTGGTATTCTTCATCGGTATAGGTGGCATCGTAGATGATTACATCTGCATTCCGTGCCAGCCACAAAACGTCTTCATCCAAGCGGTCGGGTAGATGTTCTGTATCGGTGAGATAAGCCACTGCCCTACCGCGCCAGTTGACGCGGTAACCCACGGCTTGCCCCGGATGGTTGAGCGGGGCTGTTTCTATGGTGATATCGTCTAATTGAACTGGTTTACCGATCTCGATATCGTAAAATTCCAGATCTGCTCCCATAATTTGTAGGGGTACTGGAAAATTGGGATGGAGCATTTGGTCGTGCATCCGTTGCTTGATCGTGGAACCGTTGGGCGCTACAGCTCCATACATATGGAAGCGATTTCCCTTGATGAAGGCTGGTGTAAAGAAGGGAAATCCCTGTATGTGATCCCAGTGGGAGTGGGTGAAGAACATGTGGGCTTCTACCGGCATCTGAGATAGCAGGCTTTGCCCCAAAACCCGCAGGCCGGTGCCACCATCAAAAATCAGGCGCTTACCACCCACGCGCATTTCCACACAAGGAGTATTACCGCCGTAGCGCACTGTGTGGGTTCCCGGACAGGGGATGCTTCCTCTCACTCCCCAAAAGTGAATTGTGAACTGGTTTTGCATACTAGACATGGGTGTTGCTTGCTTTTTTTCCTCTGCCAATGTTTGGATTGGGCTGATACTTTTGCGATCGCCTGTGCTATCTAACCCCAAGCCTTTTGCCTAGACGTTTTACACGACTCCTTTAGCTTCATTTGACCGCTGGGATTGACCCAGTAACCTTGCCACGGCGATCTCACTGTGTAGGTTGACCAACTTAGGGCAGGCGACCCCAGTCTGACATGGCGAAGCTTGTCTTTCAACGGTTCCATTCCCTGCGCCCCTTGGGGTTGCAGAAACTGGAAAGGCTGCTGCACGAAAGTCCCCCATGCCATAGACTCCAATAAACGCTCATCATAATCTTTAAACTGCGACTGAAGCCACTGTTTTTTCACCATTTTTTACTAAGTTTAAACAGCGATTGGCAGCCTGGAGTTCAACCCGTCCGATCGTTGTGCAACCACAACAACCCTGCTCAGGGTGCTGTGCCAGAACAGGAACGCATTTTAATTTCCCGCGACGCTGGGAACCACCTTAAACCCTTGTGGGGGTCTATCGCCACTGGCAGCGAGGGTTGGTGTGGAGGAGATGCAAGTATTGCCCTGATTTTTGCGATCGTAGTTTTGAGGTAATCTAGGCGCGCAAGATGCTTGGGGTATTAGTTTCTCATCCTATCAGCTACCTCTAACCTCTGACGGTGATCTCAGACACTGGCGTCTCGTTAGTTGTAACAACGACACGGGTTAACTGCGTCAGAGAGTAACCAGAAAGTCCTCAAAGTGATTTGAGGAAGCCGCCACTATAATTGCCAGATTTGGTGGGGAAGGATTTTACTTTAAGGTGTTGATCGCTTGCATCAGTTCCTTGGGATGGTGGATGAGAAAATCTGGGTTGTGTTCGGCTAACACGGTTTTTGAATTAAACCCCCAACTCACGGCAATCATTTTGATCTTACTTCTTTTTGCCGCTTCTATATCTCTGGTTTCGTCTCCCACATAAATCACCTCTTCTGGAGCTAACTGAGCTTGCTTCAAAAACCTATTAATCACCCGACTTTTACCAAAAATAGTTGCTCCTGAATAAATAAATTCAAACAATTCTTGTAAGTTAGTATTCTGGAGAAACAACATAACATTATCTCGATCGTTAGAAGTTATAATCCCTAATCTATAGCCTTGCATTTTAAGCTCTTCTAACGCTTCGCGAATCCCTGGTAATGGATTTAAGCGATGAATTTCATTGTTTAACTCATGCTTTAATTTTCTTAATATAAAAGGTAATTTAAGCAGTGAAACGCCCGATTGTCTAATAATTTCTCTGGAGCTTAAATTCTTAATTTGTTCGATTTCCTCTGGGGCAGCTTGCTTATAGCCAAATTCTAGAGCTAAACGATTAGAAATAACCACGATGGTATCGAAGGTATCAGCAACTGTGCCATCAAAATCAAAAATAATTGCTTTGATCATTGTTAAATTGATCGTTGTTAAATTGGTAATTGCTAATTGGTAATTGCTAATTGGTAATTGGTGAATATTTTTTTTATTAGCCATTACCCATCACCCATTAACCTTTGGTTTGCCTCAAGGTTAGCACGGGCATTGCGCCGCAGCATCTGGGGTTTAATTCTTCGCAGTGCGGATGCCCGAAATCGCTTATCCCACTCTCGCTCGGAGATTTCAGCTAATTCTGCGAGTTTGGGGTCGATATTGCCAGGATATGGCTGAAATTCCGCCACATCCGTGGGTTTGGCAAAGCGTTGATTCCAAGGGCAAACGTCTTGACAAATATCGCAACCAGCAACCCAGCCTTGCATTTGGGACGCGATCGCATCTGGCAATTGTTCTGCCCGATTTTCAATTGTATGATAAGCGATGCAGCGGTTGGCATCTACTATAAAAGGTTGGGCGATCGCTCCTGTTGGACAAGCCTCGATACAACGAGTACAGGTACCGCAGTGTTGGGTATGGGGTAGATCGGGTATCAAGTCGAGATTGGTGAGTATTTCCCCCAAAAACACCCAAGAGCCATACTCCCGCGTTATTACGTTACTATTTTTGGCAATCCAACCAATTCCAGCTTGCTGCGCCCACACTTTATCCTGAATTGGTCCGGTATCGGCATAGTAACGGGAAATAATTCCTTCCCCTTGCGCTTCTAACCATAAAGCTAGTGCCTTGAGCTTTTTATGCATGACTTTGTGATAATCCCGTCCCCAAGCATAACGGGAGATTTTGGCGTATTCCCGCCCTGGGGGACGCTGGTGAGGGGTGTAGTAGTTGATGGCAACGCAAACAACACTTCGCACTTCTGGCATCACCAAGCGGATGTCCTGTCGCTTGGGATTCGCCATCCATTCCATGTCGGCATGATACCCCAGTGCGAGCCACGCCTGACTACGCTGCACCTCTTGCGCCTCTACTGCATTCACGGCTGCAATCCCAACTTTGTGGAATCCCAACTCTAAGGCTTTTTGCTTCACGTCAATTTTTTGCGACGGATTATAACTCACGAAGTTCAACTGGTCACGTGATGCACATCACATTTTAGCCAAATACACAATTATAATTTTCCAACTCTAGGATTGGTAAAATTTATTTGCAATTCGTGAACTACCCCACCCTGTTCGTGAGTGCGTAGCACTCACGAACAGGGTGGGGCTTCAGGGTTCGCGGAGGAATGCCTTAGAACTGACTTACGCCCTTTCTTTGGTCTTACTTCCTCTCCACCTGCGGAGACGGCTGTTCCATCCGTCTGTAGCATTCTGATTCCCTCTGCTCTAATGTTCGCGGCTGCGTTCTCGTCGCGATCGTGATGAGTTTTGCAGCTAGGACAAGTCCATTGACGGACATGCAGCGGCATCTCATTGACCTGATAAAAACAATTAGAACAGAGTTTGGAGCTAGGGAAGAATCGATTTATTTCTACTAATTTTCCACCTTTGCGCTCTAGCTTGTATGCCAGAAAATTAGTAAACATTCCCCAGCCACAATCAGATATAGCCTTGGCGAGATTGTGATTTCGCACCATGCCTTTGACATGAAGATTCTCTACTACTACAACTTGGTTCTCGTTGGTGAGTTTATGGCTCAACTTATGTAGAAAATCTTGCCGTGCGTTCGTTACCCGTTCATGCACTTTAGATGCTAATTTCTTAGCTCTTAGCCTCGATTTACTTCCATCCTTTTTACGCGCTAGTTTTTGCTGTTTACGCTTGAGGTTTTTCTGATGTTTAGCTAGATGCCTGGGATTGCTATATTTAGAAGTCTTTAAGCCATTGTAAGTTACGGCAAAGTCTTTGACCCCAAGGTCTATACCTAGCACTGTTCCTGCCGTTGATATTGTCGGGTTGTCTCCCTCAGTCTCAACTAGGATTGAGGCAAAATATTTACCTGTTGGAGTTTTGCTAATAGTAACCGTCTTTACATCTCCCTCTATCGGTCTGTGAATCTTGGCTTTTACCTCTCCAATTCCACCTGGAATCTTGACAGTGTTGGCTAATATTTTGACGTTTTGAGGGTATTGGACAGACTGCTTACCCTTTTTAGATTTGAATCTAGGAAACCTAGCTCTACCCGCAAAAAAATTTTTATAGGCAGTAACCAGATTGAGAGTAGTAGCCTGTAAAACTTGACTATAACAATCGGCTAACCATGCAGTCTCTTCTTGTTTCTTGAGTTGAGGCAACAGAGCATTTAGAGCGATTTGTCCTAAACTTTTTCCTGTTTCCTTATAAGCCTCAATCGACTTGTTGAGTGCAAAATTGTACCACCAACGCGAACAACCAAACACCTGAGCCAGTTGTTGTTCTTGGCTGGGTGTGGGGTAAATTCTGAGCTTGATGGCGTGATGTTGCACGAGCGTGATTTTATAGCTATCTCATTTTACTATAAATAACCACAGAGTCAATGTCAATCAAAAACTTTGTTCGTCTCGTCGCCTACCCATCACCTCTGGAGGAGCGGTCGAAATTGGCTCAGGGCATGACTCCTCACCTCACTCGCTCTCATCCCCCACCTGCTGCATTACGCGCCTTGCTGCCGCTCGTCGCTTCATTCCGCTGAGCTGGGGGAATTCCCGCTGTCCAGTTAAAGATATGACCTTTACGGCAGACTTTGCTTCAACCCGGTTTTTTAACCCCTTTGGTGCTAACACCCAGTTGGCTGATGCGGTTCCCGCTACCACTGCTTTATTCAAGCGTCTGAGCGTCGATGACCAGCTGGCAGCACTTTGGTCTATTACGTAGATTTAAATCAAACTAGAAAACAAATAACATGGAAGTTTTTTCTATGTTTTTTGAAACGATTTAACCGGATTCTGGTCAAACAGGACTTACGCAACTGGACTGGTGGTGCGTTACGAAGAAAGCTAACGCACCCTACATATAGAAGATATAGAAACTTTGCGTAATACCTGTCAACATTAAAAGAGAATCCGTCTTAGGGGGCAGGTTTTGACCTGCTTTTTTATTTAATTTAGTTTTTAGTTGGTGCTACAGGGTAAGGGCTAATAAGTAATCAATTTTGGAGGAATTGTTATGCAAACAGCAGATTCGATATCGTTAACAAATGAGGCGGTTGCTGTTAATAATATTTCGATTGAAGGGATTGAAGATCCAACGCTTCTGCGTTATTTTCAAACATTGAATGCAGGGGAATTTGAGCAGACGGCGGCCTTGTTTGCCGCTGCGGGGGCAATGCATCCTCCATTTGAAGCGGCAGTAGTAGGGCAGGATGCGATCGCTGCCTATCTGCAAGCGGAAGCGCAAGGAATGCAACTTTTTCCCCGCGAAGGCATCGCCCAACTGCTAGAAGATGGACAGCTAATGGTTCAAGTAAGCGGCAAGGTACAGACGCCTTGGTTTAGCGTCAACGTCGCTTGGCTGTTTTTACTCAACTCGGAGCGGGAAATCGCTTCAGCTACGATTAAACTGCTGGCTTCTCCCCAAGAGTTATTAAATCTCCGTCGCTAGTAACTCAATTTGCTAGTGACATCCAAGGGTGCTGGTAATAGGTAATGGGTAAT
>DNGG01000139.1:0-7382 GCA_003486675.1 Cyanobacteria bacterium UBA11372
CAATACGTTGAAGAAAACCATTTCCTATTTCCCAGCTTGAGGCAGTTAATCGAAGCCTCTGCCGAAAAGGTACCAATGGCTCTTCAAACTGGCTGAGACCCAACCGATGACCTCAGACACCATTTCTCCATAAATTTTAAAGGGAGGAACTGCCCCCAAACGAAGGGCAAGAGAGTGGGTTATGTATTGACTAGAAAATGATGTCAAAGGCTCATCGCTGGAATATAACAAAAATGTGGGTAATGACAAAATTCTGCACGCTACCCACGGGGTGAATTGAACGGCGCTATCAATTGAGCGCCAGCCCCAGAAGCTAAGGTAACGCCAGTTGGATCTGAAGTTACACCTGGGGACTGTTGCAGCCGTCTCCCAAAGGTTGAACCAGGATAGTGAACCTCAAATCTGCGGTGAGTAGATTTGAGTCAGTTTCACGCAACGTAAGTGCGGCTGCAAACAGCCGGAAGTTGGCAATCGGCTGGTAAATCTGAGATAAACGCCTGCCCCTGCCCCTTGAGCTTGCCATGGAGCCATAGTGGCTGGTAAGGTTAGGCGTTACAAAAATTTTCCCGAAGATCGTTGATTAAAGCGATCGCAAACCCCGCCTGAATCCTAAATTCAGGCGGGGCTTGCCGTTAAACTGAGATTAATCGCAGGGTTTCAAGTTGAGAGCTTGTTGCAGGGCTGCCAATTCATCCCGATGAGCTGTAACGGTAATCAGACTCTGCGCCTGATTCATACCCTCACGAAGGGAATCCTCAAACTTTAACGATACCTGCTCAGTCCGCCCAGCTTTTTGCCAGTAAAACCAACCAGCTAAAGGCGACAACAGTCCTAACCCTAGAAATAGCGTTGCTGTGCCTGGAAACAGCAGCGACAGAACCAAAGATAGACAAAAAAGTCCAACTGCCGCCAAAAGCGATAAAAAGATCGCCAAAAACCAACTGGGGCGGACAAAACCTTGGAAAACCACCTGGTTTTGCGCTGCATCCACAGCGGCAACCTGGTAAGCTCGTTGCGTGAAATACTGCTGCAATTGAGGCAACAGGGATTCTTGCGGTTGCAAGGATATCAGCTGGACTGCTTGGGTTCTATCTTTGACGGACGCCTTAATAAAGAAAAACAATCCGACTGACAACAATATTGTCAGCAGGAATGTTGAAGAAAGAATCGTTGTGTTCATCCGTTTAGATCGGGATCGGTATGCTGGAAAAAATTTTACAAAAATTTACCGACCCGGGATCGCTACTTTGACTGGTTACCTCCCACTCGGTTTGGCTGGGATTGGATAATTGTTCCTGCTGGCATATTCGTGCCAAAGACGAGCCAAGTCCTGAGCGCGATCTAGCCAATCCACCCGCACTCGATACATACGACGCGGGCGGCCGCGCCCCTCTACTTTTTTCCAGTAACCAGCGATCGCTTGTTCTTCCTCCAAGAATTTCAGCGCGCTGTATAGGACTGTATCCGACAGCCGGAAAGCTGGGTATTCGGTTTCGATGAGTTGAATCAGCTCAGTTCCATAAGATTCTCCTCGGACTAAAACCGCAAGGACATAGCACACCGCTAGCTCCTTGCTCAGATAAATCGGAGGAGGACAATGAAAAAACTGGTAAATGTCGTCTACTTTCATGTGCATAATCCACGGCTCCACCCCGTCAAACGCATTTAAACTAACAATTGAGCAGCTGTAAGTCTATCCAAGTGCCAGAGCAGAATTTGACTCAGGCTTTTAGGAAACTGACGCAGCTTGTCCCTCAGTACTGTCAAAAGTATTGAGGTTACATCCTCGACCTTGGGGAAGGGGTCAATACGATCAATTTTAGACAGTGAATTCTGGAAGTGCCTAAGAGACGGAAGAACGATAACAGCCTCAGCCCTTTAAGCACGGTTGAACAGGTAGTAGATAGCACCTGAACAACCCCAACATAGATCGCGAGGGAGGATGATTCTGTCAATGATAGAGCCAGATCTAGGGCTGAGGCTACACTGACAGCTACCCTGTGCAGCGATCGCACTACGGAGAACTGTTAAATTTTGTTGTCACCAACAATTGCTGCCAGCTAAAGTGGTTCTCTCTACCCGGCAAGACTCGGTTGAGTACGCCCGTCTTCCCAAAGGCGATCCCGGCAGGACGAGACGGGCTTCTGATAGCTTTGGGATGGGAAGCAGGGTTCCCTGGAAGGCGCGTTTGAGCAACCATAATCGGATTGGTCAAAACTGTTTTATGGTAAAGTGCCAAACTACCTACCAAAGCAACAGCACAAGTGCCACAGGTAAAACGCTGCCTCCATGAAGAAATTAAGGATTGAGACTGCATAAGCTAGTTCCTTTCCATAGTTGCGATCGCAATTCGTGGCCTAGGCAATTACACCCACAACACGTTTTGCTCTCGACCATCCAGACAAACTGCAGCACGCCGGATGCAGTAACCACCCGCTGTGCTGGAAATATCTTCTTTAATAAAGTTTTCCCATATCCGATCGGTTTTTATCGGTATACCTATGACAGATAAATCAGAGTCACAATCGATTCCTGCCGGACTGCGGCAAATCGCCAGGACTTTTAGCAGAACTGGCTGGATTAGTTTCTGGTCTCAAGTAGTGCTAGGAGTGATTTCAGGCATAGTCTTGCTGGTGTCGTCAGCCTTCGGTGGCAACACCAACGCCAACCAGAATAATCCCGGAACGGGCTTTGGCGCCTTTTTGGCGGTTTGCGGACTGCTGGTGCTGGGTGGCAGCATTTACATGGCTTTTCGCTACACCATCATCGCCAAACAGCTACAGTCTCCCAATCCCTCGGGGCGCCCTCGCAAAGCCGATACAATTCAAGTTTTGCGCCTGGGATTGATGGTCAATTTAGCGGGCATGTTAATCACGCTTTTCGGTGCCTATGCCATTGTCGGCACCCTGGTGGGAAAGTCGATATCCCAAGGTCAAACCGCCTTGTTAGACCCCAACCGGGTAATCAGCGGGTTGGATATGTTTGTCGTCCAGGCAAATATTAATACTATCGGCGCTCACTTTGTGGGAATTGTCGCTACACTCTGGTTGCTCAATCGCATCAGCCGCACCTAGATAGATACAGGACTTATGCTTGGGCAACCTAGAAACCCGGTTTCTTTGCATAAGTCCTGAAATAAATTGTTCAATAAAAATGAGTAAAAAGACAGCAATATTTTGGTGAAAGCATTGCAAGGTCTAGCACAACTACCGAGAGGCACTCGGAAAGTAACGTCTGGGCAGAGATTGACCTCTGCTGGGGATGGGAAACCAACTTCTAGTAAGTCGGCTCGTCGAGCCAGAAACTCTTGTGCAGTGATGCTGGGAATCCCCACCCGAGCGCGCAAGCAGGGTGGGGAAGATGTCAAACTCTGTAAAATATAGGTTGGCCTGCGACCATACCACGGCTGTTCGCCAAAGGCGTTCCCGAAGGTTAGTACGCAGGTTTTCTGCTTCGATTTTGGTAAATTGGCAAAAGTATCTAAGGACAATCGGTGCTAGACCTCAAGCAAATAAGAGAAAATCCACAATCCGTCCAAGAACGACTAGAGCGTCGCTCTGCGGGTCAATATGACATCGAGCCGATTTTAGAGTTGGATCGTGCGGGGCGGGAATTAGAGAAACAGCGCAGTCAACTGCAAGCTCGCAGTAACGAAATAGCCAAACTAATCCCTAAAAAAATTAAAGAGCTGGGCGATGCCAACGCGGCAGAAGTTCAAGCGCTAAAGGAAGAAGGCAACCAAATCAAGACCCAGTTGGGCGAACTAGAACCCCAGGAAAAAGACCTCAAATCTCAAATCCAAGCACTTTTACTAGCATTGCCCAACTTGCCCAGCGACTCCACCCCCATCGGCAAAAACGAAGACGAAAACGTCGAAGTCCGCCGCTGGGGAGATGAATACATGCCCCAAAATCCCAATATTCTGCCTCACTGGGAAATTGGCGAAAAACTGGGTATCCTCAATTCCGAACGGGCAGTTAAAGTCGCCCAAAGTCGCTTTGTAATGCTCATTGGAGCCGGTGCGGCGCTGGAGAGGGCGCTGATTAGCTTCATGCTAGAGCGACAAACGGCGGCTGGGTATCTGGAAGTTCTGCCACCCGTTCTGATTAACAGCCAATCTCTCACCGCCACGGGGCAGTTACCCAAATTTGCCGAAGAAAGCTTTAAATGCGACCCAGATGACCTGTGGTTGGCTCCCACGGCGGAAGTGCCGGTAACCAATCTTTACCGGGATGAGACCTTGGAAGCGTCGCAACTGCCCATTTACCACTGCGCTTATACGCCTTGTTTTCGGAGGGAAGCGGGGGCTTATGGGCGGGATACAAAAGGTTTAATTCGACTGCACCAATTCAACAAAGTCGAGTTGGTCAAATTGGTTCATCCCGACAAGTCGCAAGAAGAACATCAAGCCCTGGTTCGCGATGCCGAGGCAATTTTACAGGCATTGAAGCTGCCTTACAGGGTGATAGAACTTTGTACCGGCGATATCGGCTTTGGGGCAGCCCGGTGCTACGACTTGGAAGTATGGCTACCCTCTTCGGGTAAATACCGGGAAATTTCCAGCTGTTCCAATTTTGGCGATTTTCAGGCGCGGCGGGGCAATATTAGGTTTAAGGAAGCGGGGAAAAAAGGCACTCAGTTTGTCCATACCCTCAACGGTTCCGGACTAGCGGTGGGGCGTACAATGGCGGCAATATTGGAAAATTACCAACAACCCGATGGGACAATCCGGATACCAGAAGCGCTACAACCATATCTGAAGCGGGATGTGCTGTGAAGCACAGTTCTTTAGAATGTAAGGAAACGTGTAGCGGAGTTTAGTTAAATTTATCTATGTCAGTTTTGGCAGCGATCGCAGTCCTGGCTCTCCTAATCTTGGTACACGAATTAGGCCACTTTATGGCAGCCCGCCTTCAGGGAATTCACGCTAACCGCTTCTCCCTGGGTTTTGGCCCCATCTTGTGGAAGTACCAAGGCCCAGAAACAGAATACGCTATCCGAGCATTTCCTTTAGGCGGTTTTGTCGGCTTCCCTGATGATGACCCCGATAGTACCATCCCCCCCGATGACCCCAATCTGCTCCGCAACCGACCGATTTTAGACAGGGCGATTGTGATTAGTGCCGGAGTGATTGCTAACCTGATCTTTGCTTACTTAGTCATATTGCTACAGTTTGGTATCGTGGGCATACCAGCAGCAAGTAAGCCAGGGATTTTGATTCCTCAACTGATTGCCGAAGTCAGCGCAGTTAGTCCCAACGCTGCTAATGCCGGGATAAAACCAGGTGATGAAATCTTGGTTGATGGTAAAAAATTTGAATTTTATTGGGATGAGGAAAAAAATCAAGGAGAATTGGTTACCACAACTTCCGACAAACCAATAAAGTTGGTTGTCAGTCGCAAAAACGAGACAAAGCCAATTGAAGCCTATCTCACTCCTGGGCTAGGAGCAGATGGTAAGGTTGGTATTAATCTGGCTCCCACTGCGGCAGTTAAAGCAGGAATCAAACCAAACGACGTAATTTTGGCAGCGAATGGCAAGCAGTTTGGTACTTCTTTAAATGGCATCCAAGAATTCAGGGAATTAATCAGAAATAGTTCAGGCGAGCCAATTGCTCTGCTCGTGCAGCGAGGCGAGCAAAAAATATCCTTGAACGTGACTCCTGAAGCTACAACAAAAGGCTTCCGCATCGGAGTTCCTCTAAGCTTTAACGGCGAACAGGTGTATAGTCGCAGCCAAAATGTGTTACAGCTTTTTAGTATGTCTGCGGAAAGATTTCAGCAGACAGTTAGTTTGACAATTAATGGTTTTGGGCAGCTGATCGGTAACTTCAAAGAAACAGCAGACCAAGTAGCTGGGCCAGTAAAAATTGTGGAGATCGGTGCTAAAATAGCCCAAGAAAATCCAGCTTACTTGTTTAATTTTGCGGCTTTAATTAGCATCAACCTGGCGATTATCAACATTTTGCCCTTGCCAGCACTCGATGGCGGTCAATTAGCCTTTTTACTGATTGAAGGCGTTCGGGGTAAGCCATTGCCAAGCAAAGTTCAAGATGGAGTGATGCAGACAGGTTTGATGCTACTGTTGGGACTGGGAATCTTTCTGATTGTCCGAGATACTGCTAACTTGGAAGGAGTCCAAAGGTTATTCCGGTGAGCATTACCCGCAAGTGGTCATCGAAGCAGCAGCGTGCGTTGGAGATTTTGATTCGCCTCAAGCGACTTTATCCCAACGCGACTTGTACGCTTAACTACGAAACGCCAGTGCAACTGCTGGTAGCAACGATTCTTTCTGCTCAGTGTACCGATGAGCGGGTGAATCAAGTCACGCCGGAGTTGTTTCGCCGCTTTCCCGATGCGGTTGCGATCGCCAAAGCAGATCGGGAAGAATTAGAAACCCTAGTCCGTTCTACAGGCTTTTATCGCAATAAAGCTAAAAATATTCAAGGCGCTTGCCGCACGATCGGGGAAAAATTTGGCGGCAAGGTGCCTAAAACTATGGAACAGTTGCTCGAATTGCCAGGAGTGGCGCGTAAAACCGCAAATGTTGTCCTCGCTCACGCCTACGGGATAAATCAAGGCGTGACAGTAGATACCCACGTGAAGCGACTAAGTAACCGTCTCGGTTTGACCGAACATGCAGATCCTATCCGCATCGAGCGCGATTTAATCCGCTTATTACCGCAGCCTGACTGGGAAAACTGGTCAATTCGACTAATTTACCACGGTCGGGCTGTTTGTACGGCGAGAAATCCCAAATGCGGCGCTTGCGCCCTGGCTGAGCTTTGCCCTGGGGCAAATTTACCGCAACTCGATGCTGGCGTTGCCCAGGAAACCAATTCCCCTGGTATTAAATCCGCCGCAAAGCGCTAAGATAGAAAATGCTGTCTTCACAGATTCAAAAGCACAAGCACTATTCATGGCTAAAAAGAGCATGATCGAGCGCGAGAAAAAACGCGCCAAACTCGCTGAAAAGTATGGCGACAAGCGGGAAGAATTGAAGGAACAATTTGCCCAAGCCACTTCCCAAGCCGAAAAGCTGGAAATTCACCGCCAAATTCAACAACTACCTCGTAATAGCTCTCGTACCCGCCAGCGGAATCGCTGCTGGGTCACTGGTCGCCCTAGAGGATATTATCGGGATTTTGGTCTGTCGCGCAACGTCCTGCGCGAGTGGGCGCATAAAGGTTTGCTACCCGGTGTGGTTAAGTCTAGCTGGTAGCTTGATTTTGGTAATTGGTAATTGGTAATTGGTAATTGCCAATCAGCTAGGACCGATGACCTGTAACCTATTACCAAGTCTAAAATTCATTGTCCGCAGCAGCGCTCAATTCCCAGACTGTCTAAAAGCAAGTCGCTTACAGCATTAGCGATCGCAAACTC
>DNGG01000139.1:7535-25336 GCA_003486675.1 Cyanobacteria bacterium UBA11372
ACAGCATTAGCGATCGCAAACTCGCTGTAAAAACTGTTGGAAAAGTCAAACGCCTGCATCTCCGTTACAATCGCGATTACGAGCGATCCCAGGTCATTTTCGCCTTCCATTCGGTGTCGGACGTAGATCTGGGTAGCTCGGCGAGCAATCTCCTGATTGACTGCTTCCGGGATAAACTCTCCATTAAGCCAATTTAGCAAGGTATTTTGCAACCATTCCCCTTCTTGCTGCGGATTTTGGCTAGCGGGTAGTGTAATTGGCGGGATTGCTTCTGACATGATTGCTAACCATCCTGACGCATTGACAAGCTAGTTAAACGGGCTATTTAATTTTAATTTAACAACAAGATGCGTTGTTGGCGCGCGATCGCCGTCAATTTTGTACAGTCAATCTTGTACAACGGTAACTAGGGGTGGCTTTTCATCCTCTTTCGTTAGTTTTGACGTATTTTCAACAATCTTCGCTTTGACGAGTTCAGCAAACATTTGATTAATCGAAGTCCTAAAAGAATCTGAATTATGTTGATAGTAAACTTGATAAATTCTCTGCTTTTTTGTATAAGTGCGGGTTTGTTTATTGTAGATTTTATTCAGCTTTGATTCTACAAAGACGGCAGGAGTAGAACTTTCATACCAATATAACTTATATATGTGACTCGTTTCGTTATGGGAGACGGTAAGCATAGCATCATCGCTACCCAGTAGATGTAAAATATAAACATTATCCTTTTTTTTTATTTGGCAATAACCCCAATCTTTCTGTACTTTATTCAGGATATTTATTAAAGTACTCTCAAGGAGTGGAACTTGTTCAAACTTTTGTTCAAACTTTTTCATAGGAGGAGTTTAACCAGGGTAGCGGATAGGTTTTAACAACGCAAGTAGCTAATAGCTAATTGATAATATAGCATTTTCCCAGACATTAGCCATTAGCAATTAGCCATTAGCTGCTATGGATGAGATGAAGAGGAAATTGAGTAAAAAATATTACCAGAGTCACCCGAGCTATGCAGCTTAATATTCCGGCAATAATCGAGGGATACGCTCAAGGATATTTCCTGATGGCAGATGAAACCGGCAACTTGGGGTGGTATAGTAGCCGCAAGCGAGCGCTAATTCCGTTGGATGAAAGGTTTCGCTACCCGAAGTCCCTGCGTCGGGTGCTGAATAGCGATCGCTTCACCGTAGCGATTAACCAAGATTTTAAAGCCGTGGTTGCTGGTTGTGCCGATAGGGAAAGCACCTGGATCTCTAGGGAATTACAGGAGATATACTTTGCGCTTTATCAAAGCGGAATTGCTCAAAGCTTTGAAACTTGGGAAGGAGATCGACTCGCTGGAGGGATTCTAGGAATTGTCATCGGAGGCGCTTTTATTGGCGAATCGATGTTTTACCGCATTCCAGAAGGGTCGAAAGTAGCAATGGTAAAGTTAGTGGAGAGACTGCGCGATCGCGGGTTCATCCTATTTGATGCCCAAATGAACAACCCCCATTTGGAAAGATTTGGAGCCTATACGGTTACAGAAACAGAATATCAAACCCTGCTCGAACAAGCTTTAAGGCGTCGTTGTTCTTTACTCTAAGGTATGGGAATTTGAACCTATCTTCTCCCTTGCTCACCTGCTCACCTGCTCACCTGCTATCTTAGACTCAGTTACTAGAGTTAAACTCACCCATCCGCCTTTTTGGTCATAACTGCGAATCATCCGCTGTCGCTGATTGGGTGCGTACATCCAACCCACTTCCAGGATAAAAGCTTGACGGTTGTTAATTTGCCAGGGACAGTTAGAAGAAGCACCGTTAGGTAACAACAACACTTGTACGGGTTGGGAACCTTGGTCAAAATAGAGGCATTTGCCATCAATTATGGCAGATGAGGTAATGGTGCGATCGCCAAAACCCAGTTGCTGCACCAAACGACCCGCATCATTAAGATAAATTAGCAGTTTAGTGGGATAGATATCGGGCGATCGCAAGTCAGGATAAATTGTTACAGCTTGTCCCTGCCATTCGCCCAACAGGTCGTCTACAGTTAGGTTAGGGTGTTCTGCCACTACAGGGGCATTGGGGCTGTTATTTTCACCTGTGAGTTTTTCCCGAATCAAGGCGATCTTCTCAAGCTGAGAGTTGCGGTTATAAATTTGTAGCAGGCGCAGACGGCGATCGCCCTCAATTAAGCAAAACTCAGCAGCGAATTCAGAAAAGGGTGCAAACTGCATCGAACCTTGGGAAAAAGCACCGTTGTTGAAAAACAAGATGCTGCGATTGAGAGAACTGTACTCTAGAACCAAATCCTGTGATTCTAGTTTTCCCGTGGGATGGGTTAAAGGAAGATAGCGACGCACTATCTGGCGGATCGTCTTATTGTCGTTCAATCCTTGGAGAGAAACCACCGTAGGTGTATCTTCAAGTAATTCTCCCCCAGGTGAGAAACTGGTAAACGAACCCTGCCACTGTCCTAGATTTTGTAGCAAACAGTCCCATTGCGATCGCAAAGTTTGTCCGTAGATATCCCATTCTCCCATTGCTTCAACTCCAGACCGATCAACTTTTCGCCCCTAGCTTAAGTAAGTATTATCGCTTACCATTCAACCCTTGGCTTTCGCGCTCAGGATTGACCCCAGACAGCTTCAGCCTAAAATTAACTACGAATACGCATTATTACGGAAATAGCAGCAATACTTATTGAGCGTAGACAGAAACATTAAAGTATATGACGTGGGTAGTGAGGAGTTTAAAACATGGTATTTATCGTTGGCACGCCCAATAGCGATTTTCTCACCGGGACAGCAGGGAATGACACAATTCTCGGTCTCGCTGGCAATGATACAGTGCTAGGACAAGACGGCAACGACCAGCTATTTGGCTTTGAAAACAACGACATCCTCTACGGCAATAGGGGCAACGATACGCTGCGGGGAGGACAAGACAACGACCAGCTCTACGGAGGAAAAGACAACGACCAGCTCTACGGAGACAAGGGAAACGACACGGTTTCCGGCGACACAGGCAGCGACACGATATTTGGTTTAGACGATAACGACCTGCTATTTGGCGGTCAACAAGATGATGTTATCTTTGGCAACAAGGGTAACGATACCATCCGAGGCGGTAAAGATAACGATCTGCTGCGGGGAGGTAGGGACAACGACCAACTGTACGGCGATCTGGGTAACGATAGCCTGTATGGCGACCTAGATAACGACTTCCTCTTTGGCAGCGACGGCAACGACTTTCTCTCCGGTAACCAAGGCAATGACACCATCAATGGCAACATGGGCAACGATACCGCCTATGGGGGTCAAGGTAACGACCTAGTGCGGGGAGGAATGCAAAATGACTCCCTGTTTGGAGATAAGGGTAATGACACCTTATACGGAGACTTGGGAGACGACACGATCTATGGCGGTGAGGATGCCGACTTGATTTTCGGCGACCAAGGTGGAGAAAGTAAATTTGGCGGCACTGGTAACGATGTCCTGTTCGGCAACCAAGGGAACGACACGATATTTGGCCTTGGCGGTAACGACATCCTGTACGGCAACCAAGGGGATGATTTACTCTTGGGCAGCATGGCTAAAGACACCCTCTATGGCGGACAGGAAGACGATACCCTGCGAGGAGGGATGCAAAATGATGTTTTGTTTGGCGACAAAGGTAGGGACGTTCTCTACGGCGACCTTGGTGCGGATACCCTCAGAGGTGATGTCGCAGGTGACACCATCAGTGATATCTTCGTTATCGGTCGGGTAAGCGGAATCACGGGTGCTACAACTAAAACAACCGGCGGCCCCAACCGAGAAGATGCCGACGTTATTACTGACTTTCAAGCTTGTACGGATTTGATCTCGCTGACGGGCGGTCTAGTTTACGACAATTTAAATATTTTCCAAGGAACCGGCGCTGATGCCGCTAACACAATTATTCAGGATAAAGGCACGGGCGAGTTTTTGGTCGTTTTGCAAGGGTTTAGCAGGGACAATATCGATGGCACTTCGTTTATCCCCGCAGGGCCTCCAGATGTCCGCATTCTAGCCACCGATCCCTTAGCAACCGAACCTTCTATCGGTAGTCCCATAGATACTGGCGAGTTCACAATTTCCGTACCTTGTACTGTAGAAAAAGCGCTGCCCATCAGTTACACAATTTCAGGGACAGCGACCAATGGCAAAGACTATAACCCCTTAAGCGGTGTTGTAATTATTCCAGCTGGCTCTGACACTGTCACGATTCCCATCATCCCCCTCGGGGATACTTTAACAGGTGAAGGTAATGAAAGCGTGACGCTAACCTTAGTTGACCTTCCCGGTTACAATCTGCAAACCCCCTTAACGGCTACGGTGAACATTGCCGATGGGCCAGTTGTACTGCCCGGTACAAAACCGATTGTGTTCGTCACCGCCCCTGACCCGCTGGCTGGGGGACCTGCACCATCCGCAGGAAATGGTACATTTCAGTTCGCGCGCACCGGGGGCGATCTTAGCCAACCTGTTACGATTAGGTACACTGTAGGCGGTTCGGCGCTGGAAAATAGCTTCTCGGCTTCGCCATCTTTGAGCGGTACGATTACCATTCCCGCTGGTCAAGCCGTATCAAATTTAATCACCATTTCGCCCCAAGGTGGTGGCGCTCCACCAACTCAAACAGTAACCGTAGCTGTAGCTGAAGATGCCGCTTATATAGTTGGTTCGCAGCCGAGTGCTACGGTGAGTCTATTAGGCATTCCGTTAGCTCCACCTCCTGCAACCACTGGTATTTTTCTGTATAACTCAGACGGACAACTCGCTGTTCCTACCCCCTTTAACAGTATTGCCCAAGCCATTGCTGCGGCGACTGCTAATTCTAACCAAATCATCTTTGTCTCAGCAGGGACTTACAACGAAAGCGTCACCATCAACAAATCGGGATTAATCATTCGCGGCCCCAATGCGGGTAATAACCCTAATGGAGGCTCATCAGTTACCCCTGCTATTGTTCAGCCTACAGCCGCCGGACAACCAGTGTTTACCATCGCTGATGGAACTAATAACGTCACGATTGAGGGGTTAACAATTCAAACAAATGGCGAAAATGGCATCCGGATGCAAGCCAATACCGGCGGTGAAAATATCGTCATTCGTCGCAATGTCTTCACCGGGCCAGGTTCTGGTAACAGCGGCGCTATCTACATGGACTTAAATCCAGCCAGTTCGGTAGTCAGCGTTCGAGAAAATGCATTGCGGGATATCACCAATGGCACCACTAGCGCGATTCAGATTATTGATGCCCGCACTGTCACGATACTGGATAACGTACTATCAAACGTCGCCGGTCCCGGTATGGCGTTAGACAATATCACTGGCACCGACGCTCAAATCAGCAGAATTAGCAACAACTCAGTCAGCGATATTGGAGAACAGGGTATCCAACTGGCAGGTGGCAGCGCCAACATTACCAACAACGACGTGACGAACGCCAACAGGGGACAAGACCGCATACCAAATAGTGGTGATGAAGACCCAGAGGCAGGTGGGATTCGGGTGCGCAATAGCGGTATTGCTGGCGGTGGACCCCAAACTGTCAACATTCTGAGTAACGTGATCACCAACTCGCTCAACGGCGTGGCTATCCGAAGTGGAACAACCGTTCCAACTACGGTGCAAGTCAACTTCAACAATCTGATCGGTAACACAGCTGCTGGGTTACGTCACTCAGGTACAGGCGCGCTGAACGCGGAAAATAACTGGTGGAGCGATCCGGCAGGACCAGTGCTTAACCAAACTGGCCCCAGAGGAATTACAGGAGTTTCTGCTGGCTTGGTAGACTTCGATCCGTTCTCGGCAACGCCTTTCTAATCCAAGAGCCTGTTTATCAAATAAAAAAGTACTTGCCCAGGACAAGGGCAGAAACCCGGTTTATTCGGAGATCTTCAGCTACCCAAGAGCTGATTTTTCGTCAAAACCGGGTTTTGTTACGCCATAAGTCCTAAAAGTCCTGCTCGATCGAGAGGGGCAAGAGAGGCTGCGGTTTAGTTATCATGGTTAAAGACAAGCACTTACACCCCCATCATTTTTGGTTTGGCAACTGTTGCGATCCTGGGAACCTGAGAAATCAGGATATAAAGGCTGTGAAGTCTTAACCATCCCTGCACCTGTAGGTCAGGGACTGTCAAAATTAAATTGAGTCGAATCGATAGAAATTGTTCTTAGGTAACAGGTTCATGGCTTCTGAGGTTTTGGTTGAAAAGAAAAAGTTAGAAAATCCGCCTTTGGAAATCCACTATCTGGGCGATCGCGCGTTACGCTATCCAGCTAAGCGCATTACCAAGGTAGATGCGGAAATCCGCGAGATAGCACGACAAATGCTGCAAACGATGTACAGCGCTGAGGGCATCGGTTTGGCAGCTCCTCAAGTGGCAATTCACAAACAACTAATCGTGATTGATTGCGAACCGGATAACCCAGCTAATCAACCCCTGATTCTGGTGAATCCCACGATCAAAAAGGCCAGCAGAGACATCTGTGTGGCTCAGGAAGGCTGTCTTAGCATTCCGGGGGTTTATTTAGATGTAAAACGACCCGAAGCTGTTGAGGTGTCTTATAAAGACGAATACGGACGCCCTCGGACGATAACCGCTACTGGTCTGCTATCCCGTGCGATTCAACACGAAATGGATCACTTGACTGGAGTACTATTTGTAGACCGGGTGGAAAATCGTTTGGCGCTAACCCAAGAGCTAGATAAACAAGGCTTTTCCACGCAAGCAGTTAAACCAGTAGCATAGGGAGTTATCTATTGTGAATGTAATGACTCCCAAGAGCGGGTTATTTTTGGGCGGTGCTTGCATCAGCGCGATCGCTGCGGTAGGTTCGATATTCGAGCTATCTTCTGGAAAACCGGAATTAGGTACCCTAGTCACCACCACGATCCTGTTAATTTGCATCCCCCTGACTGGATGGCTTTTCTGGGCTGCGGTTCGGGATGCAAGAGCTAACCAATAGCCACCTGCGTAGTCGTTGCTCGTGCATCTTGTTGGCGACTCACTATAGAACCGAAAATGACAGGCTTTGACCGTGCAGTAGGATTTCTGAGGCATCTGTCCCCTAGTGGTTTAGGGGGATCTGAACGTCGCCACAAACTTACAACTACGGGCGAAGCGCTCATCGGGCGAGACTACGGCTGCGAAATCGTTTTGGACTCCCAAGAGTACGGGATGGTTTCCCGCCGTCATGCCGCAGTCCGTCCTGTGGATGTTGGCAAGTGGGAAATTTGCGACCTCAATAGCGCTAACGGCACCTACGTCAACGGCGATCGCTTGACTAGATGTCGTAAATTGCAAGCGGGCGATCGCATTCAGTTGGGTAAAAACGGCCCGGAATTCACCTTTGAGTTGAACAACAGCAGCCAAACTCCTGAGCCGTTTTACCAGGGGCAGACGCCCGCTCCTACGCCGCTGATGGCAGTAGGAGCGCCTTCAAATCCTTCTGGTAGCTTAGATCGGGTGACGATCAGCCAACTGTTTCCCATTCTCTCAACGGGACGACAGCTCAAGCAAAAAGCTTTTTTAATTCCAGCGATCGTCACGGTGGGATTTGTGGTGCTGATGTTTACTGCGGTAGGAGAGCCGCTGGCTTTCAACATGTTGCTGGCAGCTTATCTGGCAGGTGGTGCTTACTACTTTGTTTACCAGCTCTGCGGCAAGCGTAAACCTTGGTGGGTGATGTTTGCTTCTGCCCTCACCACTGTGCTGATTTTACTCAGTCCCCTATTACAGGTATTTTTGCTAGTTTTTCGTGAATTCTTACCGGGAAGCGTTCCCAGCGAAACCGAGTCAGTCAGCTTTCCGGTTTTGCTGATGCGAATGTTTTTCGGAGCAGGATTGATGGAGGAACTGTTGAAGGCGTTGCCGGTACTAGGAGCCTATTTACTGGCACGCAAGCTGCCATCGCCTTGGCGAGAACGCATCGGTGTCTGGGAACCTCTGGATGGGATTTTGCTGGGAGCTGCCTCTGCTGTAGGTTTTACCCTGTTGGAAACCCTGGGACAGTACGTACCAGAGGCAATCCAGAACGTGACGTTTCAGGCGGGAGACGGCGCCGGTCAGCTGGTAGGCTTGCAGTTACTGATTCCTAGAATTATGGGGTCTGTCGCCGGACATATGGCCTATAGCGGCTATTTGGGCTATTTTATCGGGTTGAGCATCCTCAAACCCCGCAACTTCTGGAAAATTCTGGGGGTGGGTTACTTGAGTGCTGCCATACTCCATGCACTTTGGAACGCCACCGGGTTTTTCAGCGCGTTCGGATTGGCAGTGGTCGGAGTTTTATCCTATGCTTTTCTAGCGGCGGCGATCCTGAAAGCTCGTGCCTTGTCGCCGACGCGATCGCAAAATTTTGCCACCCGTTTTATTACTCGTCCGTAGTTTCCAATTCGTCGATGGCGATGCGAGCGATCGCTAAACTCAAACGCGCCCGTTCCATTTCGGATAATTCATTCCAATCTAAAGGCCGAACTGCTCCCAGGGCTAATTCTTCTACCGTGTCAGCTTCTGCTCCGCGCATCGCATAGGCTAAAGGACGCGCCAACACTTGCAAATCGTCTTCGGCCCAATTAGGGATTAATTCCTGCACGCATTCTACCATTCTATCCATTAAAGATAGCGCTGGGGCTGGATACCCGGTGCCGTTGATCAGTTCGCTTGCCTTGGTAGCGATCGCGTCTAACCAATCGGAAGGCACGCGATAGGCAAACCGCTCTGATAAAGATGCCTGAAGCTTTTGCAAAATAGGAGCGGGAACAATTTCAGGCCAAAGTTGGTCGATTTGGGAGAAGAAAGCTTGCGATCGCGCCCCTATTTCCGCCGCCGACCAATCATCTAACATAAACTCTTGTTCTAGTTCGGCAACAAATGCTTCCGACTCTGGCGCGAGTGGATTCCAGGGATATGATACCTCTTCCTCCTGCCACAGTAGCTGCACTAGCTCCTGTGTAGCTTGAGTTTGTAAGCGCTCAGAATATTCCGAATAACTGTTATTTGTGTTTACCATGATTCTACTCCAACAATCCACTCTCTATGCACGCTGGTGTGGTTAGATACACCAGCCTCTCAACGAGTTCCGCAACTGTTCGCTATTTATTCATTTGTTTTGGTTTGACCTCAAAGCGCATCGGGCATCGGGCATAGGTTGTTCTAACTGCAAGCAAATTGAGGCGATCAAACTATTTGTAGTAAGAACATGGCTTCACCTGTAGTATTGTTTGGATCAAAATTGCCGATTTTTGCCGCTGCCCCATCCCCGACTAGGTGTCGATGACAAATTCCCAACTTTGGCCTTGGGAACTGCCAAACTTGAGCTGCATCCCTGATTGTAAAGGCAGTTCTTGGTGATGCACCTTTTGCCAACCCGCAGCACCTAAAACCAGGGTACCGAAGCGAGACTCATCGCTGAGAAAATAAGTCGCCGTCGCCTTATTCTCGATCCGCTCTTCGCGGCAGAAGATTCTCGCATGTGTTTGGGAAACCCAGGGTTCGGGGATGACCAAATCGTTCCTCTGATTGCGTCCCACCCGCATTAACCCACCGTAAATGCGCCAAATTTTATTCGTCGCTCCGATGCGACGCAGGAAGGCACTGGGGCGGACTTGTCCGATCCAAGTTGAGGTATTGGGTAATTCGGTGATGCCGTCTGAAGGTTGGATCAGCTGACCGTCAAATTCTGGATGCAAGTAGAGAACCGGCAAAGACCAGGCTGGTTGGTTAAATTTATACAGAGTTAGCAGATGCTGTCTGGCTACTGCCACGGCTCGATCGATCGGCATCCGTTCGGCTAACGATCGCGCAAAAGTTTGTATAAAACTTAACGCTTCTTGATCGGCGATCGCATCCCGCATTGCCAACACCGCTGGCACTCCATGATGGATCAGCACTTCTGCCAAACTGCTGCGGGGAACGCTCGTTTCCCCCTGGTGTACGGGTTGAGCGCCCCAACAAGCATTGAACACAGCTAGCGTCACCCGACAACGAGTCAGTACCTGTGCCAATTCGATGCCGTTCATGGTAACTCCAGGCCCCAAAAACAGCAAGCCGCCATCTGGGGCGGGTTCCCCATGACCGGCATAAAACATAATGTTGTAACTGCCGCTTTCCAAGCGCCCAATGAGTTCGGATGGGGTTGGCTGAATCAGCGTATCTACCAGACAGGGAACAAACGTGCCAGAACCGCCCGCCGAAGCGATCTGTCCGCTGTGTTCCAAAAGTTTGGTTAAAGTTCTACCCTCTTCTTCGAGTTCCAAACGGCTGGCAGTTTTGCGCGAAGTCGGAACGTTCTCGCCTAAAATCAGCAGGATATTTAAAGCATGATCCGTGCGCCTGGGCTGTAGGGGGTCAACATCGCTGGTGGTACGACTGAACAGCAATTTTTGGTGATTTAAAGAAATCGCTTGCGTCCCAGCTTGAGGTTGCATAATTTCCCAAGGCAGAACGATCAAGTCCGGATCGCGAATTTCCAGGCGCAACCGCAAAAATTGCTCCTGTCCGGTAGCAATCCCTTGGCTGTGTTCCAGACTGCGTTGAATTGGGCCATCGAATAACCATTGCCACAGTTCAATTCCCAACTGTTGCATCAGACGGCTGCTGTAGCTGGTAGTCTGGTTCGACCAATCTAAAAGAACAGTTGGTTTTGGGGGTTTGGTGAGGGAAAACATTTGTTGCCAGCCCAACCAGGTTTGCGTCAAGGTTTCTGGCCAAATGCAGTCGTGGTGGACATATCCGCCTGGATAAGGAGCTTTGACAACCCAGATGGCAAAGTGGTCTGCCCCAGCAGCTACCAGGCGATCTACGCTCAAGTTGAGGCAAGGACTCTCAGATGGCGACATTGAGAACACTGGATATTAAACCTAGACAATGACTGTATCAATTTTCTGTGGAGATTGGCACCTTAACCTGGACTAACCGGCAACAGCAGCGCATTTTCCCTGTCGTGGGGGAGCAACCGTTGAGGTTGGCAGCCCAAAGAAAGTCAGATCGGCTTCTTTTATCCAGCCGGTTTCTCCGGGTTCTAGCAGGGGATTTTCCTTGGTCGCCAAAGCGCGATCGCCCAGCGTGGCTTCAGGCGTATCGCGCTTTGGCGGTGGACTGGGGTTGGTGGTAGTTGGGTTTTTCTTCACTGGTTCCTGATGCTGCAAGGACTGATGTGGGGGAGGTTTGACCGTTGTATTTCCCGATCCGGTTTTGGGGAGCGAACAAACTTTTAGTCTCAACCAAACATCCTGTCCTGGGGTTGCCTGTTTGCTCACCACTTGTAAAATGCTACCGGCGGGGACTATTTTCTGCCCCGATCCGGTTGTCGATAAACTAGACTCTGCAATCGGCTGTGGGAACAGTACCAAGTCGCGGATCTGGCCCGAAGCGCTTTCTGCTGCACTTTTGACTAAAATGAAAGACCCCGGACTAAACGAGGCTGCAACAGCCGGACTTGAAGGCTGAGCCGACGGGCTAGGACTGGAATTAAAGAGCGCTGACTTGACTTTTTGCACTTCTTCTGGTAATAACAGGTAGGCCATAGCCCCGCCCAGTCCCAACAGCAGCCCAATTCCGCACAAAAGCGGTAACAAGCTGCGTGGGCGGCGTGGGGCTGAAAGCAACCGCGTCTTGAGTAGAGTAGGTGGGTTTTGGGTTTTCGCCCTGGAAGTCCGCTGGTTGCTGAGTGTGGAAGTTTGGCTCTCAGCGGCGGGGGAGGATTTACCATTAGCCCTCAACCCGGTTCGGAGCATTTCTGGTTTAGCGCTGACTCGACAATGAACCAAAGCTACGGTAACGTTGTCGTGTCCGTTTAGGGTGTTGCCAATTTCAATCAGCCTGGTGGCAGCGCTTGCCAGATCGGCTTTTCCGTCTAAAACTGGCAGAATTTCATCTTCCCAGAACTGCTCTACGCGATCGCCGTCGCTTAATCCATCGGAACACAGCAAGAAAATACAGTCTTCATCGACGACAAACCTCTCTACTGTGGGATGCAAGTTGATCGAGGAACTCATACCCAATGCCTGAACCAAAGATCCCGACCCCAATTGTTGCACTGCTTCTCGGTATAGCGAGTAACCTAACCGCACTTCCCGCGAAGCCACATCATCGTCTAAGGTCACCTGGTGGCATCCAGTACGCGAGATCCAGTATGCTCGACTATCTCCCACGTGAGTGATGTAAATTTCATGACCGTAGGCTAATGCCATTACCAGGGTCGTTCCCATGCGTTGCCGTTGCTGTCGCTGTTCGGCATCGTTGCGCTGACTGATCTGGTCGTTAGCGGCACAAACTGCTAGTTCTAATGTGGTTGATAGGGTTTCTGGTTGCCAACTGCCGTCATTTCTGACATGCTGTAGTTGCTGTTGGATGGTTTCAACTGCCAAATTAGAAGCGACGATACCCCCCTCATGTCCCCCGATGCCGTCGCAGACAATGGCCAAGGGAATGTATCTGGATGTATTGGAGGGTTGTTGAGAGGAGGAATTTGGCACTGAGAATTCAAAACTGTTTGCCGTGTCGCTGTTCGGGTAGCGGGCATCTTCATTGCGCTGACGGCTGGGACCTTTATCCGTGCGGGTGATAATTTCATAGCTGCGGTCTAGAGTTTTCCCGCAGTTATTCAGTGCTAAATCTAACTCAGCAACTAAGCGATCGCACGATAGTTCCCCCTCGATCGTTTGTTGGCACAGTTGGGCGAGAAATTCTGCCACGATTGGGTTTGCCCCTGCTATCAATTCTCGCCACAGATTGCCCAGTTCGCTTAACGCAGGGGTCGAACGATCCGGTTGCAATTGCAACAGTCGCACTCGCCCCCCTTCTACTCGCAGCAGCGTTGGGCAAAGCAAGCTAGACGCCACTCCTTCGCTGCTAAACGGCTGCCACAGCGTCGCTATTTGCCACAACCAATTGAGCTGGCGCAATGGGGATGCGCCTTGCCACAGCCGAGTTAATTCGGGCAGTAGCTGGGGTTTTACCTGTGTTTTTCGCTGCTGTGCTTCCCTGTAAATCGGCGCTTGCTCTAACAGCCAAATTTCCTCAGATTTGCCTTTTTTTTCCAGCGTCGCCACTCCAAATACTTGAGGAACGTGCAGTCGATAAGGAAACAACCGCAAGTAAGGGGTAATTGGGGCTGGAATATCCGATGGAAATTCTGGGGGCAACCCCGGTTTAGTATCGAGTACGATGCGATTGTGCTTCAAAGACGCTACGCCAGAGGGCTGGTTGTCGCCCTGGCGATGCTCGTGGCTCAGAGCTTCGCAACTATTTGCGATTAGATAGCGCTCTGCCAAAAGTTGCCCTTCTTTTAAGGTTTCTATCCCCCTACCCAGAGCATACAAATACCGTTTTGGCAAAATGGCACGACACTGCTGGCAAAATCTGTGAGCCTCTGGATTGAGCGCCTGACAGAAGGGACAAGTAATCTTAGCCGTGTCGTGCATGAAGGTTCCTCGCGTCTATCAGCCTTGGGTGTGTTGTCAGCCTTCACCTGGCTTCTACTTAAATTGCTTCTATATCGATGATCGCCGATTGTAGCGCTTGATTTTCGGCTGCCACATTCCTAATATTCTCTATTCGCCCAAGGTTTTCCCGTAACCGGATTTTTCCACAGGCTCTGGGGTTTGCTGCTCCATCAGCTGCAAAACGCCGCTTTGCCGCATCAGCTGGGGCCAAATTAATAAAAAGAAGCCCATCCAGGTAGATACTGGAATCGCTACCAGAACGGTCACCCACCAGGTTTTGAGCAGCACCCAACTGCCGACGATTAGGGTTATGCCCACAAGCAGGATCGACCAAGGCTGACACCACCAAGGTTTATAACTCCAAGGGCTTACAGGTTCTTGAGCAGACATGGTATATTTAAATAATAACTTTTGAGCAGCGTTAACAGAAAATTCCTAAAGCTATAGAGCGTTAATTTTTATTTGATTAAATATTAGCTGGGAAAGTGGTTTGAGCTACAGAGCTATTCACCTTTTGCCAGCCAAAATTTAACTATACTTGTATAATAAACAAATCTTTTGGCTGTTCTATATAGCTTTTGGATTATCTTAATATTAGCGCATCGACCTGTTTTGCCTCTTGCGCTATGCCTAACTTTCAATTTAACAATTTGCCAGATAAAAACAATTCAGCGACAGAATCACCTGAGAGCCAAAAGCTGGCTCAGCAACTGGAAAACCTCAAGCGATCGCACTCCCAGCTCCATCAGTTAAAGAACCTTGAGATTTGGGCGCTTGTCAGCACAATGGATGATTTTATTCCGGGTTTTTGGAGCCGTTTTATGGTCAATCGTCAAGTGGCTTTTAAAGAATTTTTAGAGCAAAAAAAGACCAAAGGATCTTAACTAGCTGCGTCCTGGCTCCGGATTGCTCCGGCAAAAGGAGAAGCATGAGGGAGAACGTGAGGGTAAGCTCACCCCATTTCTCTCCCTGGAACCTCTGCCTGGTCAAAAGCGTTCAAACCGGCTGCCTTTATCGGCTGCCTTCAGATGCGACTTGAGGCAAGCCCATACTGTAGTTGAGAACGCGACTGTTGAGGTTATAACTGATTTGACCGTTTTGAAGCAGACCGCGGACGAAATGCTCTAAATCCGAACCAATGCGACGGAGATTGTATTCAGTCAAATCTTCGCCGCTATAAGACTCAACCAGTTCATCGAACTGGCGATAAACCTGTTGCAGCGCTTCTTCGTTCCAATTCAATTCGTTATCCGGATCGATATCCAACGTTAGAACGCTGTCGCTAGGTACTAGCTCGTTGTTCTCGACCTCAGCAGCAAAAATCCGAATATGACGGGTTGTACACTTGAGCAGCATGGGGATAATGCTTCAATCGCCAGATACACTGGAATTCATTGTGGCATACTCCCCCACCCCTGAGTCGCGAACCAGCAAAAATACTCGCTGGGGCTTGCGGGCGATCTGCCTGGGGCACGAGTTTCGCTGGTGCAGCTCAAAAAATCTCTTTTTCTCTCCTGGCAAGGCTTTTGCCAGTAACGGCATCTCTCCAGGGATTTGTTTCAATGAGAAACTAGATATAGCCAATTGCGGTTAAATAAACCAGACAGACTATAACCGATTTACAAAACACGAAGCAATGAAAGCGACAAGTAGCCGTCAACCTTCTTCCGTAGCTGCCGGAATTTTCCAGCTAGTGGGAACAATCATGATTGTATCCTCGCTGATTGACTACGCAGTTTTACTGTTTCCGCCGGTTACACCAGCTAACCTGAATCCGGAACAGCTGCAACTGCTGGGTTTGCAACAGACTGTTTCCGTTACAACCCAATTAATTGACCGGGGAATTATTCCAATGGTCGGTCTGGCTTTCCTGTTTGCTGGGTTTTGGATTGACAGCAATTCTGGAGCGACCAAAAAAGGTTTGTCAGCAATCCTGCAACCAGCCTCGCTGGCACTGTCTGTCATATTGGGCATAGCATTTTTAGCGCTGACCTTTGTCAACGTCAATAGCCAAAGGTTGCTCAACCAACGGACGGTTGAGCAAATTAGTACAAGATCCCAGCAAGCTGAAACACAACTGAAAGACCGCTCTCAACAGGTTGCCGCCCTCGCTAATGACCCCCAGAGGCTTTCTGAGTTGGATCAAGCACTCGGTAGCGGTCGAATCCAAGGACAGCAGCGCGAGCAGTTGCAGGCAATTAAACAGCAATTAGAGCAGTTTAAGCAAGACCCTAAAGCGCTGGATCAAAGAGTGAAGGACGCTCAGACCCAAATTCGCAGCGAGCGGGATCAAACCCTGAAGCAAAGCCGACAAGAGTATATCAAATCCTCGGTACGCAGCGGGGTCAGCAGCGCGCTACTGGGCATCGGTTACTTGGGAATTGCCTGGAGTGGGGTGAGCGGTTTAGTGGGTGGTGTCAAAGCTCCTCGGCGGTAAATTTCAAGCCAGCTGAGTAATGACACCTATGGAGATCGTCGGGGTAGTATGGGGAAACATCTGTGTAGGATCGATAGATTTGTTGCTTTGACTGGAAGCTTGGCATGTTCTCGATTTATATCCTGACTTACAACGAAGAGATTGATATTGCTGCTTGCATCGAGTCAGCTTTGCTGTCCGATGAAATTATAGTGGTGGATTCCTGTAGTAGCGATCGCACCGTTGAGATTGCCAGTAGCTATCCGGTTCGGGTAGTGCAGCACAAGTTTGAAAGTCACGGACGCCAAAGGACTTGGATGCTGCAAGAACTGACAACCAAACACGAATGGGTGTACATCTTGGAAGCCGATGAGCGCATGACAAAAGAGCTGTTTCAAGAGTGTCTGGCAGCAATCAAGAGTCAGGAATACATCGGCTACTACGTGGCTGAGCGCGTCATATTTTTAGGACAGTGGATTCGCCGCAGCACCCAATACCCTCGCTACCAAATGCGACTGTTCCGCAAAGACAAAGTTTGGTTTACAGATTACGGTCACACCGAACGGGAAGTATGCGATGGGCCAACGGGCTTTCTCCAACAAACCTATCCCCACTATACTTGCAGCAAAGGATTAAGTCGCTGGCTTGACAAGCACAACCGCTACTCGACTGACGAAGCTTACGAAACCTTGCATCAGCTGGAACGGGGAAATGTCAAGTGGATGGATTTATTCTTTGGGCGCTCGGAGGTGGAAAAACGGCGAAGTCTCAAGGATTTGTCGTTGCGTTTACCATTTAGACCCCTGTTGCGCTTTATTTACATGTATTTCATTCTGGGGGGATTGCTCGATGGAGGAGCAGGCTTTGCTTGGTGTACTTTGCAGGCTTTCTACGAATATCTGATTTTGCTCAAAGTCTGGGAAATCCAGCACATGCCGTCACCGAATTTAGCATCAACTCAGGTTTCAGATCTGGGGAAGTCTAATGTTGATTCGATCGGGGTCAAGCCTTCGTCTTAGTTAGAGAACGGCGTGCGGAAAACAGTTAATTCTGATACCATCTAGTCCATCCCCTGTATACGTGGAATAGGCATCTTGCCTGTGATGCGTAAACTTGAGCCAGTTGACAAAGAGTAGGCTAACTGTGTTCCAACGCCTAAAGCAGGACTTAAAAAACGACCTGATTGCAGGTCTTTTGGTAGTCATTCCCCTGGCTACCACGATTTGGTTGACGATTACCGTTGCTATTTGGGTGATCGATTTTCTCACTCGTATCCCCAAGTGGCTCAATCCGTTTGACGGCCTTCATCCAATCTTAGTTAACCTGCTGAATCTGGTGGTGGGACTCGCTGTACCGCTGCTGGGTATTCTGCTGATTGGCTTGATGGCGCGTAATATTTTCGGGCGCTGGTTACTTGATGTGGGCGAGCAGCTGCTGCAAGCGATTCCTTTAGCTGGAGCGGTATACAAAACGCTGAAACAACTGCTAGAAACTCTTTTAAAGGATAGTGGCGGGAAGTTTCGCCGCGTGATTTTGGTCGAGTACCCCCGGCGAGGCATTTGGGCGATCGCATTCGTTACCGGATCGATCGGTGCCGAGCTTCAGTCTCAGCTATCTTCTAGACCGATGCTGAGTATTTTCATCCCGACGACACCCAATCCTACTACGGGTTGGTATGCGATCGTGGGTGAAGATGAAGTCGTCGATCTGCCCATGTCTGTGGAAGATGCCTTTAAGGTGATTATATCCGGTGGCATCGTTAGCCCTAGCGCGATCGCTCCCTTGGCTCTACCTCCGTTTAAACAGCGGCAGTTGAACCAACCCCTTTTGAAAGAAGAAGTCTAGACAAATAAACTGTACAGTGGGGCATGGGGCTTCAAAGGGCAAGTGAGCAGGTGAGCCGGTGAGCTTCAAAGAGCAGGTGA
>DNGG01000139.1:25549-25670 GCA_003486675.1 Cyanobacteria bacterium UBA11372
GTGAGCTTCAAAGAGCAGGTGAGTGGCTGAGATCCAAAAGTGCATAAACTTTGCCGATCCCCTATCAACCATAATCTTGCCTGAAATCTCTCTTCCAATCTCACCTGCTCACCTGCCCACC
>DNGG01000218.1 GCA_003486675.1 Cyanobacteria bacterium UBA11372
AACAAAAAACTCTTCCTTAAGTAAGTGTAAAAATTGTAATGTTTAAGCCAGCGTTCAATTTAAACGAGATGCGAAAATTGGAAATTACGCTTCAGGGAAGATGGAAACAAGCCATAAAATAGCAATTATATAAGAACAACATGGTAAAAATTAACAGTTTTTATCTTTATTTTTATTTATAAGAGGTTTTATTCTATGGTTCCTTTTCAATCTAACCGTCAAGCTNNATCTTGCACCACGGGAGGTAGAACCTCCCGGATCTCGTTCCCAGGTTGAACCTGGGAACGAGAATACTGAGGCTCCGCCTCAAGGTGCAAGATGTGAGAAACGAGACGTGAAAGTTTGAAATTACCCTTAAGGGAAGATGTAAGCAAGCCAGAAAATAGCAATTATATAAAAATAAGATGGTAAATTTTACCATCTTTCTATCAGTTTTTTATGTAAAATAGGTTTTATTTTATGGTTTCTTTTCAATCTAACCGTCAAGCTAAGCGCATTCTAGTTGTTGATGACATAGAAGATAATGTGGCACTGCTACAGGCGATTTTGACAGACGAAGGTTATGAGGTTGATGTTGCTAAAAATGGCAAATCAGCATTAACAAAAGTAGAAACATCGCCGCCAGATATAGTGTTGATGGATGCGATGATGCCTGGAATGGATGGTTATGAAGTAACTCGGCGGATTCGGCAAAATAAAAAACTTGCTTTTATGCCGATTCTGATGATTACGGCTTATGAAGATGCTAATGCCGCCAAAGGTTTAGATTTAGGAGCTAATGACTTCATCCGTAAACCGATCGATTATGATGAATTATTGGCGAGAGTTAAGGCATCTTTGCGATTAAAAGATATGATGAATTCCCCTCAATAGCATCGCGCTCATGGCGGGTTTATCAACACAATGGGCTTGGGATCAAAGGTGGAGGGTTTTACCCGCCCCTACAAGACTAATATCATGTCCTTAAGATTACCCATAATCATCAGCCGGGACACGGCACGATCAAAGTTATCTGTTTATCCGAGATATCTATGATGCCGTGTCCCTACGCAACAACTGGGTGAGGTTTTTTTATTATGGCACTAGCGACGCCGCCCAAAGACGATAGAGGGAATACCTATCCCCAAGGGAATGCCCAAGGTCATCAGCACAGCGGTGCCAGTCATGACGATGGTATTAGCAATTAGGGGCAATCCTGCATTGCTTCCTAAAGTCATGATTTGAATTAAGCCACTGCCAGCGCGAAAGGCAAAGATGCCAGGAATCATTCCCACTACCGCCCCAAAGGAAATAGCTGCAATTGAGCTTTTATACCACCGAGCGAAATACATTGCCATTAAGCCAACAACGGTAGAGGCGATTAAATTACCCCAAATTATTCCGGGGCCAAACTGAATGCATAACAGTCGTACCCCATGCCCAATCATGCCGCAAAGGATGCAAGCCCACAAAATCTTTTTGGGAACGTTAAAGGCAACAGCAAAACCGGCTGCTACCAATCCGGCGAAGATGATATCTTCACCCAAGGATAGTGGTGTACTTTTGCTGCTGACGGCGATTAATGTTCCAGTTAAGTTGGCTGAGAGTAGCAAGCCAAATAAAATTGCTCCCAGTGTCATCAAGCTAAAACCTAAGCGGGCAATGCCAACGGACATATGGTTCTCAACCATATCCAATACGGCGTTAATCAGATGTACCCCTGGAACTAACATCATCGAGGGTACTAATAAACAGACTTCAGGGGTAGAAGTCAAACCGAGTCGAATCGCTACACCTGACAAAATGCCCCCGACAAAGGCGGCGGCGAAGATAATTAAGAAAAAGTTGAATTGCCGCTTGCTTAATTCCTGCCGCAGAATGACTCCGATGGCGGTAGCAAATCCCGCGATCGCAAAAGACAACCAGTCACCGGCAAAAATTTTGGCTAATCCTCCTGCTGCCAGTCCTAGCATGAGTACAACTAGCCAGCGATTGTACAGTGGTGGTGTTTGTCTGATTTTCTCTAGCTGAGCGATCGCATCTTCTTGTTCTTTTCCTGTTTTCTCCACTTCCTCGATCAGGTGAAGCACTTGATTTGTCAAAGCCATATCGATTTTCATCAGCGGAACAGGTGTGCTGACGCGCGCTGAGAAGTGGTAGCCCGTTTTTATGGTCAACATCAGGGCTTTGTACTCGACAAAAACCCGCACTTCAATGCTAAGTGCTTTAGCCAGTCGATAAACTGCTTGGTGGACTCCTTCAGTCCTGACGCTATTTTCTAGCAGCAGTCTACCAGCTAAGGACAAAAGGTAAGCTTCTTGCTCTGAGTATTCCATTTTCACTTTCAGCTGCAATGTAATTACATTGTTTGAGCAGGTAACTGGGATATTTTAATCTGATAAAAGTCTGGAGTTTAGGCTACATTGTCGTGGGTAAGTTCCGATCGAATAATCACAAAGCGCGGGGGGCGGGTTTAACGAAATATCTCATGGTGCCGCAGATTGACTGGTAAAACCCGCCCCTACAAAACTATTAACTGTACGAGTCCGATAGTATCGGACATGATATGACGCAAAGAAACCGGGTTTCTGTGAAAAGGCAGAAACCCGGTTTCTAGGAACGCCCGTGGGTAAGTCCTGAAAGTTAAGCAATTGATTCAAGAGTTTTGATTTCTATTGGCAAGATAACAGTGAAAGTGGTTCCTACTCCTAGCTTGGATACCAGTTCGATTTTGCCTTGCATTAGATTGACTAACTGCGAAACAATTGCTAACCCTAAACCAGTGCTATTGAGGGCATAATTTTCGCTATTTCCAGCGCGAAAGAATGGTTCAAAAATACGCGGCTGGTCTTCTGGAGCAATCCCGACTCCAGTGTCGCTGACTGCAATAGACCACTGGTTATTACGTAACATCTGGCAGGTTAATCGGACAGTTCCCGATTCTGTGTAGCGAATCGCATTGCTGAGCAGGTTGGTGATAATTTGTTGCAATCGCAAAGGGTCTGTGACAACTTTTTCGGGACAGCTTAAGCCGCTATCGGAATCGCAATCAACCACCATTTGTAACCCTTTTGCAGTCGCCAAAGGCTGCAACATTTCAAACACTTCTTCGATCAAAAAGCGCACATCCGTCGGGACTGGGTGCAGTTGCATTTTCCCGGCTTCACAGCGAGACATTTCCAGCGTATCGTTGATCAGGCGGAGTAAATGTCTGCCATTGCGGATCACTCGCTCTATGTGTTCTAGATGGGGAACGGTGTCTCGAACTTCACTGTTCTTGCGTGAAGAGCGCAAAATCAACTCTGAATAGCCAATAATTGAATTGAGAGGGTTTTTTAGTTCGTGAGCTAGTTGAGAGAGGTTGTCTTGATTATCTTTTACCAAGCGAGTTAATTCTTGATTGGTTAGTTCTGCTTGAGCGTGCAGGTGCTGTAGTTCCTGCAAACGCTGTTCCACATAACTTTTGAAGCACTGGGAAAGGGCTTCGTCAATCGTCGCGTCTATCAGATTATAAGTTCGGATCGCATCTTGAACCGTACCCTGCAATAAATAGGCTTCTAAACTAGAAAATATTGTCTGGCGTAGTAGACGATACTCTCGCGCAATTTCGATCGGTGTGAAACCTTGTGCAGCCCGCAGCACCCCATGTTCCAAACTATTCTGCACGATGGTTTCGATATCGCTATCCTGGTAGTGGGAAAGCACGGTGGCGATCGCTCTCAGCACATCGGGAAGATGATTCTGTATCGCTGAGTACGGTAAATCGTCGGCGCTGGCAATCTGCCGATCGCGGCGAACTGTTTCCACCCAGTTTTTTGCGATCGCATCTATTTTTTCTACAAGCAATTGGCTAAAATCCATCTGGCTTAGGCGCAAAAGTATATCCGAAAACTCTCTGGGATCATTTTAGTTTAGAACGATAGCGATCGCAGCCGTTCCAGCTTTCAAGTAATGGCGACCTCTGGTATTGATGGTCACAAACTTACTTAATCTAAAACTATTCCTTTAGTCTAGCTAAGACATGCTTAAAGGATGAAGCTTTAAGCGGTGCTGGTAATGGGTAATGGGTAATTGTCAATGCGTTGTGAGTTTCTTTCCCGAATGCCACTATCAGCATTTACCCTTCAGTTGCCGAAGAATTTTTTTCTCTGGTTTAATCATCCATGCTTTCCCATAAACAAAGGCAGTTTTCTATGAACTTAACATCAGAATTTCGATATTTTAAAGGTAATTCTTTCTCCGATTTGTTTGCTACTGACATTACGGATGCACCTTATGCATTCATTTTAAATTATCCAGCAACTGCGAGTTGGGCAGCTTACCCCAACAGGAAAAAATACTTTATTCAAGACGGTAGTAGCGAAGCCACTAAAACATCCTTTGACAAGATTTGCCAAAAGGAACCTTGGAAAAATCTCGCTGTGTTGGGCGATGCGCTTCCAGGAGTTGTCATTATTCCACCCCAAAAATTGCTGATTGAATACTGGCGCGAGCATTTTGGCTTTAGTTACACCAATGCGGTAATGTTAGATTGCTCGACTTATTTAGACGAACTCAGCCACAGTTTGAGCTTTGAAAAAATCGTTACTTTATTTCCCTTCGATCGTCTCAAACCTGAAAAACATGCCGTCAATCCAGATACTCACTATCACTTGCTTAGCAAAGTAACCCTAGCCGATTTGGGAGTGCAATGTCCCAAATATTCAAGCTACAATCTGCACCAAGTCAGCCTCAAAGATATCCAGTTACCAGAGCAATTCCCTTATTTGATCAAAACCTCCCACGGACTTTCAGGAGAAGGCACTTATATTATCAGAAACACCAGCGATTTGCACTACTGTTTTGAAGAACTGAAAAAATATCTCGAGATTGAATTGCTCGATAGGATTATTGTCTCGGAATTTGTCAAAAATGCGGTGGAAAACTATTGCGTCCAATTCTACGTTAACAAGGCGGGAGAGATTACGCTCATTGGTACCACAACGCAACTCGTTACAGAATCAGGCAATTATTTAGGGGGATTAATTCACTATGGCGAAACCGATATGAGCAAATTTTTTGAGATGATTGCTGCTGTTGGTCAATATGCACATCGACGAGGTTATTTTGGCGTTATTGGCTTCGACGTGTTGGAAGATCGAGACGGACAATTTTATGCGATCGATGCCAATTTTCGAGTCAATGGCTCAACTCCGCTTTGCTTGCAGCGCCATACCCTACTAGGACTGGGAAAGGAAGTGGCTAAATATTCCACTGACTACCGCATGGATGGGACATTGGATTCGATTCTCGTGGCGTTGAAACCAGAATTGGAACGCAAGGATTTTATTATCTTGTCGGCTTTGGAGAAGGTTAGATACGGAAAAATTTATACCGAAATTTATGCGATCGCTACGGGAGAAACAATTGAGGAAATGCAGCAGATTGAGCAGAAACTACAGAACAAGGGATTGCAGTTGCTCGATTAAACAGCAGGCTCTTTCCCTAAAATTGCCGATTTTTGTATTGATAAATACAGGTAAGTTTTACATTATATCTATCCCTGGGATAGAAGCAAATATCGAGTATCAACAGTTATTTTTACTTGTATTATACCAAATCCTCTTTGCCCTAGCTCTCTTATCTTTTTCCTCTTCTTCTTCGCGTACTTCGCGTCTTTGCGGTTTATTTAAAAAGGGGAGACATGGCAGCGGATTTGGTATTAGACAAAGGGCTTACGCAACGAAACTATATATGGTAGATGGTGCGTTACGCGATCGCTAACGCACCCTACATATAGAAATTAAACTAGATTAAGGAGCCATATATGACACTAGCTATCATCGTTCATGGTGGAGCAAAAACCATCGAAGACGGCAAAGCTAAAGCTAATATTGATGGTTGCACGGCAGCATTAGAGGCGGGTTGGGCTATACTCCAGCGTGGTGGTAGTGCCAAAGACGCCGTCGAGGCAGCTATCCGCGTGCTGGAAGATGACCCCACCTTTAACGCCAGCATGGGCGCGACTCTCGACACCGAGGGACAAGTCTACCTAGATGCGGGGATGATGGAAAGCAATACCCTGGCTTGGGGAGGAGTCGTAGCAGTTCAGGGAGTGTCCCATCCGATCTCGGTGGCGCGAAAGATTATGGAGGAGAAACCCAGGCTGCTAGCCTCAGAGGGTGCAGAACGCTTCGCCCGCGAGAATGGTTTTGAGATGTGCAAACCAAAGGACTTGATTACCTACGAGCAGCGGCAGCACTTCGAGAAGCAGGAAGCGGTTAT
>DNGG01000670.1 GCA_003486675.1 Cyanobacteria bacterium UBA11372
TCGCTTGGTATCAAAGGTTTCTCGTAAAACCCGCCCCTACAACACTATTAAATATGCAAGTCTGATACAAGCGGAGTTTGTCAGGTAGTTTCTAGCAATTGGCACTTAAGTGCGGCACAAATGCAGGTGTTTTTTGCGGAAAAATATTGATCGCATAATCAAATTTCTGTCAATGGGTAAGTCACATACTATAAGGGTACAGAGATGCAAAAATTATTTAATTTCTGTTTTGAGATCGAATTTTATCTAAAGATCGCTCTTAGCTGCACA
This sequence comes from Cyanobacteria bacterium UBA11372, assembly GCA_003486675.1. Lineage (GTDB taxonomy): Bacteria > Cyanobacteriota > Cyanobacteriia > Cyanobacteriales > Aerosakkonemataceae > Microseira. The sequence goes on from DNGG01000670.1 coordinate 271, forward strand.
ATTGTTCAGCAAATATTTTATTGGTTGTTGTACGATATCGATCTCAACTTTATAACGCAGGTGCTGTTGTACTGGCTCGTTGGTTCTGTCTCATTTTATAGCATTGGCATTCTGATTGAAAAAGGAATCAAAAGCAACGATATTTTGAGGGATAAACTGACTGCAAGAACTAATAAAGTCAAAAATCAACCATTCCCTGCCTTTACTGTAAAAGGCATAATCACAGGAGAAATCAAAGCTTTTATATCAGCATTAATAATTCTATATCTAGCTCCGGAGGTGCATAGAGGAAATAGCTTAATTATAAACATAGGATGGTTTTTGATGAGAATAGTTGCTGCTGATTTCTGTTTTTATGTTTGCCATCGGCTGTTTCACACAAGATTCTGGCAGAAAATCCATCTTAAACATCACGAGTTTCGCGACACATCAAGTTTTGTGGCTGGACATAAAAGCCTGCTTGAATATATTATTGTTACCATCACCGACATTTTGCCTATCTTTATATTTGGATATGACATCACTCAACTCTGTGCATGGAGCTTGATAGGCAATGCTTACAATCTAGAAGGTCATAGTTCTTTGTCAATATTTTTCATTCCCTCAGATTTTCACGATCTTCATCACACTTGCTTCCAGGGAAACTATGGAATTCACGGATTTTGGGACAGGGTATTCAACACGCTGAATCCTCCTACCAAGAAGCCGGGAATTATGTTCCCTGTGAGTCTTATTGAGTCTCGAATTATCAAGTCGTCTATTGTTGAAACCTCTCCCACTTCCGCTACGCTCAAATCGGGAGATTCCTGAGAACCTTATATAGCGGGAAAGCGACTTGATCGAATACAGTAGGGGCGGGTTTAACGAAATATCTCATGGAACCACGAATTTATTGGTAAAACCCGCCCCTACAACAGGTGTACTCAACCAAGTTGCTTTCCCGCTATATCTAGGTCAGGACTTACGCAAACACCAAAGTTTCTCTGAAAAATCATGGAGCAAGGAAACCCGGTTTCTAGGATCGTCGTAGCTTTTCGTTCGTCTTGAAGCAAGCTATCTGGCTAGAGCTTTCTAAGTAGCTACGGAAGGGCATCGGCATAGGATTAAAATTACAGCTAGAATGCACGCCAGGAGTTTGTTGTCGTGAAATGGATTGCCAGCTGCTTGTTAGGCATCAGTGGGTGGGTATCGGGCAGCCCTGTCGTGGCGCAAATTGTTCCAGATGGCACCCTGCCGAATAATTCTGTTGTCACTCCTGCTGGCAATAGGTTCACCATCGATGGCGGTACCACCGCCGGGGGCAATTTATTTCACAGCTTTCGGGAATTTTCTGTTCCCACTGGCTCTGAGGCATTTTTCCACAATTCCGCCCAGATTTCTAATATTATCAGTCGCGTTACGGGCGGTCAAATTTCCCACATTGATGGTTTAATTAGAGCCAACGGGACGGCTAATCTATTTCTGATTAATCCGAGTGGAATTATTTTCGGCGCTAACGCACAGTTAAACCTTGGCGGATCGTTTTTGGCGAGTACTGCAAGTAGCATCAAATTTGCCGATGGGACAGAGTTTAGCGCCGTTAATCCTTCTGCACCACCCCTGCTAACGATTAACGTGCCTGTGGGCTTGCAATTGGGGTCAAATTCCGGCACCATCAGCGTTTCTGGGAAGGGACACAATCTGACATTTAACGTCGATCCTTACTCTTCGCCGCTGGAAGAAAGCGGCGATCGGCAAGGACTACAGGTAAAATCGGGTCGTACTTTAGCCTTGGTAGCTGCTCAAGTTACCTTAGACGGTGGCATTCTGACAGCAGAAAGTGGGGGGATTGAACTTGGCGGTATAAGTATTGGGCAAGTAAGTTTAAATCCTACTGCGATGGGCTTTTCTTTGAGCTATCCACAGGTGCAAAATTACGGGGATGTGCGATTATCTGCTGGGGCATTGCTTGATGCTAGTGGTAGTGGGGGAAAAGGTATTCAAATAGTAGGACGTCGGGTGACGATCGGCGATGGTTCGATCGCTTTGATTGACCCTTTGTTGGAGTCACAAACTGGAGGTGCGATCGCTCTCACCGCAAGAGAGTCAGTTTCCTTAAGCGGACTTAACCCCATTGGCATTCCTAGCTCCTTGAGGAGTCAAGTTGTAGCAGGAAAAGGCGGAGCGATTACGGTTTCCACCCCCCATTTAATTATCAGCAATGGGGGATACATAAATTCTGTTGTCTTGGGTACAGGTACTGGGGGCGACATTACCATAGAAGCATTTGACGATCTCCAAGTGATTGGAGCCTCACCGTTTAGCCAGGGGAGTCTCAGCGGCATCGAATCGGGTAATTACGGTAATGATAGTCAGGGACATGGGGGAAATATTACCGTATCGACCACCCGCTTGCAATTTATTGATGGTGGAAATATTGGCGCTATTACCTATGGTGCCGGAGCTGGTGGTAATGTGCGCCTTTGGGCCACAGATTCGATCGAAGCGATCGGATTTAATCGCGTTAGTCCCACACCAATTCGCTTCCGTAGCGCGATTTTAGCCGAGACAATTGGCTCTGGAGGAGCTGGTAATTTGACCCTCGACACATCCAGATTGAGCGTGAGGGATGGAGCGCGCATTGGTGCGAGTACTATAGGGAGTGGAGCGGGTGGAAATTTGACAGTCAATGCTTCAGAATCGATTGAAGTTAGTGGGTTTGGATATCGCACTTCACTGATTAGCTTGCTGTCATCATCAGCTTTAGCCAATACTCCCGCTCAAAGAGCTTTAGGATTGCCTTTAGTGCCTTCTGGAGATGCTGGAAGTGCGACAATTAATACGCCAAGATTGATTGTTTCCGATCGAGCTTTAGTGGGTGTAGACAATCAAGGCTTTGGTCAAGCTGGAGATATGCGGATAACAGCAGGGGAAATTGTTCTCGCTCGCGGAGGACGCATTACAGCTGCTAGCGCATCAGGTGAAGGAGGCAATATGGTGTTGAACGTGCGATCGCTACAATTGGGCGATCGCAGTCAAGTCACCGCCGAAGCTAGCGGCAGCGGTCGCGGGGGTAATATTATCCTATCCTCCAATACTGTCGTTCTCCTCAACGGCAGTCGCATCTCTGCCAACGCTTTCCAAGGGGCGGGAGGCAATATCAACATTACCACTTCTGGTCTGTTCACCTCCCCCAATAGCGCCATCACTGCCAGTTCCCAACTAGGGCTTTCCGGCAGCGTCGCCATCAGCACCCCCGCAGTCAACACCAATAACGGATTGGTGCAATTGAGCAGCACTCCTATCGACCCCACTAACCAAGTGATTGTCGGATGTGCTGCTGCCAATGGTAACTCGTTTATCGTCACCTTCCGCGGCGGCTTACCGGAAAACCCAACTACAACTATCCGAGGGCAAACAATTTGGCGAGATTTGCAAGATTATTCCACTGCCACAGAAAGTGCCAATACTACCCCTCAAAATCCTCCACCGGCATACGTTCCCATAGTGGAAGCCACTGGCTGGTTAATTAACGATCTAGGACAGGTAGAATTGGTAGCTCGTTCGCCTTCTCCAACAATTGGGAATTCTCACTATCAATATCCTGATTGCAACGATTTACCAAATCTGTCTAAAAATTGGTAATTGGTAATTGCTAATTGGTAATTGGTAATTGACCTGACTGCGTTGATTAATTTTAGCCAAATAAAAAAATGATAATATCATGTTCGGGAGCCAAATGAAAAAATAGTTAAATTTTGGGTAAATTTAGGGTAAAATTAATTTTTTACCCCTCAATCAAGGTTCAGCATTGAAATGCTCGGATTTCAGCGCATCACTATCAAATCAAAAATGCAACTCATGCTGTTAATGGTCAGCCTGGGTTCAATTTCAGTCGTTGGTTACCTGGGTTGGAGTTGGGCAAGATCTGCGCTCAAAACAACGATATTCAACCAGTTAACCAGCGTTCGCTCGTCTAAAGCCTACCAGATCGAATCCTACTTTAATAACCTCCGCCATCATGTCGAAACTCTCTGCGAAGATCGCATGGTCGTTGCAGCAATGACAGAGTTCAACCAAGCGTTTGCAGAACTGAACTCTCGCTCTATACCACAAGAATGGGACCGAGCGATCGCTAATTACTACGAAACCAAATATTTCCCCAGATTGTCTCCAGTAATTACCGGCGAACCCAAGTTTGAAACCTATCGTCCCATCAGTGTAGCCGCTAAATATCTTCAATATCACTACATCGCCAAAAATCCTCATCCTGTAGGCCAAAAATCCGAACGTGTTGATGCATTAGATGGAAGTAATTATAGCAAACTTCACGCTAAATATCACAAAATATTTCGCAACTTAATTAAAAAATTTGGTTACTATGATTTTTTATTGATCGATGCTAAAACGGGAGATATAGTATACACGGTTGATAAACAAACCGATTTTGGGATCAATTTGGCTCAAGGAGTTTATCGGGAAAGCAATCTGGCAGAAGTCGTCGAAGCCGTGGGTCAAAACCCCGACCCAGGAGCGATTCAAATCGTCGATTTCAAACCTTATCGTCCATCATACATGGCTGCGACTGCCTTGATTGCTGGCCCGATATATAGCGAATCAAACCTAGTGGGAATTTTGGCAATTCAATTACCAGTTGACGAGATTAACAATGTGTTGACTGGCAATAAAAACTGGAAAAAAGATGGACTGGGTAATACGGGAGAAACTTACATAGTGGGAGCAGATTTGCTCATGCGTTCTGTTTCCCGTGCTTTAATTGAAGAGCCAGAAAAGTATAAGCAATCCTGGCGATCGCTCGGGACTTCAGAAACTAATATGCGCTTAATTGAGCAGTTAAAAACCTCGATTTTGTTGCAAAAAGTAGACACCGAAGTAGCCAGAGAAGCAATTAAAGGCAACGTGGGAACTAAAATCATCCAAGACTATCGAAACATCAAGGTTCTCAGTTCCTATTCGCCGCTCAAAATTGACGGATTGAATTGGGGAATTATTGCGGAAATGGATTTATCTGAAGCTTATCAGCCTATTTATATTCTGGAAAGAGAACTGTTAATTGCAGCAGCGTTACTGATATTATTGATTGCCTATTTTGCTAATATTGCCGCCGAGAAATTTGTTAAACCAATCAACGCGATCGCTCAAGCATCTCGTCAAGGGGATGGGGAACAGAGTCCATATTTTCAGACACTGATACAGGAGCGGGGCGAAATAGGTAAATTGGCAAAAATAGTCAACAAAATGAAGCGGAACAAGCAAAAACAAACCGAATTGTTGGCACAAAAAGAAAAGGAAAATGAAGCACTGCTATTGAATATATTGCCAAAAACAGCAGTCAAGCGGTTCCAGAAAGGCGAACAGCGTATTGCCGATAGCATACAACAAACCACCGTTGCGATCGCCAGGATTTTTGGGATAACGAAACTAACAGCAAATCGCAGCGTTGAAGAAGTAGCAGAATTGCTCAACGAATTAATCGATTTACTCGACGAAACAGCGAATCGCCTCGATGTCGAGAAATTCAAAACAATGAGCGATCGCTATATCGCCGTCTGCGGACTCACAAAATCGCGTCTAGACCATGCAAAACGCATAGTAGACTTTGCATTAGCAGCAATGGACATCGTGCAACAATTCAACAATCGACATGGAACTTGGTTGCGTTTAAGCATTGCGATTCATTCCGGTACTCTGATGACAGGAATTGTGGGTACGAAAAAGTTTTCCTACGAACTCTGGGGCGAGACTTGGGAGATTGTCAACCAGTTGCACGCCCACGCAGAACCAACTACAATTCGAGTTACCCAAGAAGTATGCGATCGCCTGCACGATCTCTACTCATTCCAGAAAGATGCCGATATCAAAGTTGAAGACAAAGGTAAATTATCCACTTGGGTTATCAGAAAAGGAGGTTTAAAAGATTTAATCGATAACCTGTCAGAAGGTTTAGATAGAGACAATTGGTAGCAAAAAAAGACCAACCTCCCGCCTCTGCCACCTCTAGTTCCCAGGCTCTTGCCTGGGAACGAGCCTCTAGAGGCTCTGCCTCGGTTGTACCCAGGGAGGCAGCAGCCCACCACCTCTAGTTCCCAGGCTCTTGCCTGGGAACGAGCCTCTAGAGGCTCTGCCTCGGCTGTACCCAGGGAGGCAGCAGCCCACCACCTCTAGTTCCCAGGCAAGAGCCTGGGAACGAGTTATTACCAATTTCATTATTTCTAGGTACTTATGCAATGAATCAATCAACATTAATTTGGGGAGTTATATTAATTCTGGGATTGCCGATATTGAGCGTTATTCTGGGAGAGGCAATTGAATATCTGCAACGTCAAGGCAACCCCCTAGCGCGGTTTTTGAGTAACATTCGAGGGTTGATTTTCCCGCCTCTCGCTATCCTGCTGGTGATGCGACATCTGTTGGGATTACCAGATTCCAATCTATGGGCGCAAGTTGTTGAAACCGCACTTTGGGCTGCTACTATTTACACGGCGATTTCTTTGCTAAACGGAGTTTTTACGACAGGAAAAAGGAAAATATATTGGCAAATTCACGTTCCAAATTTGTTGTTTCAATTTGCCAGAGCGCTCGTAATTTTAGGAATTGCAGCTTACGTCCTAGCTCAGATTTGGAAAGTTAATTTAAGCAGCGTGTTTGCCGCATTGGGAATCGGTTCCCTTGTCATGGCACTGGCATTACAAGACACGCTCAGCAACCTCGTATCTGGATTTCTGCTAATCTTTGAATCCCCTTTAAAGGTGGGTGACTGGGTGAAGATTAACGCTCACGAAGGCGAAGTGATTGAAATTAACTGGCGCGCCGTTCGGATTAAAACTATAGACAGAGACATTGTGATTATTCCAAATGGCGTTTTGGGTAAGGATATTATCTGCAATTACACGATGTTAGACCCCCTCCATGCCGATCGGTTGTATATCAACTTCTGGCGCGAAGATTCGCCAGATCGCATTCAAAAGGTGATACAAAATGCTGCCATCGGGATTAAAGGAATCTTATCCGATCCGCCCCCCGATATTCGGATACAATCGTTTGAGGGCTACGAAACTAAATACGAAGTAATGTATTACGTTGATAACTATAAGGAGTTGGAATCTATTCGCGGTGAATTTCTCACCCGCATTCATTACGCTACCAGGCGCGATCGCATCAATATCGCCGTACCCACCAGACGGGAATTCAAGTTTGATAAAGAACCTGACATGGGCAATCCCCAAGTGCAGATTATGGAATCTTTGCTCTCGCTTTCCTACTTCAATATTCTCGATCGCGTCACCCTCGAACAACTCGCCCAAAGTGCCACTATACAAACTTACGGAGTTGACGAACAGATTGTAAAAGTAGGTGAATTTGATGCGGCTTTTTATATCATTATCGCAGGCGACGTTCGGCTTTCAGTTACAGATATCAATCACCAAGAACAAGAGGTTGTTCGCTTGGGAGGAGGTGATTTTTTTGGTGAAATGCTGCTGTTGCAATCCGAACCTTCTGTGGTATCGGTTACAGTTATTGATGAATTAAAAGCGATCGCGATCGCGCCAGATGCCATCTTCGATGTTGTCCAAAGAAATCCCCGCTTTGCCTTGGAAATGAACCAATTTATAGATTCGCGCAAAAAAGCCGCTCTACAAGCTAAAGGAACGCACAGTCAAGAGCCAAAAAGCTACTCTTCCTCACTCTCCCACTTGAAATCCTCAAACTGAGAAATCTGCGATCGCTTATTCCCATCCCATAGTTTATACCGTTTTTCCATCTGACTCCCCTAAGTTACCTACCAGAGCAGCGAGGGATTTTTCCGACTTTTCCTACTTTATAAATCTCCAAAAAATATGATTGCTTAAATATCAATTTAATGCTAAAATTAGCCAATTAAATTCTAACTGGGGTGTGTTGCCGTGAAATGGATCGCCAGCTGCTTGTTAGGCATCGGTGGATTGGCATTAAATAGCCCTGTCTTCGCCCAAATTGTCCCCGATACCACCCTACCGAATAATTCCCTTGTCACTCCTTCTGGCAATACCTTCACCATTGATGGGGGAACAACCTCTGGCGGCAATTTATTCCACAGCTTTCGGGAATTTTCTCTGCCTACAAATACAGAAGCATTTTTTAACAATGCTGTAACGATAGATAACATTATTACTCGCGTCACGGGCGGACAAATTTCTAACATTGATGGATTGATTCGGGCTAAGGGGAATGCAAATCTATTTCTAATTAATCCCAGTGGGATTATTTTTGGCCCTAATGCACAGTTAAATATTAGGGGTTCGTTTTTTGCCAGTACAGCCAATAGCATCAAATTCGGCGATAATTTTGAATTTAGCGCCACAAATCCGCAAAATACAGCACTTTTAACCGTTAGCGTCCCGATAGGCTTGCAATTGGGTACTAATCCGGGCAATATCGTCGTGCGTCAAAGCACCGGATTGCAAGTATCGCCAAATCAAACAATTGGGTTAATTGGTGGAAACCTGCTCCTGGAAGGGGGAATGGTGAAAGCACCTTCTGGCAGAATCGAGCTTTGGTCAGTTGTCAACAGTCCGGTGTCAATTGTTACTAGGAACGCACAATTGGGGATTGACACCGCACAACCAACAACCAACTATGGGGATATTCAACTTTCTCAACAAGCGATCGCCGACGCCAGTGGAGTCGGGGGCGGCGCGATCGCCATTTTTGGACGTCGCATCTCCATCGGTGAAGGCTCCCAAGTGTTAACAATTACACAAGGCGACCAACCGGGCGGCAATCTCACCATCAGGGGAAGCGAATCAGTACAAGTAACTGGCGCTAATCCTTCCCAATTTACAGTTGTAGCGAGCGATACAACGGGAACGGGAGCGGGTGGCAACCTCACCGTGGAAACCGGACAATTCTTGCTTCAAGGTACGGCTTACTTGTCAGCGAGCAACTTGGGAACGGGAAAAGGAGGAAATCTGACGATAAGAGCCTCCCAGGGAGCGGATTTAGTCGGTATAGGATTTAATAGGGTGGAACAGTTTTTGACAGCGATTTTATTGGGGCAGTTGCGCCCAAGCGATCGCCCGGGTGGCTTGTTTGTGATCACCGCCAATGGCGCACCCGCCGGAAATATGACCATCGAGACAAGTTCCTTGACGCTGCGGGATGGTGCGATCGTCTTTGCCCCAACATTTGGTAACGCTTTAGCCGTCAGCGGCAATATTAACATCCGCGCTAATTCCGTAGACATAGTTGGTTCCATCGTCGGTAACGGCACCAGTTTGGGCAGTCAAGGTGCATCAGGCAATGTCACCATCAACGCCGATCGAGTCACGATCCGGGATGGTAGTCTCGTCGGCAGTCCTACATTAGGAAGCGGGCGCGGGGGAGATATTGCCATCGATGCCTCAGATTTTGTCGAAGTTAGCCGCACCCTACCCGATGCCTTCGCACCCACGGGCATCTTCAACAACACATTTGGCACCGGCAGAGGCGGCGACATCCGGATTAACACGGGCAGGTTAATTATGCGGGAAGGTGGAGTCATCGGTGCCAATAGCGGGGGTGTTGTGGCATCGCAATTCTTCACCTTTGGCGGCAACGGTGGGAATATCACCATCGAAGCGCGAGACTCGGTAGAATTGAGTGGCGCTGTAGCCGTTAGCCCAGAGCGACAGCTTCAAGGTATAGTTACCAGCGGTCCCGGTACGACGACGTTCAGTTCATCCCCCGCCGGAGATTTAACCATTCGCACTCGCAGATTAACCCTGACAGATGGAGGGGGCATATCCACCGCTACCGTAGGAGCTGGAAGCGGGGGAACCCTCACCATCGAAGCTTCCGAGTCGGTGGAAGTTATAGGCAAATCCCAAGTAGGCGGCGTGCCCTCAAACTTAGTCACCGCATCGGGAAGGATTGATATACCTCAGCTGGTAGCCAGGGGGAATGGAGGCAACTTAACGATTAAAACTCCAACATTAACGGTGCGGGATGGAGCAACTCTCGACGTGCGGAGTTTTGGCGTCGGCAATGCTGGAACCTTAAGTGTGATGGCTGATGCGATTCGGCTTCAGAATGGTGGCAGTCTCAACGCGACTACCTTTGCCGGTGCCGGGGGGAATATAGAATTGCGATCGCGCAGTCTCCAATTATTGAACAACAGCCGCATCTCCACCGACGCCAGAAACACCGATGGCGGCAACATCGATATTCGCACAGATACATTAGCCGCACTCGGCAACAGCGACATCACCGCCAACGC
>DNGG01000219.1 GCA_003486675.1 Cyanobacteria bacterium UBA11372
ATCGATTTAGTTTTAGTTCCCAATATGGTGGACGAACACAACGCCCAAACTCGAGCCAAATTGGGTTTATCTCCCACGGGAGTTCCTTTAACTCAAGCCGCGGTTGCAGCAGCTGTGGTTCAAACTCCCCGCGAGCAATTGATGGTAAAACTGGTCAAAACGGCGGCGCTGCGTGGGGGTAAAATTACGGTTACTCAAGCAGTAATGGATACCGGGGTTGGCTTTGCCGAGGTGGAAGCGACTTTAAAGGAAATGGTGCAAAGCGGCTATATCGATGTCGGTAACGATCCTGTTACTGGGGTTGTAATTTATGACTTTATAGAACTGTGAGATTGGGGTGCGATCGCAGGTAAACACATCCGGCTAATAGCTAATGGCTCATGGCTAATTGTAAAGCCGAAAAATATTCTCATGAGCAATTAACAATTAACAATTAGCATAGTTCTATGATCAAAAACCCGGTTTCTTTAAGAAACCGGGTTTTTAAACAAAGCCATGTGGCGTTTAATTATGCTTATTCCCTAATTTCTCACCAGCCACTTTTGACCATTTAACCGCTGCACAACCCCAAACAATAGCAAATCGAGGGTGATTTTCCGTTCGTCAATCAAGAAAGGTTCAATTGTACTCGGCTTTCCTTTATTTTCCGCATAGGAAAAACCCCGTGGCCCTTGAAGATTGTCTTCAATGAAATAAACGCGAAATTCACGCCAGCCGTCATTCCAGCGACCGATAATTTGCGAACATTCCGGCGCATTGGCATAGCCAATCACGGGAATTTTTTCCTTTGCAAGTGTCAGTTCTAAATCCTCAACGCCTTGCTTAGCCAGTTTTGCTGTCAACGCTGGCATGAAGTCTTGTTGAATAAACTCGGCGAAGGGTTTATCTTCAAGTGCTGGTGCTTTTTCCTTTTTAGCAGCAGCTGGTTTAGCTGCATCACCCGCAGGCTTTTTCGCAGCAGTTTTCTCAACTGCCGCATTTGGGCTGGTTTCTGGATTTAATGCTGTTGGATCGGGCGCGTTTGCAGAGGGAATATCCGTCGCCACCGGGGAGTCGGTGCTGGGAGCGCGTTCTTCAGCGACACTGGGAGCTTGCTGTTCAACGGTGCTGGGTGCTACTTCACCCGCTTCATTATGGTTGGTTGCTTCTGCCATAGCTCAATTCAACAGAATTTAGAATTATTTATTGATTGGTCATGGGGAAATTTTAGCGTTTACTGGGGGACAGCGCGCGATCGCCGTCAGATTGCAGTTAAACTGAACGAGTATGGAACCCAATAACAAGCAAGCCCAAGGGCTTTATAGACTTTGTTACCGACTGACTAACGTTATCTACCCTGGCTGGGTGTACAAAGCTGTTGAACTTGTCAGAATCGATGAGCGTACTGGGAATCAATAGGTACTTGCTGGAGATAGTCTTGACTTTGAAATCAAGCCAACAGGAGGGTACGAGCCATGACATTAGTCAACTACAACCAGATGAACCTTGACGAACTACGTAGGTATGTGCTGACTCACCGAGAAGACATAAATGCTTTTCATGTCTATGTCGATCGTTCAAAAGCAGCAGGGCGCATGATAACCATTAACCCGGACGATCCTGATTGGGAAAAAACCCTAGAACGGAGGATTCAACAGGCAACTTCTGGTGAGACAGAACCAAATTAGGTTGGGTTATCCTAATAAATACAAGCTTTTGTTCGCTCTAAGAATTATTTGGAATGTCAGAGCAAGCTTACAGTTGGAAGCGATTCTGGTGTCCTCGATCTGGCAGCATTAACCTGGCTGATGGTGGCTACCTTGGCGATCCAAGTTCAGAATGGGGTCAATATTATAATCCCGATCTGGTTAGCCTTGAAGCGATCGCTAACATTCCATGTCTGGTTTTGCTAGGCGAACCAGGTATCGGCAAATCTCAGGAGATGGAAAACCTGAAAAAATATACAGAAGAAACCATTGAGCAAGCCGACAAAATTTTAGAACTGAATCTTCGCTCATGTACCAGCTTAATAGACGATCTATTCAAGGATGAAACATTTCTTGCCTGGATAGATAGTACTAATAATCTCTACCTATTTCTAGATAGCTTGGATGAAGGACTATTGGGAGTTCCGAATCTAGCAACACAGTTAGTTGATAATTTCAAGAAAACGAAGTACCGAGAGCGGCTTAATCGTCTCTATCTCCGCATAGCTTGTCGGACGGCTGTTTTCCCAGAGATTTTGGAAAAAGGATTAGAAGAATTGTGGGGCAAAAACTCCGTAGAAATATATGAACTAGCTCCACTTCGCCGTGTAGACGTTATGGAAGCAGCGAAAGCTGAAGGGTTTTCTCCTGATGATTTTCTCAAGGAAGTTGGACAAAAGAATATTGTACCTCTAGCTATAAAACCAGTCACTCTGGGATTTCTTCTGAATAGCTACCGTCGTCATAATGGTCAATTTCCTTCAAATCAGAGACTTTATGAACTTTATCTTGAAGGATGTAAGCTTCTCTGTGAGGAAGTTAACTCAAGCCGTCGTAGTTCCAATCGAAAGGGAAATCTTGAGATTGACCAACGCCTGATTGTTGCGGCAAGAATTGCAGCTATCACAATTCTTGCTAACCGATTTGCTGTATGGACTGGGATCGAGCGGGGTGATGTACCAGATGAAGATATGATTCTTCAAAAGTTGTGTCACGGGTATGAAAATGCCAACGGAAGGCAGTTTGAGATTACCAGAGCAGTCATTGAGGAAGTTTTAGACACTGGTTTGTTTTCGTCTCGTGGGTTGCATCGAATGGGATGGGCGCACCAAACTTATGCTGAATTTCTGGCTGCGTGGTACTTGAAGCAGCATCAACTTAGCCTCTCTCAAATTTTAGATTTAATCATTCATCCCGATCGCAGAGTCGTTCCTCAATTGCAGGAAACTACGGCTTGGCTTGCTAGCATAATACCTGAAGTATTCCAGGAGATTGTAAAAACAGATCCAGATGTATTGCTACAAAGTGATATTGCAACCGCAGAAGACACTGATAAAGCGAAATTGGTTGAATCGCTACTCAAGTTACGCAATGAGGAGAAGCTTGCATATTCCTGGCAGCGATACACCAATCTGAATCATCCAGGATTGGCAGAGCAATTAGAATCCTATATTCGTGATTCTTGGAAGAATCAGTGGTCGAGGCTGAGCGCGATCAATATTGCCCGATACTGTGACGTGAAAGCCGTGCAAGATAGTCTTGCTGATATTGCGCTTGACCCAACCCAACTATACATAGTTCGGACAAATGCAGCCGATACAGTTTGCGTTATAGGTGATGAAAAAACAAAAGCACGACTAAAACGTCTTGCCCTTGGCGAAGCTGGAGACGATCCATACGATGATCTAAAAGGCTATGGTCTTCGGGCTGTCTGGCCAAAACATATAACAGCAGAAGATTTGTTGAACAGTCTTTCGCAACCAAAACAAAGAGGTGATATACCTCGTATGGGCGGCGTATATCAGAATTTCATAGCAAAGGAGTTCGCAAAACATCTCCCCCTACCTGACTTGCCAGTTGCACTCAAATGGCTTGAAAAATTACCTATTAGGTACAATTTACATTACCCTTTCATACAACTTGCTGATTCAGTTATGATGAAGGCTTGGCAAAACCTTGAGGAGCCTGGTGTACTTGAAGCATTCGCTAACATAGCAATGTTCAAGTTAAAACGGCATGAAGGGATTCTAAGCGATCGCACACCACAAATATACACTATCAATAGTTTTGATAATCCTCGTGATCCAGAGGTTGAATCTTCTTGGCATGATTCTGATGAGAAACGTCGCCTGCTGATAAAAACTATTATTTCATTACTTTCAGACTCAGAAAACGATTTATTATGGCTCACACCAACCGTTTGTTCTAAAGATATATTGTGGGTTATTGAAAATGTCACATCAGCAGAATCTGATAGAACCGCTAATATCTGGGTCAAGCTTTTACGCAAAGCACTAACCTGGTATAACTTATATTGGAAATATCCGAAACATATTAACGCTATTCTAGAGGCACGCAATATCAGTTTAGCTATGAGATCAGAGTTTGAAATTAAGATTGAGCTAGGTTCAGAAAAAGCTAAGCACGCAGAAGCAGATTATCTACAATATCAAAATTGTTTGAAACCACCTGAACCAGAACCTTTACTTGAGCCGCAACCTAAGCAGAGAGTACTTGAAGTTTTAGAAATAATTGAAGCAGGGCAGCCTCAACTATGGTGGCAGGTATGTATGGCAATGACACTCATTCCCACAAGTACTCACTGCCACTTTTCTGATGAACCAGATTTAACTCAACTCCCAGGTTGGCAAGAGGCAGAAGCAGATCCAAAAAAAAGGATTACCAAAACAGCAAAAGTTTATCTTGAAGCCGTACAGCTAGAAACTAACACATTGCTAGATATAGATAATTTTTCCATTGATGCTTTTGCTGGTTATCAAGCACTGTATCTGCTATTGAAGCAGGAGCCAGAATTTATCCCGACTATTCCTAATTATATATGGAGCAAGTGGATACCAGTTATTATTAAATATACAAGCTTTTGTCTTCAAGATAGAGCCGAAAAAGATGAATTTTGTCAAAAAATAACAATTATAGCATACCATAGTAATCCCGTTCAATTCATTGAAACGCTAATAGTTTTAATGACTAGAATGAATTATCAACCCCGGACTGGTTATAGTAATGATGTTTATCGTTGTACTAAAAATTTACTGAATGAACCTATAGTAAAACCAATACTCAGGAAAGTCAAAGATGAAGATTTGAACGCTGGAATGCTGGAAATTTTATTGGCAGATTTCTCCAGTCACGAAATTGATGAAGCTAAAACCTTCGCTTTGTCCTTTGTTTCCACGCCAATACCCAAACATGGAGAGGCAAGAGCTAAAGCAGTTGTAGCTGCCCGTATGCTTGTACTTCACGCTGATAACTCTAATTGGTCAACCATATGGTCTGCCATACAACAAGATTCTGAATTTGGTCGGGAAGTATTAGAGTCAGTAGCGTTCCAAGTTACCCAGCAGCAAGGTCAAATTGAACAGCAGCTTAAAGAAGAATATCTAGCCGATTTATATATTTTTCTGGCCCAACATTACCCGGATATTGAAGAGCGCGAACACGAATCGAAGGAACTCCGTGGTGTAACACCTCGCTTCACAAAGAGGGATGAAACTGCTGATGCCAGGAATTGGAAAAACTTAATTCCGTACCGCCTTCAACAGCGGGGAACTCCAGAGGCTTGTGAAGCTCTGCAAAAGATGATCTATGAGCTTCCCGAACATAAAGAAAAATTACAACAGAGGTTACTGGAAGCCGAGATTTTAGCGCGTCGTAAAACTTGGAAATCTCCTCACCCAGAAGAAATTCTTCAAATTGCAAGTAATCAAGATAAACGTCTTGTTCAAGATGGTCACCAACTTCTCAATGTATTGCTTGAATCTCTAAAACGTCTTGAACTGGAACTTCAAGGGGAAACTCCTGCTGTTAGAGATTTATGGGATAAAGTTGGCGACAATAAGTTCAAACCCGTTGATGAGAATGCCTTTTCGGACTACGTGAAGCGTTTCCTTGATAGAGATGTAAAGTCACGAGGTATTGTCGCTAACAGAGAAGTAGAACTGAGGCGTAACTATGGAGGCTCACCTGGAGAGCGAACAGATATTCATGTGGATGCTGTTGTGAAAAAGCAAAATGGAGAGTTATACGATTGCATAACTGTCATCATTGAAGTGAAGGGTTGTTGGCATTCAGATCTCAACAGTGCGATGAAGGAACAGCTTGTTGAGCGTTATTTGCAAGATAATTCTTCAAAATATGGTCTTTACCTAGTTGGTTGGTTTAACTGTAATCAGTGGGATGATAAGGATTCAAGAAAGGGAAAAGCGCCAAAAATCAGTATTGACCAAGCAAGAGAGCAGTTTGACAGACAAGCTGAGCAGCTCTCTTCACCACCTAACGTGGTGAGAGCATATGTGCTTAATACTGCTCTCCGATAACTATGCTGTTAATTCCTTCTCATATCATGTCCGGTCGATTACCCATAATCGGCAGCCGCGGCACGGCATTATTAACGTTATCTGTTTGTCCGAGATATCTATCATGCCGTGTCCCTACGCAACGACGGGGTGAGGTTTTTTGATTATGGGAAATTCAACGAACATCATATCACTATTCGCTTGGCAGGAATACCTTTATGCAGAAGACGGTCAAAAGCTTTTGGTGGTGATGCCAAGGCTTTTAACCGTCTGTTGTACGAAGTGCGATCTAAATTCCAAAATTCGGTCAAATCTTCAGCCACCTGCAACGGCTGGAACGATGCTAACTTCATCGCCATCTTTAAGCGGTGTCTCGGTTCCTTCTAAGAAGCGGATGTCTTCGCTGTTGACGTAGAAGTTCAAAAATCTTCTCGGCTTTCCTTCTTCGTCGCACAGACGAGATTTAATACCAGGACAGCTTTGCTCTAAAGACTCTATCAGTTCACCAATGTTGCTAGCGCTACATTCTAAGGTTGCTTGGTCGTTGGTAAATTTTTGCAGTGGGGTGGGGACTAAAACTTTTACAGACATAGGTAATTGGTAATTGGTAATTGGTAATTGGTAATTGGTAATTGGTAATTGAGGAGATTTTCCTTCTATTACCTATTACCGATTACCCATTACCTCTTAAACGAGAACTTGTTGCCATTCGAGGCGTTCGAGGGTTTGAGCGCGTTCCAAAGCTCGCTCGAAACTATCTAGCTTCGGTTCGATGGTCAGGGGTTCGCCGATGTAACCTTGTACGGCTTCCTGAGTTTTCAAACCGTTGCCGGTGATGTATACCACTGTAGTTTCTTCTGGGTCAATTTTCCCAGCTTCTAC
>DNGG01000473.1 GCA_003486675.1 Cyanobacteria bacterium UBA11372
ATCAGCCGGGACACGGCAAGATGAACGTCCACTGTTTGTCCGATAAATCTATGATGCCATGTCCCTACGCAACGACTTTGTGAGGTTGTTTTATTATGGGCAATTCAACGGACATGATATTACGCCAATCACCTTTGTTTCTATGAAAAATTTACGAATAAACTAAGGTGATGACCTCTTGTTGCGTAATTTCTATATTGCTCAATTGCGGCTAGAAGCTTCCTGTTGTTGCCGCTGGCGTTTCGCCAATGAACCAGCACCCACAGCACCCAACGCCAAGAATGCCAGTGCCGAAGAAGGTTCGGGAACAGATTTAGAAGTATTGGGCGTTAAGACGAAGGCACGGTATTGACCATTGTACAAACCATTGCCCACGATTTGCCCCGCATTATTGATGCCTGCTATAGTGTTTATTATCCAGCCAGCAGGGGAAACCAAGTCGTTGAGGTCACTCATGCCGCTGCTCTTGTCCCAGAAGAAGGGGCGATTTTGCCCATTAGCGGTGGTTGAGTAACCAATCACCTGACCTAAGTTGTTGATGGCTTTGGCATCGCTAGAGTTACCCCCCAGACTACCCAGGTCAATCATGCCGTTGCTGTTGTCCCAGAAGAAGGCGCGATTTTGCCCATCTGCGGTGGTTGAGGAACCAACCACCTGACCATAGTCGTTGATGGCTGTGGCAGAACTATAGTCAATTGGGTAGCCATAGCTATCATAGTAACCCCCCAGCGTACCCAGGTTAATCATGCCGCTGTTCTTTTCCCACAAGAAGGCGCGATTTTGCCCATCTGCGGTGGTTGAGGAACCAACCACCTGACCTAAATCGTTGATGGCATTTGCAGAGCCATAGTTAACCCCCAGAGTACCCAGGTAAACCATGCCGGTGTTCTTTTCCCACAAAAAGGGATATGGCCTAAGAGTACCAGACTCTGTGCGCAATATGCTACCAACCACCTGACCTGAGTTGTTGATGGCATTTGCAGAATTACAGCCTAAGTAATAGCAATTCCACTGTAGCCTAATTATGCTGGTGTTCTTTTCCCAGAAGAAGAAATACCGGCTCCCAAATTCGTATCCCGTACCAATTACCTGACCTAAGTTGTTGATGCCTATGACAGGAGTATAGTTATAGTAACCCCCCGTTGGAACGAGGCTAATCATGCCGCTGCTGTTGTCCCAGAAGAAGCTGTGTTGCTCATAGCTCGCATTGTACAGCTCAAACAGCCACGCAGCGTACCCCCCCCTGTACTCGGTTGCAGAAGTACCAATCACCTGACCTAAGTCGTTGATGGCATAGGCATCACTAGAGCTGGAGCTATAGCAAGGGTTGTAGCTGTTGCCTGAGCAATAGTTATCTTTACTGGGGAGGGTACCCAGGTTAGTCATGCCGCTGTTCTTGTCCCACAAGAAGGCGCGAGATTGCCCATCAGCAGTGCTTGAGTTACCAACCACCTGACCTAAGTTGTTGATGTCTCTGGCATAAGTAGAGTTACCCCCCAGGGTACCCAGGTCGGTGAGAGAAAAACTGATAGCATCTGCTCTTTGGGAGGTAGCTAGTCCCAAGAATGCAGCGGCAGTCAGCGCCATACCGACTTTGCAAGTATTGAGTATTTTCATAATTTCTCCTTACCAATTTGAGTGCTTTATAAAAAAGAATGCGGGCGGTGACAGCGAATAGGTGCGAACGGGATTTTACCCTATGAGTTATGCGTATTTCTGTTGCGAATAACTCGTATCATGTCCGGTTGCTTCGTTCTCGTATCGGTCGAGGCGGGTTGATTTTAGTTATCTGTTGGTAGTAAAGATTATTGGTAAAACCAGCCCCTACAACGGGGAAAATATTCGATATCGAAATGCGCTATAACTATTCTTTCAGCCGAATGCGCTGATAGTTATCCTGCGCTCTACTTAATTTATGTATTTTCATCGACCCTGACATTTAAATTTTTTCTAATTTATCAAGCTACTTCAGTAAACTTACCATGTTGATTCAAAGTGGATTGTAAATTTACTAAATCTTTACCATATTTTCACTGTAAATTCACAAATAAAATAAGTATTTTTACGTAAATAGCAGGCTAGGTGTTTGGGAAGCGCGATCGCCTAGTTTATTTCTCAGTATATTTCTGGGTACTATTGACTGCTCGCGCTACCCTATGTAGGTTGGACCCTTGGGGGAGCGAAACCCAACAGCACCCAACAGCACCCAACAGCTACCCGAGTTGCGTTGGGTTTCGTACCTCAACGCAACCTACAGCTCCATAAACCCGGTTTCTTCAACAATACCTGCGCCAATTTTCTGAAACGCCAAAATCCCCCAGGCTAAAGCCAGATGGCTCACAAACGAAGCAAGGCGTAGCAGGCTTAAATTCTTACAGGCTGCGTAGGCAGCCAAAGTTTGTATAGCGACACCCTTAAGGGTGTCGCATTTTGGCTTACCAACCAATTTCTGTAGGCGCAATTGGTTCAATATCAGGATCGTATCCTCCCACTTGATTGGTGCGAAGTACCCAAATCGACGCATCCTGCAACAGAAATCGCTTAGCAATCGTCTCGCTAGCTAAACGGGGTAACATCGTTCGCCAACTCAATAAACCCCTTAAAAGCGCTGCAATCGGATTGTCTTCTATACTAATTCCCAACATTTCAAGATTATTTTGCCAGTCAGCACGAGCAGTGCCAAAAGGTAGCAATCTGCGATTAATAGAATTTCCTAGTTTTGCTAACTGTTCAAAACGCTGAGCCTGTTCGGGGTTGTTGCTGAGCCATTCTGATAAATTGGGATTGGCGGCGATCGCATTTTCTATGTTTCTGATCGCGGCATATAAAGCTTGATTGGAATCTTGGGAACAGTTATTAGCAGGACCTACATAAGTTCCGCCCGTTCCATCTCCAATTCGGTAGCGCGCCATTGCGATTTCTAAATAATAGATTAGGGTAAGTAAGGGAGAGCGTTTTAATCCCTGGATATCGTAGGTTTCAGTTATTGCATCCAGTTTAATGATGATATCTGAAACCGGGCGCGTTCCTAACCATCCCCACTGGCGATCGCCTAAAAAACGACACCATGCGTTGTGCCCTGCAATTATGCCATCGATGTTGTGGGTATAAACCTGACAATATTCGATATCAAAGCATAATTCATCTGCTATTGGTTCGCGCACTACCCGCGCAATTCCATAGGCAAAATGACCGAAGAATATGGGAGTTTTAGCCGCTGGTTCCCGTTTTTTACCGCCAATCCCGCCGTAGACGTGAATCAGTAACGCGCGATCGCCTTCTTGCCATTCTGCGATCGCTGCCTGGATTTCTTGATGTTTTGGGCTTAAAAGCACCGATGATACTTTGCCTTTTTGTCCTTCTACCTGCCAAGATTCTTTTTTTAGGTAATTCAGCGCCGCTTTTTTGCCGAAGATTATCTCATCGGGTTGCAATCGCAATAACCTGCGGGGTGCGATCGCTTGCACGACAAACACTCCGTTTCTATCCTTTGATCCATAAATATACCAGCCTGTTTCGTTTACCGGCGACTTTTCAATATCGCGATTTGTAGAAGGGAAAACGCCATTGATATCGGGGATAACTTCCGGAATTCGCACCCTGTCTTCCAATCCATCAAATTGTTTCGATTGGCGATTAAAATGAACCACTCGAAAGAAATCTGACCCATCTGACATCGGGTGTAAAATCTTCACCAATGCATAATAACGCCCGGTAATTTGCACGGGTTCTTTTGATATAATTAAAGAACCGCGTTTCCTATCTGTCCTTTCCACAATAGCAACGATTTCGGGCAACTTGACAATAACATCATCGTTAGGTCTTGCGCCTGCTAGTGACTCCAACGGATCGACTTGTTGCCAATGATTCAGTCGTTCTGGATGAATATAACCTTGGCTGATGCTATATTCTGTTTCTTCAGAAAAGTGGACGCTTTTAGTCACGCGGCGGACGTAAACTTGCACAGATGGGGCATCGCTCCAGCGCAAATTAACAATTTGTCCAACTAAATGTTGATATTCAACGGGAGCGTGATGGACTTCAAATAATACTCCTTTTACTTGGCGGCGTTCCTCTAGTTTGGGTAAAATTAAACGACCGATCCAGGGTGCGATCGCGCGATAATTTTCCCAGTCAACAGATTGAGCAATAGAGTTCTGCAATAACTCTTGTGGGATAGGCATCTCTTGTGGGATAGGCGTCTCGCCTGTCTTTGAGCTTATTTTTTGCAGAGGTCTAATCGGATAATAACTCGGTTGATTAAACGGCGCTTCCCAATACCGCTCGTAATTGCTGGGTTTCCTTCTAGGATTCTTTTGAGCGAAGGGGAATTTATCTAAAATAATTCCCTCAACGATATCAACCGTTTGCTGTAAAAAGCTAGTAGTACCATCGGGTAAAAATCGATTCGCATCAAACGGCCCCCCAGCGCCGTTGTGACCCACAGGCCCCAGGGAAATGATGCTAATTTTACCCCGACGTTTGGCGCGATTCCAGTAGGATAAAAAGAAAATTCCCCAGCGCTTGGGAAACAAAACTGGCCCTTCCCTTTCGACAAAATCTTTATCGCCGACGAGGTGATAGAGGTGTTCTAATTGCAAAGCATTTGTATTACCGCTCAGCACGCCAGATATAGAAATTATCTCAATCGGTGCATCCAAAGCTTGGCGTAAATAAGGCGCTGCACCCATGGCAATTTGTCCGCCACCGCTGTAACCAATTAAAGTTATTGGTATGCCGCTTTCAGGTTCGTAGCCGTGAGTAATCAAGCTGTTATACATCACCTGTGCGGTTCCTTGATTGTAGATCGGGCCGTAGCGTTGGTCGGCAGAAACCGTGACAACTAAAGTATTGCGAATATTAATCGTACAGCCAATTAAAGCGCCGAAAATACCGACAGATGTAGACATTTGCAGTCTATCTGCTAAGCGCCAAAAAAATGATAATAATCGGTCTTTTGTCAAAGGCCGATTCATGGGAGAATAAGGCATTAACCCGCGAATAATTAGGATATCATCGGGTAAGCGGGCGGCTAATTCATCGAGAAATTGTTCTACATCTGGGAAATATCTGGATTCAGCTTGAGCAATTCCATCGAGGTAGATAACATAACGAACGACCTTTGTTTCAGGCGGGAGAGGTTCTTCTAAAGTACCCGGATCGAGGTTGGTATCGACTTGATCGCCGTACCATCCCGCCCACCATCCGAGTGCTTCCAGGGGCGAGAGAAACGCGGCAAAAATAATTGATATAGCACTAATAAACAGCAGGTTAATTACCAGATCGAAACTATATCCTAAAACTGCATATCCCGCCAAATATAGTGGTTGTAACTGGGGGAAAACAACAACAGATGTGCAGACGATTGCACCCAGTAACACAAATTTGAATCGTTTATTCAACGTCTACCTCCCCGTTGACGTACTCTGGTAGTAGCTATTCTACGTTGCAATCCGGTTTGCACGATTTCCTCTAAAGCTTTGAGGTTAGTGACTAAATTAACTCCGGCGGCTGTAGTTTCTAACCAATGACCGAGAGTTATCAACGGACGCCCGATGGTGCGCTGGGATATTTGAAACACCGCCCACCCCAATACGCTACACCAAAATGTTTGCCACGTTCCTAAACCTAATGCCACCTTTAATCCAGTTAAAAATGCTAAAAAACTCCACACCGATAGTATTACCGAAATCGGCACGCCCAGGTAAGGTAGCGCGACGAAAAAACTCAAGATTTGCGGTGCATAAGCAAGTCCCAAAACGCTTGCAACTGCCGTAAATGCTGTTAGAGAAGGATAGATCGCAAACAGAATTATACTCGCCACCCAAGTACTGAGTACCCAAAAAATGTAGCTAAAGGCAAATAACAGCGCCGCAATGATTAAACTGAGGATAAACCGAATCGGTTTGACGCGGTTAATAAATAAAACAATCCCTTGCCCTATCGCTTGGGAAAATCCCGCGATGAAGGCAATTAACAGTGCAGTTATCGTTCCAAAGGGGAGGACTTGAATCTGCTCAAAGGCAGATGTGTCGAGAGCGATCGCTCCCCATACTAACTCCCAAAATTTGTCTAGTGCAGTCTGGGTCATCTTTAATTACAAAGGAATTGCTGAAAGATTTTGAGCTAAGATCGGTTTTTTGTCCTCTACCATTTGGGTTAAAGCGCGATCGCTTCCCATGCATACTATGCATTTGTTCTTTTTATCAAGTAACCTTCCTAATTGCAATTACCATAACAAACTCTTTGTGTCAAGCAAGCTTCACAATCCTAAAAACACGGCATTCAAACAACTTTGCCCTGAAGGACAAAACTGACTAATGCCGTGTCCCTACCCCCCTAATGCGCCCCCATGCTCTCCACAAGGTTAGCGGGGTGCTGACGCATTGGTGTAGCCATTGCCCCAAATGCCCAAACCTACGGCTACAATTGCCGTAATTCCAGCAATACAGCCAAAAGCTGGAGAAGATTTGATCGAAGCGAGTGCTATTCTTAGTTATTTGGAGGGGAACTTTCACCCGAAGCGGAAGCAGCTTATGTCTACCAAAATTAATCGCCATCTAGTTACTAAGTTGCTAGAAGCTGTCAAGCGTGAGGTTAACCAAAGGCTAGAACAGTCATTGCACAATGCGGTAGCGATCGATTTGCGTAAAGAAAAGCCACCGGAACGAATGCCGAGACTTTGTGATTATGAAGTTAAAATCGGCAATCGTCCCAATTTTCGCTTACCTTTAAACAAAAGCGTTACCAATGTTTTTGACGAGACAGACGGCAAGTTACTGATTTTGGGAACTGTGGGAGGCGGAAAAACTACCACTATGCTGGAACTTGCCAAAGATTTGATAAATCGCGCCCAAAATGACCCTGAACAACCGATTCCAGTTTTATTTGACCTTTTATCTTGGAAAAAAAACCTGATCCTCGCTGATTGGATTGTCGCTGAACTGAAGTCAAAATATGGTATTCAGGATAAAATTGGCAAGCAACTCATACAGCAGCAAAAATTATTGCCCCTACTCGATGGATTGGACGAACTCGAACCCAGGCAGCGAGAATTATGTTTGCAAGCGATTAATCGCCTGCTGGTAGGAGAAAATCCCGTCAAGCATCTGGTTGTTTGCACTCCCCTAGAAGAGTATAAGCGCTGCAAAACTCGCTTAAGATTGCAGGGAGCAGTCTATTTGCGACCATTGACTGAGGCACAAATTAAAGAATATTTGGTCGGTGCTAGCAGTCTCCAGCTTTGGTACGCTATCGAGGAGGATCCAAACCTGATCGAATTGGCGAAAGCACCCCTGTTTTTATGCATGATGACTTTAGCCTACGAGGAAATTTTAATTCACGCTTGGAAACGCCTCCCTTCTAAGGAAGAACGTCTTAAATATTTGTTAAATGCTTACGTTCGTTGGCTGCTAACGCGGAAAATTAAAAGTCGGTACTATCGAAAAGAACCCCGCCCCGAAGCAACTCGTCCTTGGTTGATTTTTTTAGCGAAAAGAATGAAAGAAAGCAAGCAGGCAGAGTTTGCTATGTCGCAAATTTCCCCTCAATGGTTACAGACTAATTCTCAAAAAAACACGTACCGCCTGGGAGCGGGGTTAACTTTGGGCGGTATTGCCGGAATGGGAGGATTCGTCCTTCGTTTCATCCTTTGGCGCCATGGTTATATTCCCTGGAATTATTCCCGATTTTTGGGTTTAGCGACTGAAAGATTGTTTTTGCAAAAAGTCGGCGATCGCTTTCGCTTCTCCCACGAATTGATCCGAGAACATTTGGCTCAAATGTAATGGGTAATTGGTAATTGGTAATTGGTAATTGGTAATTGGTAATGGGGGAGAGAAATATAAATTTTGATATCGTATTATCTACCGGGTAGGGTAATAGATCGTTTTCCCGTCTTGATGCTACAGAGCCGATCCCCCCTTACCCCCAATGCCAAGGGGGGAAAAGAAAAAGTTAAAGTCCCCCTTGTTAACCAGAATTTTTATCGACTCCCCCCTCACCTCCCTTGCCAAGGGGGGAACTGAAGAATTTATAGTACCTCTTCTTAACAATAATTTTTATCGACTTGTACAAAGATTATATGCCAACGGGTCGCTGCACCCTCAAACAAGACGAATCCGCCCCCCTCCCCGCGAAATTAATATCTAATAAGTTGCCAAAGAGCGGTAAAATAATCCCTGGACGGGTACTGGATATCTCTACCAATGACCCGTTAATAGAATTAAGCAGATCGCAGATACGATGACCCAAACTTACAACGTCGAAATACGTCACCAAGGTAGTACCCACACTATACAAGTGCCAGAAAATAAAAAGATTCTGGACGCTGCCGATGACGCTGGGATAGAATTGCCAAGATCCTGCAAGGCAGGGGTTTGTACCACCTGTGCCGCCCAAATTATTAATGATGGTGGAAAAGTAGATCAAACTGATGGTATGGGTGTAGGTCCAGATCTTCAAAAAGAAGGCTATGTCCTGCTATGCGTCGCCTATCCCCGTTCAGAGCTAAAAATTGAAACGGAAAAAGAAGAAGAAGTCTATAATCGTCAATTTGGACAACCTTAAAATTATGACCACCCATTTCATTACCGCAGAAATTGACCTCAACGAATCTCCCGCTAAACTGAATCAAGAAATTGAAGCGGAATTGAAAAAACGCGGGGAACCCCTACGTTGGGCAGTTACCAATGTCGATGAAAAACAGCAAAAAGCAACCGTAGAAGCAATTGTTACCAATCCCAAATCTGAAATCTAAAATCTGAAATCTGCAATTGCTAAAGCGTCCTTACACAGTTGTATTAATTGTCCCTACGGGCATTGGAGCGGCAATTGGGGGTTATGCGGGTGATGCGCTACCCGTGGCGCGGGCGATCGCTCACACATGCGATCG
>DNGG01000280.1:0-2478 GCA_003486675.1 Cyanobacteria bacterium UBA11372
CAGGCTGAGCCTGGGAACGAGGTGTGGGCGGTATCTGAAGCTAACAATTCAACCTGTTTTAAAAGGTTTGATCTGTAGAGACGTTACATGTAACGTCTCTACAGCCTGAAATTTATTTCAAGGCTAAAAGCGCGAGATGTAAGACTTACTTGCTACAACAATTTATCGGGGGAAATTGGTAAATCCCGGACGCGCTTTCCTGTGGCGTGGAAGATGGCATTGGCAATTGCTGCCCCTGCACCTACCATGCCTATTTCCCCAATTCCTTTGACTCCCAAAACGTTAATATGAGGGTCAACTTCATCGATAAAATCAATCTCGATTTCGGGAATATCGGCGTTGACGGGAATCATATATTCCGCCAAGTTGGGGTTGGTATAGCGCCCAAAGTTGTAATCCATGTGGCTATGTTCTAACAGCGCTTGTCCGATGCCCCAAACTATACCGCCCATCAATTGACTGCGGGCAGTTTTGGCATTGAGGATGCGTCCAGCACCAAATACGCCAACGCACTTAACTATTCGCACGATGCCAAAATCTGGGTCTACTTTTACTTTGGCAAAGTGCGCCCCAAAGGATTTCATCGCATATTTATTGCTGGGGTTCTCTTGGGTTGCTTCTCCCGCATCGACTCCCGTTCCTTCTCCAACTTTCCAAGTACCGATAGCTTCTACAGATGGTTGTTGCAGGCGAGATAATAAAGCAGTGTAGCTTTCTCCTTTATTACTATCTGACTTCAAGAATAGACGACCGTTTTCTGTGGCAATATCGTCTACGTTTGCGCCAAAAAGCGATGATTCGGAATTGGATAGCGCCAATTCTACTAACTTGTTCCGCAGTTGAGTTGCGGCGACGTGGACGGCAGAACTCCACGCCCCTGCCCCTGTAGAACCCCCGGCAAAGGTAACATTGGGGAGGGTGCTATCGCCAATTTCCACGCTTATGCGATCGCAACTAATTCCCAAAACATCGGCAGCAACTTGCGCCAAAATCGTGTAAGTTCCCGTGCCAATATCTGCCGCCCCGCATTGCACGATTGCACGACCATCGGCAAGCATTGTAGCGCGGGAAGATTGAACCGTTCCCGGACGGTAAACTGGAAAAGCAGAACTCGCCATCCCATAACCAATTAACCAATTACCTTCGCGCATCGAAGCAGGTTTTGGATTTCTCGAAGACCATCCTATCAGTTGGGCACCGCGAGCATAACATTGTTTGAGCGACTTACTCGAATAAGGTTGTCCAGTCGCGGGTTCGACTTCAGTATAGTTACGCAGGCGCAATTCAATCGGATCGATTCCTAACTTATCTGCTAACTCATCCATTGCCGATTCTAAAGCATACATCCCCGGTACTTCTCCCGGTGCGCGAGTAAAAGTCGGAGTCATGACATTAGCTTTAATTAATCGGTAACTTGCCTCAAAATTATCGCAAGCGTAGAGACTATTCATAATAACGCTACTCGGTTCTGTCCATTCGTCAAAAGGCGAAGTGGGAGAAGTTTTCACATGCTTAATCCCAGTCAGCTTACCCTCTCGCGTTGCCCCAATCGTGACTTGAATCTTCTGTTCTTCCCGATATCCAACCGAGGTATACATTTGCTCGCGAGTCAGGGCGACTTTAACCGGACGATTAACTTGACGGGCAGCGATCGCGCATAACCAAGTATGAGGCCAAACGCTACCTTTACAACCAAAACCGCCCCCCACATATTGACTAATTACCCTGACATCTCCTACCGGAATACCCAACAAATTCGCCACAGTTGATTGAGTAAAAAACACTCCTTGCGTCGCATCGTACAAAGTAAGTTTATCCCCCGACCAAACCGCAATAGTCGCCGAAGGTTCTAACGGATTGTGGTGATTCCCAGCAATAGAATAAGTTTGGGCGATCGCTACCTCTGCTTCCCCTAACCCTTGCTCAATATTCCCCCGCACCATGCGATTGGGAAACATGCCACCCCAAAGCATTTCCGGTTCGTAAACTTTATCCAAATCCTTAGCAGTGACGGGTTTTTCTACTTCATAACTAACACGCACCAATTTTGCCGCATAAGTTGCCCTTTCCAAACTATCCGCCACAACTAAAGCAATCTGCTGTCCGCTGTAAAAAACTTCCTCTCCTTGCATCGGCGCAAAACTTTGGCTAGTTTGGATCGCCCCAAAACCAAGCTTAGGTTTTTTTGCCAACTTAGGCATATTCAGGTGCGTCAACACAGCCAAAACCCCTGGAGATGCGTAAGCTGCTGCCGTATCGATCTCCTTAATCCTTCCCCGCGCGATGCTACTCGTAACAAACACCCCATGCGCCATATTTTCTAGAGGAAATTCCGCCGAATAACGCGCTTCCCCCGTAACTTTTGCTCGTCCATCTACCCGACTTACAGGTTTGCCAATTTGAGACATATCGATTTTCGGTTATAGAAAACAATTTCTTCTCTTCTCTTCTCTCTGCGTCCTTGGCGTCTACCCTACG
>DNGG01000280.1:2686-4931 GCA_003486675.1 Cyanobacteria bacterium UBA11372
CTTGGCGTCTACCCTACGGGAAGCCGCTGCGCGTCTATGGCGGTTCATTAACTAGATACTTTCCGGGTGAGAAAAGAGTAATATCATGACCGCTTGTATCGGCATCGCGCGGGGGGCGGGTTTATCAAAATAATTCGCTTACCACGAAACGGGACTGGTAAAACCCGCCCCTACAACACCATTAACCGTACAAGTCGGATACGAAGGGACTCGATATAAAAACCACCCCATTTCCTACCTCAAACACTTTCCAAAGCCCTAACTAAAGCGCGTTTTGCCAATTCAACCTTATAACCATTATGTGGCAAAGGTTTCGCACCTGCTAAAGCCGCTTCTGCTGCTTCCCTAAAAGTATCCCTTGTCGCAGCTTTCCCCTGCAAAACGCTTTCTGCTTCAAAACTGCGCCAAGGTTTTGTTCCCACACCTCCCAAAGCAACTCGCGCTGCTTTGATTGTGCCATTTTCGCTTTCTAAACCAACAGCAACGGAAACCAAAGCGAATTCATAGGAAGCGCGATCGCGTATTTTCATATAATGCGATCGCGCCGCATAAATTGCATCCGGCACTTCCACCGCCACAATCAATTCCCCCGCTTCTAATGCTGTTTCTTTGTCGGGTGTATTCCCCGGTAACAAGTGAAATTCCGTCATCGGAATCCGGCGATCGCCTTTCTCTCCTCGCACCCACACCACAGCATCTAATGCTACCAAAGCCACAGCCATATCCGATGGATGGGTAGCGGCGCATTGCTCGCTCGTTCCCAAAATAGCGTGCTTTTGATGTTCTCCCGCCATCGCCGGACAGCCAGAACCAGGGTTTCTTTTGTTACAAGGAAATGCCGGATCGCGGAAATATCCGCAGCGGGTGCGCTGCATTAAATTGCCGCCAATCGATGCCATGTTGCGGAGTTGGGGGGAAGCGCTGAGGAGGAGGGATTGGGAAATTGCCCCAAAGCGATCGCGAATAATTGAATTTTCCGCCACATCGCTCATCCTTGCCATTGCTCCAATTCGCACCCCATTCGAGATATTTTCAATTTGGGAAAAAGGCAGCGAATTAACATCTACCAATTGGGTGGGGGTTTCCACATCTTGCTTCATCAAGTCGAGCAAGGTTGTCCCGCCTGCGATAAACTTGGCTTCTGGGTTAGTTTGCACCGTTGCGATCGCACCCGTTACCTCTATGGCTCGAGCGAAACTAAACGGACGCATTTTCACCTCCTGGCGCTACTTCCCGAATTGCAGCGACGATATTAGTGTAAGCCCCGCAGCGACAAAGATTGCCGCTCATCCATTCCCGAATCTCTTCATCCGACTGGGTATGTCCTTCTGTTAATAATGCGATCGCCGAGCAAATTTGTCCGGGCGTACAATAACCGCACTGGAAGGCGTCGTGCTTGATAAATGCTGCTTGCATCGGGTGTAATTCATCACCTTTTGCCAGTCCCTCAATCGTAGTAATTTCCTTGCCTGCATTCATCGCCGCTAATGTCAAGCACGAGTTAATTCTGCGACCATCTACGAGTACGGTACAGGCACCGCAAGCACCTTGGTTGCAGCCTTTTTTCGTACCCGTCAAACCGAGATATTCCCGCAGCGCATCCAGCAAGGTAACGCGGGGTTCGATCTTCAAACCACGTACCTCGCCATTGACTTTTAGAGTTACGTCTATTGTTTCAGTGTTAACCATAGTCAAAAGGAATCTTGCCCTGCGCTCAAGTATTGAGGAGTTTGGGCAGAAATGCAATACATATTTTTACTCTTTTTTGATTTTTGTAATTTTTATGACTTACGCGCATATTCCGGGTTTCTATGAAAAATCGTCGGTTTGGCAACTAGAGATCCACACAGAAACAAAGGTGATAGTTTCTTTGCTCCGAAGAGCGTAGTGCCTAGACCGCCCACCTCAGTAAAAACTCATAATATTAATGTGACTTTTAATAATAATACCTATTCCAACAAGTAGGAGACAAGAAGCTATCTTCGTTGTCTTCCTTGTCTCCTAGGGTTTTATCTGGCGCGATCGCTGGCAGCTATAAAGTTAGTGGGCGTACCTGATGATTTTTTTCTTACTGCAAATACTCTTGCGTTAGCTCGTGTTCCGCCAAAACTTCCATATCGGATTCTATGTTATCCAGCAGCGTTGAAAAGTTTTTCCGGTCATATTCGCCGTCAAAAAAAGTTTCTAGAAACAAAGTTTTTTCTTCATCAATATATGCCTTGATAAACATAAAATTTGCATTCAG
>DNGG01000280.1:5147-13748 GCA_003486675.1 Cyanobacteria bacterium UBA11372
TCGTTGGCATATTTCAAAAGTTCTATTTTATCGACATCTGGCTCGCAATCGTAAGGTATGATGATTAATACTCCTCTGTCTGGAATATTTTTAAGCATCATATTTGCTTTTCTTGGGTGACGGCATAGAAGCAGATCTTCTTCTTCTTCTTCTACCTGATATCCATTGAATTCCAAATGATTGCGATATTTCGCCAAAGGATGAGCTACTGCATCATTGATATTCATCTCGGTCATGGGTTTTCAGCCTCGCAAATTTTTTTTAAGGGACTTGTAATGACTGGCAGGAACTGGGGATAAGAAGACTGTAGAAAATTCTGCTTCTACCCCAATGCCCAATCTCAGTTCAATCGGATTCTCAACCAGCTTTCTCCAGGGTTTTCACCTTGTTGGGCTAATATTAATTTTACTAAATTGTATTGACGTTCTCCCCAGCCTAAAGGCGTGGGGATTCTAAGAATCACTTCTTAGCTTTTCTCTTTCGTTGAGTTGCCTTACTCGGTTGTGTTTCCACATCGGAGCAGAGGGAAATCTCTCGGGAGACTTGACATTCGGTGCGCCCCACCGTAGTTGACAATTCTCTTAAACCAGACTTAAGAATGTTGATTGCTGCATTTTCGTCCCGATCGGCGATATAGCCACAGTTTAGACACCTATGGGTTCTAGTGCTTAAGGTTTTAACTACTTTGTGTCCACAGTTTGAGCAATTTTGAGAAGTATAACTCGGATTAACGGCGATGACTGGAACACCATAAATAATCCCAAAATACTCTAGCCATTCGCGAAAGCGATACCAGGCAGCATCGGATATTGATTTGGCTAGACAGTGGTTTTTAAGCATGTTACGCACTTTTAGATTTTCAATCGCTACCAAGTCGTTAGACTGTATGACGCGCTGAGCTAATTTACATACCCAGTCGTTACGTCTGCGTGACACCTTAAGATGCGCTCTACCTAATTTATTTCTAGCTTTAGCTCTATTGTTGCTTCCTTTTTGAGTTTTCGATAGGCGACGCTGCAAACGTTTAATTTTGCGTTCATCCTTTCTCAGAAATCTTGGATGCTCTATTTTCTCACCAAAGCTATCGGTATAAAAATGGTTCAAACCAACGTCCAAGCCTATTTGTTTACCTGTTAATTCCTTGCTTTCCTCTCTGGTGTGGTCGATTAAAAACTGTGCATAGTAGCCGTCGTGCCGCCTCACTACTCTCACTCGTTTAATTTGTTTCAGTTGGCAGTAGTGAAGGTTTCTACTTCCCCAAAGCTTGAAAGTACCAGCCGTAAAACCATCCGTAAAAGTCAAGTAGTGTCTATCCTCTGAGAGTTTCCAACCGCTAACTTTATATTCTACTGAATCTCTGACTTGGTACTTCTTAAACTTCGGAAAACCCTTCTTTCCTGGTACTTTCGCTTTGCAGTTGCGATAAAACCGCTCGATAGCTGCCCAAGCGCGCTCGGCATGAGCTTGACGTGCTTGAGAGTTTAACTGATTAGCCCAAGGGAATAGGGGGTGATCTGAAAGCACTTTGCAGTATGTGTAAGCATCGTTACGACTTTTAACTTGACCATCCATCCAAGCACGAATTATAGAGTTACGAACAAAGCGAGCAGTACGAATAGCTTGGTCTAGCTGCTCGTACTGGTGTTTTGTTCCTTCTAGTTTGCTTTCGTAGATAATCATCATTATCGTTTGTGCTTACGATAAGATTATAACACAAATAAATAAAAGCCGCCCTGAAGTGCGGGGCTTTCAACCCAAAATTTTCGGTAATTTTGACTGCTTGACATCCTCACCGGGCTGAAGCCACGGTGATTCCAAACATCACTGTTTGGGCTTCCTCTTTCCACGACTCGGCTTGCTTGGAGGAGTTTCCTCACCCAAGTAGAGGTCGATGTCTCCGGAGGCGTTTAATCTTCCCGTGTGCCCCACGGTACGGAGTCCTAACTCAAGTATGTTGATAGCCGCATTCCAGTCTCTATCCTGTACGTGACCGCAACGAGGACATCTATGAGTACGTTGACTCAACGACTTCTTGACAATTTCCCCACAGTTAGAACAATTCTGGCTGGTGTAGTGAGGTGGAACAGCAACTGTTACCACCCCAAACACCTTACCAAAGTATTCCAACCAATCTCGGAAAGCCGACCACGCCGCATCAGAGATGGATTTCGCCAGTCTCCTGTTCTTCACCATATTTCGCACCTGCAAGTCCTCATAGGCAACCAAGTCGTTAGACTGGATAACGCACCTTGCCAACTTCACGGCAAAATCTTTACGCTGTCTACTTACCTTGAGGTGCGCTCTCATCAGGCGGTTTCGAGCCGCAGCTCTATTTTTCGAGCCTTTGGGAGTACGAGAAAGTCTCTTGCTCAACCGCTTCAGGGCTTTTTCGGACTTCCTCAGATGTCGAGGATTCTCAACAGTTTGCCCATCCGAGTCGGTATAGAAGTGGGTCAACCCAACATCCAACCCGATATTCTTCTGGGTTGGCGTTCTCTTTTCAACTCGCTCAACATCAAGGCAAAACTGAACGTAGTACCCATCTGCACGACGAACAACTCGAACTCGCTTAACTTGCTCCAACTGGTAGAAATGCAGGTCACGGGTTCCCCACATCTTGAAACTTCCAGCTTTGAATCCATCGGTGAAAGCGATAGTTCTTCTATCCTCCGACAGCTTCCAGCCACAGGTTTTGTACTCAACAGAACCATGTGTTTGATGTTTCTTAAAGCGTGGAAAACCTTTCTTTTTAGCTTTCTTTTTGCAGTTGTCGTAAAACCGAGCAATAGCAGACCAAGCTCGTTCGGCAGAAGCTTGACGAGCCATAGAGTTGAGCTTATTTGCCCAAGGGAACTCCTTGGCGAGAACTTTGCAATAAGCGCTCAGTTCATATCGCCCAATTCCCTTGTTTTCCATCCAGTATCTGAGGCAAGAGTTGCGGACAAAACGCGCAGTACGAATTGCTTCATCAAGCTTTTCGTACTGATGTTTTTCGCCTTCAAGTTTTGCCTCAAATACCAGCATTTTACGTTGTCGTTTTTAACATAAATAATTATCTCATGGATAGAGAGTCAAAAAAAGCCGTCCTGGAAGGACGGGGCTTTAAACCCAAATTTTCGGTAAACCCAAAATTCCTGGTTGGCTTGAACTATGGAACGATTTGCGGTTGGTATCAATGGCAGTTTCGTTGCAGGAGCAGCTCAGTCAGCCGACTCAGTCAATCGGGATCGGCGGTGGCGCGATGCTAGCTCCAGAGAAGCCAGCTGCGATCGCGCCGCATTTCCCCAGACTCGGCGCTGGTACGATCGTGGCGGCTAATTGCTAATGGCTAATTGATTATTAGCGATTAATCTTCATCTAGGGCGGGAAAAGCTTCTTCTATCCGCCACAATTGGTTTTTATATTCAATTAACCACTGGCGACTTTCTGCAGTCAATTGTTCCCAGACAATTTCCATTGGCACGTGGGGAGATGAATACCGATACTTTTGCCCCAAGGTTTTCAGATTTTCGGCGACGCTCAAGGGAATACCTAACTCTTCCCACTCGGTTTCTACCACAATTCCAGAAACTCCCGCCGCTGGATCGCAAATTAATTGCGAGGCTCTAATTAAATCGGCAAAATGTTTCGGTTTGAGTCCGGTTGTTTCCTGAATTTGTATTGCTTTTTGCTTGTCTGGATTCATAGGAAATAAAGGTGCAGTATGCTCAATTAATAATTACAATTGGTAATTGGTAATTGGTAATTGGTAATTGGATTCATTGGCAGTCTTTCATAGTGACAATTACCCATTACCCAGCCAGAAACCCGGTTTATTCATATATTTCTCACTGTCAAACGCAGGATTTTTCAGAGAAACCGGGTTTCTTTGCCAAGGGATGTAACTAGCAATTTGAGTTATTTATCAGTTTATATTCGCAATTCATCTATTTTTGGAAATCAACAAATTATTTTAAACTTTTATAGCTATTGACTCAGTAAGCGACTTTCTAGGCAAAGTACGCGATCGCTCCAACTCCCAAAATATTAAGTTTTGTAAAAACTAGATAAAGTTATAACTGTCCAGGCTGAGTAACAAGTAGAAGCACAGTTTGAGGAGCATTAGCGCAATGAACAGACACTCTTAATGTGACGCCTTGGGGTTACCAGACATATCCTGTGGCAGGTGGTTATCGAGAGCAAGGGAAGTAAATAGCGTTAGCACCCAGCCATGAATTGCACTCTTGGTGTTACTTTTGAGACTATGGATGAGCAACTCGAACAATTAGTACTAGAGGCGCAAGGGCACGCTCGCCAAACTCCAGAGCGGCAGTTAGCCTTAGAGGAGCTAGTGAAAGAAATCTTGCGATCGCGCAAAATTGCTCGTCCGCCTCTGGGTGAAGCTTTAGCTGGTGTTTATCAGGAGATTTACGAGCAAGTAAAACAGCAGCTTTTGCACCAAATTGATGAGGAACTAGACCATTACAAACCAAAATGTGGCTCAGTGAAAGAATGGGCTAACATCCAGCGGGATCAAGCTGGTAAAAAAGCCCTGGAGGATGGTCAATTGCTAAAAAATCTCGCCCTAGAAGCTCAAAGACACCCGCCTAGTTCTAAGTTAAGGCAACATGCTTTGACGCAACTGCTTGAAGCCATTAAGCTGTCGGGTAGACTTTGTCATCCAAAACGTCCTGGATTATCTCCCAAGTTTTATAATTTGCTTTATGATGAAGTAGTGAATAAAACTTTAATCTATGTCTGTCGAAAGATTGACAACTACGACCCCGAAAGGGGAGAAAAAAAGTTTATGAACTGGGTCAACTTTCGATTGGAACGAGTATTTATAGAGTGCGATCGCGAATTTAGAAATCGGGATATCGATGTGTTACCCTGGCCTGACGATCCGTTCGATATTGCCGCACCAGAGTCACCAATGTCATTGTTTGAAATGGTGCGAGAATGTCTGGAAGAAGACGTTGGAAAAGTATTTCAAAGAGAATTTATTGGCTATAGAAAAGATGCGAATTTTAGAGCGATCGCCTTAAAAAGATTTGAGGGAAAAAGCTGGAAAGAAATTGCCCAAGAACTAGATGTAAAAATTCCCACCTTGAGTAGTTTCTTTCAAAGAAGCTGCGAAAAATTTCGCCCTCAGTTAATGCAATGTCTTTTAGAGTGAAGAGCCATGAAAGGAAATCAATCAATCATCTACAGCGATCTCGAACCTTGGACGTTTAAAGTTACGCTGGCTTTGTCAGCACATCAGCGAGCAAAAGAGTTTCAAGGTTACCATTCCAATCCTGAAAAAGCCAAACAAGTTTATCTCAATACTTTGGCAGTGTATGCAGTCGATTTTTACCTCGATTGCATGGGAATTAAAACAAATTGGTCAGCCAGTTTTAGTTATAATCCAGTAATGCAAACAATGATGGATGTTGCCGATTTGGAAATTCCTAGATTGGGCAAATTAGAATGTCGTGCTGTGCGATCGCAAGACTCGGTTGTTTGCATTCCGATGGAAGTATTGTCAGATAGAATTGGCTATGTAGCCGTACAGATTGACGAAAAGCTACGAGAAGCGACATTGTTGGGATTTAGCAAAACGGTTCAAGAAAGCGGTGAATTAGCGATTGGGGAGTTGCGATCGCTTCCAAACTTGCTAGAAGCAGTAACACCAGTTCGCCAACCGATCCAACTCAGCAAATGGTTTGATAATATATTTGAAGCAGGTTGGCAATCATTGGAAGCACTTTTAAGCACAAATCAAGCGAATCTAGCCTTTAGAAGTAGCACAAATTTAGCCAGTTTCAGAAGCGATATGGAGACTGTTAAAGGAGCCAAACTGATTGAATTTCCAGTTCTACTGCCAAGTCAATCTGTAGCACTGCTGATGGCGATTACACCGATTGCCGAACAGAAAGCGATCGTTTTAGTGCAAGTGCATCCAGTGGGTACAAAGACTCTGCCAGCCAATTTGAAACTAAGTTTACTTGCATCGGGAAAAACCGTCGCGGAAGTAGAATCTCAAGGTCAATATAACTACATTCAATTAAAACCATTTCGGGGGGATTCAGGAGAAAGCTTTGATATCCAAGTAAGTTTAGGTGAAGCTAGCGTAACCGAGACTTTTGAATTCTGAATGCAGGCACGTTTAAAAATGGTTATATAGAA
Organism: Cyanobacteria bacterium UBA11372; assembly: GCA_003486675.1. Classification (GTDB taxonomy): domain Bacteria; phylum Cyanobacteriota; class Cyanobacteriia; order Cyanobacteriales; family Aerosakkonemataceae; genus Microseira. The sequence goes on from DNGG01000280.1 coordinate 11,295, forward strand.
GTTTTATGGAAAAAAGCTAGAAACCCGGTTTTTTTGACAATACCTTCGCCAAAATCCCACCCTCTTGGGTGGGATTTTGCGTAGAGTACCTTGGAGATGGCTTTTGAAAAATCCCTTCCCAAAAACCCAAACAGGGTTTTATAGGGGTAATTTCTGAACCCTTGATCCTGTAAGGCTTACGTCCACTGAGTATTAGTAGGGCAAAATTGGCGAAGGTATTGTTTGAGAAAGCGGGTTTCTTACGGTACCCGGAAATAAAAGCGCAGAAATAAATTTCTGGCTTAAAGCTAAAACCCGTTAAAACGGGTTATGGGTTTCTAATCGCCAAGTTTTGCAAGACGTATGATGGAGTGAGTATGGATGTGCGATCGCGCTCTATTGGCTGGGATTTACGGCAATATCAAAAGCCTCGGAGATCTGAGGGATTTGTGAGGCAAATTGTGAGCGATCGCACTTCCATAGCGGAAATATAGTCCAAGTTCTTCAATTGAGTGATATCAATCCACCATTAGCGAGTTCAGCGAGCTGCTCTTGTAGCCAGCGCTCGAAGAGTTCATTAAGCAGTTGCTGGCTCATGGCTTCGTCCAGCTGAGCCGGGATCAGTTTTTCTAGTCGCACAATAACCACCCATTCTCCTACGCGAGTGGGAGGCCAAAGTTGACCAGTGCGACTGACATATAGCATCTTAGCCAGCCTTGAAGAGATTTTGCCCAGTTCAATAGGGCCGAGCAAGCTGCCAGTTTCCGCTCCCAACTCTTGAGAAAACTCTCGAGCTACTTCAGAAAATGACTGCTCTCCTTCCTTAATGCGGAAATAGAGTTCGTTGGCAATCCCTACATCTTTAGTCTGAATTAAAGAATAAATAGCCTTGTCTAACAATGACTTGCGATTGAGGAAGTAAGAGTACAGTTTGCGTTCCCAGGTAGCTCGTTTAAATTTCTCAATTCTGATCCCTCGCGTGGCTAAACCTTCTAGTTCCTCCGGCGTCATTTTATAAAGCTCTAGCAATTCCTGACGCTCTGACTCTGAAGTGATTTGATATTTCTCATAAAACTCCTGGCAGGCACTGATTGTCTCATCAGGCGTGCAGGTAAAGGAGCTAATAGCCTGATCGACGATCACCTCACGCAAAAATTGAGGCAGCATTTGGTAATTTGCTAGAAGAGAGATAATCTTCTCTGTAGGGATTGTTTGGTTTCTCACTTGTAAAAGTTTGTTCATACTTAAGTGTTTTCAGTTAAAAAATGTTAAATAATTTATAACTATTATTAGCTAAATTAAATAACCTATAGTGATTTGAATAGGAACCTCTTTGCCAAGTAAATTATCCTTTGAATGGAGGTTCCTATCAACAATAAAATTGGAACGATAAAGTTGAATCAGCAACAGCTTACTATCAACCCATTAATAGTGCAATCACCTCCGTTAAAATGTAACTTCGTATGCCAGTTGATAGTTAGCCCCATCTAGATTAAAGAAGGCTAGTTGGTCGCCTCTCCCAATTTCTTGATTTGTAACCGTCCAACTGCCTAGAAAATCATCACGGTCATACCAATGGTTACCATCGCTATCATATAAGCTGATAACAGCCTGCCCGCTGAAAGTAATTTTTAGTGGATTACCGTTCCTGTCAAATAAATCGACATCTTCACCGGTGTTTAAACTATTGCTGCTCCATTTTCTTGAACCATTAACACGCAGGTAAGGTTCGTCAGCTCCAATGTCCTCAGTCTCGATGCAATAAAGATTTTTGAGTGTTAAGGTAGCCATGATGCTTTTCCTCCAAAAATAAAATGCAATGATCGGGTTGTTATTTGAAGTGAAGGCTAAACATTCTTTGCCCTCCTTCTATCTATTACTCCGGTGAAAAAACCAGCGTTTTATGCAAAATTAAAAATATTAATTTATGTAAAAAATGCGTAATTGTCCGCTGTTGAGGCAGAGTAATTATATTTGTAGATACAGGGCTGACAAAATTATCATGGTAAGTTAAGCGATCGCACCCCAACACCCCTCATTTGTGTAGGGATGCGATCGCACAGTCATTCGCAATGTTTTAAAGTACTGACCTACTTATTCAGATAAATAATACCAATGGGATAAATCTAACGGTAGTTCTCGATAACCGCCATAGATTTCGGAGTCGCGATCGCTAGCTATTTCCAAATACTCTGGCATCGGCGATCGCTCTCCTGGCAAAAATGTCATGCTAAGTTGAGCGATCGCACCCCAACACCCCTCTTTTGTGTAGGGATGCGATCGCACAGTCATTCGCAATGTCTTAAAGTACTGACCCACTTATTCAGATAAATAATACCAATGGGATAAATCTAACGGTAGTTCTCGATAACCGCCATTGATTTCGCAGTCGCGATCGCTAGCTATTTCCAAATACTCTGGCATCGGCGATCGCTCTCCTGGCAAAATTGTGATGGTAAGTTGAGCGATCGCACC
>DNGG01000280.1:13934-19050 GCA_003486675.1 Cyanobacteria bacterium UBA11372
ATGGTAAGTTGAGCGATCGCACCCCAACATCCCTCTTTTGTGTAAGGGCGCGATATGCCAAGGGCTAGCTGCGCGTGAAGCGAAGCTATCGCGCAAGCGAATCGCTCAGTCATTCGCAATGTCTTAAAGTTCTGACCCACTTATTCAGATAAATAAACCCAATGGGATAAATCTAACGGCAGTTTTTGATCGCCGCCATTGATTTCGGAGTCGCGATCGCTCGCTATTTCCAAATACTCTAAATCGGCGATCGCACGTAAATTATTCTGCTCGTAGCTGCTGTCATTGTTAGTAAAAACTCCTGAATAAACCCGAGCTATGCTATCGGGTTTATTGTGATTCGTTTTGCGCTTTTGCTCTGTGACTTTTACGATCCATTTGTAAGTGCGGTAAGGTATATAATGGAGAGGATTATAGCCAGCAAAGCGCAAGATTAAAACACAAGCCCAAGCATACTTTTCGTTGCGAATGGCTTCAGTAACTTGCTCGAACTGTTCGTCAGTCAGGAATTTATCGAGCCTATTGTCAGAGGAGAGTTGCTTATTCATGAAAGTTGACTCCTGTTAAATTCGGGTTTGCTAGTTGATAAAATTAGGTTTTTGAGTCAAGCGAGTTGGCTCGTCATCGCTAAATTTACGATAGCTCATCTCTTGGCGCGATCGCGTGGCAATCTCCTCCTTCTGTCTATCACTCCGCATGAACACCCAGGGTTTTATGCAAAAATCCAAATATTAATTTTTGTAAATAAATGCGCAATCATCGGCTGTTGAGGCAGAGTAATTATATTTGTAGATACAGGACTGGCAAAAATGTCATGGTAAGTTGAGCGATCGCACCCCTATATTGTGCTTGCGTGCAGGAGAGCGATATGCCTCCCAACCGAAAGCGCGAACGCTCAGTCATTCGCAATGTCTTAAAGTACTGACCCACTTATTCAGATAAATAATACCAATGGGATAAATCTAACGGCAGTTCTCGATAACCGCCTTTGATTTCGGAGTCGCGATCGCTCGCTATTTCCAAATACTCTAAATCTGCGATCGCACATAACTTTCTGTCATTGTTAGTAACAACCGCTGAATTAACCCGAGCAAGGCTATCGGGTTGATTTTGATTCTTTTGTGGCTTTTGATATGTTGATTTTACGATACGGTTGTAAGTGCGGTAAGGTATATAATGGAGAGGATTATAGCCAGCGAAGCGCAAGATTAAAACACAAGCCCAAGAATACTTTCCGCTGAGAATGGCCTCAACAACTACCTCAAATTGTTCCTCAGTCAGGAATTTATCGATCTTTGTATTGTCAGAGTAGAATTGCTTATTCATGATAATTTACCCTTGTTAAGTTCGGGATTGGTAGTTGAGAAAATTAGGTTTTCGAGTCAAGCGAGTTGGCTCGTCATGGCTAAATGTCGGAAAGCTCGTCTTGGGGCTGTCCTCCTTCTGTCTATAACTCCGCATGAACACCCAGGGTTTTATGCAAAAATCCAAATATTAATTTATGTAAATAATGCGTAAAACTCTGGCTGTTGAGGCTGAGTAAGGATCGTAGGTGTTTATTCTGGATATCTGGAGGAATGAAAACAAATTATGAAGGCTTTATGACAAGTGGCGCTCTAAGTGGTAACTTCAAAACAACGGATACTTTTGTCATCTGACTGCTGGTAGTCACAGGCGAATGAGTAAAGTAGTCTTGAGCTTGGGACATGGTAACTTGCAAAACGGCTTTCCCGCCGTTACGGCTGAGCTTTGGCAGGCGAATTCCACCCCCTCGATGAAGTTTAAAGGGAGTTTACCAGCAGCACCAGAAATTTCCTCACTCTACAAAGATTGGCAGTTGCAATATGCGGCTTCTTATCAATGTTTAGATTTGCTTCCGCGTCTCGAACTACTAGATTTTCCTGAAGATGTGCCTGACGAGGCTGGGTTTTCTTATGAAAGGTTTAACGATTTATGCCAGCAGTTTTCAGATAGCATCAATGCTTGGCTAAACTCGGGACAGTTTCGCAACATTAACGAGCGATTACGAACAAAATTAGATGATTCAGAGGAAATTAGATTAATTATTGAAACCGATGATAAACTGTTGCGACGAATACCCTGGCATCTGTGGAACTTTTTTGAGGATTATCCCAAGGCAGAAGTGGCATTGTGTGCGCCAGAGTATAAATCAACCAATACAAGGCAGACAAAAAAACCAGGCGATAAAGTCAGGATTTTAGCTATATTTGGTGATAGTAAAGGTATTAATATTGAGCAGGATAGGAGTGTTTTAGAAAAATTAGCTGATGCGGAAGTAAAATTTTTGGTAGAACCCGATCGATCGCAACTGAATGACCAACTTTGGGCTAAGCCTTGGGACATCCTGTTTTTCGCGGGTCATAGTTCCAGCTTTTCAGATGGGGAAAGCGGACGAATTTATATCAATCAAACCAGGAGTTTAACAATTTCAGAGTTGAAACATGCGCTCAAAAATGCCATTGCTGGCGGTTTGAAGCTGGCAATTTTCAACTCCTGCGATGGTTTGGGGTTGGCGCAGGCACTGTTCGATTTGCACATTCCGCAAACGATTGTAATGCGAGAGCCGGTTCCAGATGCGATCGCTCAAGCTTTCTTGGAGTATTTTCTAGCAGCTTTTTCGGGTGGAGAATCTTTATATACTGCGGTACGGGAAGCAAGGCAAAGGCTGCACGGACTAGAAGAAGTTTGTCCTTGTGCGAGTTGGTTACCTGCGATCTTTCAGAATCCCGCTGAAGTGCCACCAACTTGGAAAGATTTGTTACCGATCCCCCCCTGCCCCCCAATGCCTTGGGGGGGATGGAAAGGCAAATTGCTGGTAGCGAGTTTAATGGTAACTGGCTTGGTAATGGGTGTGCGACACTTAGGAATGCTTCAGAAATGGGAGTTGCAGGCTTTCGATAGTCTAATGCAGTTGCGCTCGATTGAAAGCCAAGATCCGCGTTTGTTGATAGTCACAATTGATGAAGCGGATATTCAGTATCAAATTCGCCAGAAAATGAAGATGCGCTGGTCGCTATCGGATGAGGGACTCGCGCAATTGTTGAAAAAATTAGAACAGTATCAACCAAGAACTATCGGGATTGATATTTATCGCGATTTTTCTGTAGAACCAGATTTTCCAGATTTAGCGAAGCGCTTGCGGCAAGACGAACGCCTGTTTGCTACATGCAAAGTTTCTGCACCGGAAGATGGCGCACCAGATGGCAATCCTCCACCGCCTGAAGTGCCAAAAGAACGTCTGGGTTTTAGCGATTTTGTGGCAGATGATGATGATGTTGCTCGTCGCCATTTGTTGCATTTAACGCCACCTCTAACCTCTCCTTGTGCCGCAGATAATGCTTTGAATTTGCAGATAGCACTTCATTATTTGAAGGCACAAGGTATTGAGCCAAAAATTACGCAGCAAAGGGAGTTGCAACTCGGCAATGTTGTTTTTAACAAATTAAAATCTCAATCGGGCGGCTATCAACGAGTGGATGCAGCGGGTTATCAAATATTGCTTAATTATCGTTCTTTACGCTCTTTAAGAAACATTGCCCCGCAGATTTCTCTGAGAGATATTCTGAATAACCGCATTAACCCTGAATTAAGGAAATCTGTGAAGAATCGGATCGTTTTTATTGGCGTGATTGCGCCAACTACTGCCGATCAATGGAAAACTCCCTTCAGCCTTAATGCGCCGCAGAATCAAACTTTAACTCCTGGTGTGTTTGTGCAAGCGCAGATGGTGAGTCAGATTCTCAGTGCTGTTTTAGATCGTAGACCTTTGTTATGGTGGTGGCCTGAGTGGGTAGAAGTTTTTTGGGTATGGGGGTGGGGATTATTGGGAGGAATGCTAGCACTGTGCATTCGACAGCCGCTAATGCTTGGATTAGCCGGAACTGTTAGTTTAGGAATGCTATTTACGATTTGTTTTGTTATCTTTACAGCAGCTGGATGGGTGCCTTTTGTTCCATCGGCGTTGGCTTTGTTAGCGACTGAAGTAGTATTAGTGTGGTGGTCTACAAGGAGTTCCAATTTTGTTCATCGTAGTAGACCTTGGGATGTGGAATCATGGCTAGAAAGAATTTTGTTTTTGAGAAAATGAGACTGGGTTGCGCGATCGCTCTAGCATTAGCTACTTTGATCGGTAGCACTCTACAGGTGCGATCGCAGCTTACTCCATCAGTCAGCAACTCTGTCGTGGCAGAGGCACAATTTCCCGACGATGGCGCACCAACAGGTCGTCGCCGAGGAGGAACCAGCCGTAATGGTTGCCCAAAATTGAATAAAGATCTGACTGCTTTGGTGCCTGGTAAAGAAACCTGGAAGCAAGTTAACGGCAAACCTCTACTCGTCTCAGAATCTTTTTTGACATCAACAGTTGCCAATCGTCCAACTTTTTGGGTTTACGTTCCTGAGTTACCTGAGAACATGCGCGCTGGAGAGTTTTTGTTGCAAAATAGTGCAGGAGAAGATATTTATAAAACATTTCTGACGTTGCCTGACAAGCCTGGTATTATTAGTATCAGCCTGCCTCCGGATTCACAATACGCTTTAGAAACAGGTAAGAGGTATCATTGGTACTTCAAAGTTTATTGTGGCGATCCGCAGCAAACATCTGATTATTATTTTGTTGATGCTTGGATAGAACGGGTGCCGCTGACTCCGGCATTTGAGAGTCAATTAAAAGCAGCAAAGCCAAGAGAGTATATTGCTTATGCTGCTAATAATTTTTGGTACGATGCCTTAAGTAATTTATCTGACCTCAGACGTACCGATGGCAGCAATGCTGGTTTAATGCAGGATTGGACTGACCGATTAACTGAGCTTGAATTGCAAGATCTGGCTCAAGAACCGATCGTTCAGCGTTATAGTTTTTGATTAGCTGTTAAGGGAACAGGGAATGGGCAACAGGCAACAGAAAGTTATTTAGTCCTTTGAGGAGGCTTTCGCTATTAGCCTGCGAATTGATGATACTGTTGGTCAACCAACTGTGGGGTTTGATATCATGTCCGGTCGATTACCCATAATTAGCAGCCGGGACACGGCAAGATCAAAGTTATCTGTTTGTCCGCGATATCTCTGATGCCGTGTCCCTACGCAACAACGGGGT
>DNGG01000280.1:19259-22850 GCA_003486675.1 Cyanobacteria bacterium UBA11372
GCAACAACGGGGTAAGGTTTTTTTATTATGGGCAATTCAACGGACATCATATGACCCCTCCCCAACCCCTCCCCGCTTCGGGGAGGGGCTTAAAGCATACCTCTTGCTCCCCCTTCCCTCGCAGGGAAGGGGTCTTTTGGGTTAGGTTTTTTGATTCGCCAACAGGATGGTTGATTCACAGGCGGATGTTGATAATGGTGCAAGAACTTAATCAGCTCAGAACTTACGCAACTGGCATATTTTTTCCGTAGGGTGCGTGACGCTGCGAGAATATTTGAACGTAGCAATGAGACTTGTAGCGTCACGCACCAACCACCGATTGTGACACGCAGCTTTAGTCCTGAAGCTGAACCACATCTGATTTTCCAAATTCAGCCAAGCCAATCAAAGGCTTCAGCCAACGAAACATGCAAGCTAAATGTGGAACAACTTATATAGACCTCGGCAGGGCGAAGCATATGCCTGACGGCAGGCTATCGCCAACGGATACAAAACCTTGGATTTCTATCAGAAGTTATCGCCCGAATGCTAATGCCTCCGGCACGAAGAGAGCGTGACTTAATTGACAAATAGCTTGCTAAACTTGCTCATAATTAGTTACAGTGAGCAAGTTTATGTGGAAAGTCGCAGAGTTTGGAGAGCTTGTCGGGATTTCACCCTCTACCCTGAGACGCTGGGAAAGGGAAAGGAAGCTAATTCCAGAAAGAACATTGGGCAATCAACGCATTTACACCGAAGCTCACCTAAATGTGGCTCGAAGCCTGAAAACAAGGAAGTCTGCCACTCGTGTTGTGGTGTACTGTCGCGTGTCGTCTAGTGGACAAAAAGACGATCTGGCGAGCCAGGTCAGAGCAATGGAACAGTTTTGCCTGTCTCAGGGGGTTGCCATTACCGATTCAATCCAAGAGATTGGCCGAGGCTTGAACTTTAAAAGACCAAAGTTCTTGCAGATTGTACGGTGGGCAATTCAGGGAGAGGTCAAAACGATATATGTGGCACACAAGGATAGGCTTTGTCGCTTTGGGTTTGAGTTAATTGAACAGATTGTTCAGTGGAGTGGCGGCTCCATTGTGGTTGCCAATGCAGAAACACTCTCACCACACGAGGAATTGGTTCAGGATTTGCTTTCTATCATTCATTGCTTTTCATCACGGTTGTACGGACTGCGGAAGTACAAAGCAAAAGTGAAGAAAATTGTGGATGGGATAGATCCCTGTTCAAGCTGAGCTATACTTACTTATGTAAACAAGTTAAGACAAATCTAGCCATGTATGCAATCTCGCGAGAGCTGAAACTGAATAACGTTGAAGTCTCTTTGATGCGTGGATTGGCTGGATTTCGGCGCTGGGTCTACAACTTTGGCTTAGACCTGCTCATTGCCAGTTGGGATTTTGAAGGAGTGAAGGCGTCAGATGCCAAGCGCATTGACGCTATCAAGAAAGTGTTTACTCAAGTTACTATGCAAAAACCGGAATATGCATGGATGAAGAATTATCCATCCACAGTGTATCAATCGGCTTTCATTGACTTGAAAGATGCCTTGTCTAGATGGCGCAAAGGACAGTGCGGTTTTCCCAAAAAAAAGTCCAAAAAGAAAGGTGATTCATTCACGGTTTATAAAACATCAGGAGTTTATCCAGTCAAAGGTAAACCTGCATTGCCGTTTACAAATCGTGTAGTCATCGCAGCTGGTAAACACATTAAATTACCTGGATTAAAAGTCTTTCGACTCAAGGAGCGAATCAATTTTATTTGCAGTTCCCAGACCTTTACGGTCAAGAGAGTTGCTGACAGATGGTTCGTTTCTTTTGTCCTAGATGCTGAGAAGATACCGCCAACTATCCACCCCATTCAAAGAGTAGGGTTGGACTTGGGTGTGAAGTGCTTAGCAACAGTTTCAGACGGAACCCGTTACGAGATGCCCATTACCACCAAAAAAGCGAAAATCAAGCTAGGTAAACTACAGTGGCGTAATCGTAACAAGGTTCTAGGCAACAGAAAGCTCTTGATTAAAGCTTCAGGCAAAGCACGACGATATTACGTGAAGCTAGCACAACAGCATTGGCATCTGGCAAATATTCGCAACGATACTACCCAAAAGATGACCACCGATCTAAGTCGGAGAGCCTACAACATCAGGATAGAAGACTTGAACGTTTCAGGCATGATTGCCAATCGCAAATTAGCCACTGCTGTTAGCAACAATTGTTTTGATGAAATACGTCGCCAGCTTGTCTACAAACAGGCTCACTACGGAACAAAAATTGAATTAGTAGATCGATGGTTCCCTAGCTCAAAAACTTGTTCCAGGTGCGGTCATATTCAGGACATGAAGCTATCTGACCGAGTGTTTAATTGTCAAAGTTGTGGACATTCTCAAGACCGGGATGAAAACGCATCTATCAATCTTGAGAATGCACCATTAGACCGAGTACGGTTGGCTTGACCGGAATTTACGCCCGGAGACTGGAAGGAGCCGACTCCCCAGGATGAGACGGGAAGACATCACCAGACCAAGTTTGATGAAGTTTGGGTAAGTATTTTAGAGCAGCGAACGCCCCTACAAATATAAACAACCGATGCTAACGGACACGATATAAATATGGTTCATGGTGCGTTACGCTATCGCTAACGCACCCTACTGGCGTGACTGAATCATGGCTAGAAAGAATTTTGTTTTTGAGGAAATGAGACTGGGTTGCGCGATCGCTCTAGCATTAGCTACTTTGATCGGTAGCACTCTACAGGTGCGATCGCAGCTTACTCCATCAGTCAGCAACTCTGTGGTGGCAGAGGCACAATTTCCCGACAATGGCGCACCAACAGGTCGTCGCCGAGGAGGAACCAGCCGTAATGGTTGCCCACAATTGAATAAATATCTGACTGCTTTGGTGCCTGGTAAAGAAACCTGGAAGGAAGTGGACGGCAACAAGGTACCCGACTCAAAATCTTTTTTGACATCAACAGTTGCCAATCGTCCAACTTTTTGGGTTTACGTTCCTGAGTTACCTGAGAACATGCGCGTTGGAGAGTTTGTGTTGCAAGATAGTGCAGGAGAAGATATTTATAGGACGCTCCTGACGTTGCCTGACAAGCCTGGTATTATTAGTATCAGCCTGCCTCAGAATTCACAATACGCTTTAGAAACAGGTAAGAAATATTATTGGTACTTCAAACTTTATTGTGGCGATCCGCAGCAAACATCTGATTATTATTATGTTGATGCTTGGATAGAACGGGTGGCGCTGACTCCGGAACTTGAGAGTCAATTAAAAGCAGCAAAGCCAAGAGAGTATATTGCTTACGCTGCTAATAATTTTTGGTACGATGCCTTAACTAATTTAGCTGACCTCAGACGTACCGATGGCAGCAATGCTAGGTTAATTCAGGAATGGATTGACATATTAACAAAGCTTGACTTGCAAGACCTGGCTCAAGAACCAATCGTTCAGCGTTATAGTTTTTGATTAGCTGTTAAGGGAACAGGGAATGGGCAACAGGCAACATAAGGTTTGGGATGGGATTACCCATAATTAGTAGCCGGGACACGGCATTATTAACGTTATCTGTTTGTCCGAGATATCTATGATG
>DNGG01000280.1:23065-24999 GCA_003486675.1 Cyanobacteria bacterium UBA11372
TTGTCCGAGATATCTATGATGCCGTGTCCCTACAAAACGACGGGGTGAGGTTTTTTATTTATGGGCAATTCAACGGACATAATATGACATGATATTATGGCAAGAATATTAAATATGTTATTGGTGCGTTACGCGATCGCTAACGCACTCTACATAACCTTTCTTTTATTACAACCAATTTCCAATTAATACGTAAGATGCCCAAAAATAGGGTCGTTTTTCATTGGCAAAAACGGCTAATTGAGCGCGTTGAAGTGCTTCGGCTTTGTTCGCTCCAGACTTTAATTCTTGGTAGAAGCGACTTATCAATTCGGTAGCATATTGATCGTCCACTGACCATAAAGTTGCTAGAGTGCTGCGCGCGCCTGCACGCACGGCAATTCCAGCTAATCCTAATGCGGCTCTTTTGTCTCCCTGAGCTGTTTTGCAGGCGCTGAGGACGAGTAATTCAATTGTGTTAGAAAGATTTTGGTTGTTGCTCGCTCGCAGTAAGTTATCAAAATCTCTGGCTTTTAGGAGTTGATTCCAAGTCAGAATAAAGGTTTCTTCTGGATTAGAACTGAATTCGCCGTGAGTGGCGATGTGAACTACAGAAAAGTTAGTTGAGTTGAGTTGGTTTTGCAGGTTGGAAACTGTAAATGTTTGATTTAAAAGTTCTTCACTGTTGGTTACTTCAGACTGAATTCTCTCTAATTCAAGACTGACGTTTCCCAAGGGAGGAAACTTGCGACCTTCGATTTCGCGTCCTTCAGCTATTCCACCCATCAGCGCGCGCAATGGTTGCGATCGCAATGGTTTTGGTTGGAGTAATTGTAATCCTGGAGCTACCGCGATCGCATACTTTTCAACTAAATATTTCTGCTGTTGTTTGTCGTAAAGTACTGCCATCGGAATATTCCGCAACGACCCATCTAAAACGAACGCCAACGTTTTGATTTTGCTGTTGGCTAGTTCGGCTTCAATGGGTCGGATTAACCAGTCATATAATTGTTGAGATTGCCGTTTAACTTGAGTTGTTTGAGTTACATCTAGAAGGGATTTACGCAGTTGCTCTAAGAGTGTTTCAACTTCGACTGCGGATTTGTCGGCGACGTAATGGCGGAGTTTTTCTTGAGTGGGTAATTTGAGGATGACTTCTATGCGATCGCTTAAAATAATCGGATAGATAACCGCTGCTGCTTTGTCTTCTTTATCAACAATTTTGTCGATCAGTTCTGGGTTGGCATCCAAACAACTTGCCCGGAAAAAATTCTCTAATTCTGCTAATTGCAAAGATTCAATTAAATTGCGAGCTTGAAGCAGATTTTCTTGACTCGGTTCGGATTGCAATAGCAAATCAACCAGTTGCCGATAGACGGGTTCGACTTCATCCCGAAAGTTAAATTGCACGTCGGGATTGACAGCAGATAAATCTCTGCGGATAGATTTGAGGTTGTTTACCGCTTCGGTGTAAGCTGCGATCGCTCCTTTTATATTCCCTTCTTGTTTCAGCAACCTTCCCATTTGCCATTGCCAACGATAAGCAATATCTTTGGCATCAATTTTTTGGGCGATAAATAAAGCTTGCTGGGTAACTTCTTGAGCATTTTCTCGCTGTTGAGCGACTTCGTATAATTCGCCCATAATACCGAGTGCGTAACTGGTTGCTTGTTGATCTTGGAGACTTTTCGCCTGTTGAATTGCTGCCACCAAAACTTGAGCAATTTCCAACTCTGAGCGAGCGTTTGGATAATTTTGTTGTTTGAGTCGAATTAGACTTTGAGCTAAATTAATTCTGGCATAAACTGCTGCCCGACTCGGAGGCAGATTATTCAGGTTAGCTTCTATATTGGTAATGGGTAATTGGTAATTGGTAATTGGTAATTGGTAATTCTCACCTGTGGGGGCGGGTTTATTAAGATTTTCTGTTGGAGTTGTTAGGTTATTGGTCAAAC
>DNGG01000280.1:25320-30204 GCA_003486675.1 Cyanobacteria bacterium UBA11372
GTTAGGTTATTGGTCAAACCCGCCCCTACATTATTCCTATGCATTTCAACTAAGAGACTTAACTGATTTAATTGAGCTTGGATGCGATCGCTCGCCGAAATTGCTGCCTCACTTGCTTGTTGATACAATCTTAAAGCAGTGGGAATATCTGCTTTGGCGCGGGCGGTATTGCCTAAACTGAGAAGGGCGGCGCTAATATCTTGGGGAGATTGCGATCGCTTTGCTACTGCCAAACTTTCCTCTAAGATTTCCTGGGATTGTTTTAAAGCGCCAATGACTCGAAAAACATTCCCCAAACTCCGCAATCCTTTCGCTTTCAGCGGCGAGTCTGGTTGTTTTTGCAGACTTTGATTCGCTTGGGTTAAAATGTTCTGCGCTTGATGATAAAGTCCCAATGCTTGTAAAGCTTGCGCTTGATTAATCCGGTTACGGATTACTCCCGTTTCATCCCCCAATCTGGCATAAATATTAGATGCTTGTCGCCAGGTATTGAGAGCGTTTTCCGCTTTTCCCCGCAGCAAATATAGACGCCCTCGCACATCTAAAGCTTGGGCGAGAATTTGAGATTGTGCGGGGCTTGGATTTACGCCAGTTTGTAATAGATTGAGACTTTGGGCGATCGCATTTTCTGCCAAATCCCACTGTCCGAGTTGCTGATAAACTAAAGAGAGATTGCTTTGTGCGATCGCTTCTTTCAATCCATCCCGATTCGCTTTAAAATCGGCGATCGCTTGTTGTAATGTTGCCGCCGCTTCCGCATATCGTTGAGCTTCGTAAAAACTTCTGCCTAAATCAACTAATTTTTGGGCATCGGATACACTTTCAACGATGGAATTTTCCGCCATAATATGGGCGAAAGTCGGCAATGTCGCCCCGGTTAATAATATGGTCAAAAAGAGTGTTATAGTAGGAGAGATTCTCCTGGGAAAAGAACGAGACATGAAAACAATTACTCAGAAACAACATATTTATGAGCGAGAGCTTTGATTAATATTAGTAGATGTTCTATTACCAGAAAATTTTCTAATTCTTTTTTATCTTCCTTTGTCAGAACTTCTCCTGGTGTTTTATATCGATAAATCAGGTCTTCTAGATACTCTTTACCTTCGTCGGATAGTTGAAAATCGATAATGCTTTGGGGAGTGGTTCCAGCGGCAAAAAATTCAACGATTTCTGCGTAGGCTTTGGGGATCTTGGTAGCTACAGTCACGCTAGGATACCTCGTTAAGTACAGCATATCTAATTGTATAGCGGCAGAATTAATTCTGCCGCTATACAACTGAATTCTTTTTTGCTGTAGCTCACGAGGTTAACACTCGGTATAAATGTTATGGACAATCAATTGGTCTAGGCCAAGAATTGTGTGGCGTGGCGGTGGGGGGAGTGGCGGTGAGAATTACCTCGCCATTGGGGCCAGTGACCCATCCTTGCGCCTCTATAATGCGATCGCCAACAATAAAATTATCCCCTGCTCTTTTGCTCCTCTGCTCCTGGAGTCCCCTGCTGTTCTGCTCAGGAAGAGTAACCCAATTGACATCAATCGCGTCACCGCCCAGGACGGCAATTGGACTCGCAGGCAAGCCGCCGCTACCCGTAACTACGAAGCTACTGGCGCGATTAGAAGGCGAACAGCGACGGTCAATTATGCTGGAAGCATCGACGAAATTCTCTGGCAATTCGATTAATCCGGAACTGGGGTCAACATCCGGTGTGTTGATGATTATCGTGCCTGCTTGAGTTCTCCCAGTGGCGGTAATGTCACTCTTTGAAGTCAGTGCATCGCTACGTTGCGTGCCAAAAATCGCTTGAGCGTTGATGGTGACATTACCTCCTTGGAATTCTTCAGAATTAGCGCTGATATCGCTATTTTCCAAAGCCGCGAGAATATCGGTGTTGAGAGTGATGTTGCCGCCAGGGATATTGCTGCCCTCTGCGTTGGTGGTGATGCTGCTGTTTCGGCGTAGGATTAGAGAGGGCGAAGTGAGTTCGATATTGCCTCCACCTCCTTTGGTATCAGCACGAAGAATTCCAGAGTTATCCAACGCGATCAACTCATCAGCATTTACAATCAAATTTCCCGCTTTACCAGAACTAAAAGAGTTAGCTCTAACCTCTCCTCGGTCGCGAATAAATAACTGCCTGACATTCAAGGTCACAGTTCCCTGCTCGCCTGTACCGAAATTATTGGCTGATATTTCAGCCCCATTTTCAACAGTCAACTGTCGAGTAGAAATATTTAACGCTCCTACATTGCCGGTAGCGCCTGGTTCAGCTGAAACAAAAATGCCGCTTCTACCAACAGTCAGAGTTGCTGCTGGGGAAGCTCCACTGAGTTGAATAGCATCTTTTGCATTGATGGTTAAAGTTCCTCCATTGCCTCCAGCAAAGGTAGCAGTAGATATCTGTGCGCCATCTTGGGCAATTAGCCGTCTAGTTTCAATGGTAAGATTACCTGCACGTTGTTGTTCACCTGCGTCAGGTATGGCTTCCAGCCCAACTTGGGTAAAAATACCGCTAGTAATTATTATTGGTTGCGGAGCATCTGGGTTCATTACAACGACCGCTCCATTCAGATAGATATCGGAGGCTCTCACTAAGACATTTCCTGCTTGACCCGCCCCAAACGTAGAAGCATCTATACGCCCTCCATCTTTGGCGAGCAATCGTGTTGTTTCAATAGTTATATTTCCACCACCGCCGGTAATGCTTTCACAGTTAGTTGAGATAGCACAGACTTGAGAACCCAGACCGCTGGGAGACATCCTATCAGACGTTGTGCCTACAATTTGTATAGAATCCGAGGCTCTCACTAACATATCCCCTGCTCGACCTTCACCCTCAGTTAAGGTTGCTATAACTCCACCCTTTTCGAGCGTTAAACTCCTAGTGACCACCGTCAAAGTGCCACCAGTTCCAGTGCTTAAAGTAGCTGTAGAAATGCTAGTGTCATCTCCACTCAATTTCACAGACTCAGAAGCGTTTATTGCCAGAATTCCCCCTGTTCCTGCTCCTAGAGTGTTAGAAAAAACTTGCGAAGCGTCAGCGAGGGTGATGTTTCTTCCTTGTATCTGGATAGCCCCGCCACCTTCACCACTCGCATCGACAATAGCGCCCTGGGAAAGCTGAATATCCCTAAAGTTTTCAATGGTTGTATAGTCTAGAGCATAGCCTGTTCCGATTTGGCTCAGCTTGACTAAATTTATTCCAGCAACGCTACCTAGCTCAATTCTTCCGCCTGCCGCTGTCATATTGCCATTCTCCAGGGATACATTACCTCCCACTAGCGCCAGAGTCCTACCACTGTTAACTTGAAGCCCAACGGGGGGATTCATACCATTTATACTTGTTTGGGAGCGATTAACAATTTCTCCCGGATTCGAGCCAAATTGTAGACCAATAGGAACACTTACGGTTAATAGAGGAGAGGTTTGAGAAGCAG
Organism: Cyanobacteria bacterium UBA11372; assembly: GCA_003486675.1. Lineage (GTDB taxonomy): Bacteria > Cyanobacteriota > Cyanobacteriia > Cyanobacteriales > Aerosakkonemataceae > Microseira. The sequence goes on from DNGG01000280.1 coordinate 28,760, forward strand.
TCGCACTAAATTCTGTGCCGTCGGCAAACTTCAGGCTGTTGGCTGTACTTGCTACAAACGACCCCCCAATCTGCAAACTGGCATTGCGCCCAAAAATGATGCCATAGGGGTTAATAAAAAACAGATTGGCAGTGCCGTTTGCTCGAATGGTGCCATCTATATTAGAAGGCGACCCACCTGTTATCCGAGCGATCAGATTCCTAACTGCCAAATCATTATTGAAAAAGGCAGTGTCTCCCCTAGAAAGCGAAAACTCCCGAAAGCTATGGAACAAATTGTCACCCCGTTGACTGCCTCCTTCAATCACCCTGATGTTGCCAGAGGGTGTAACGGTGGAATTTACAGGGAGGGTGTTATCTGGGATGATTTGCGCTGGGGTTGGATTGGAGGCCAACAGCCACAATAGAATACTTCCGCTCAAAAACGAGAATCGGAGAGTACATAGTTGCATAAGCTGAAGCCTCCTAGTTTACCGAGTCCACTTGTAGCCGTCCTAGCTTAGAGTTAAAAGCCACAAGTCAGAATCCTTTGCTGAATTCTGACTTCCTTAAAAGGAAGGTTTTACATTCAATCCCGTCTTCTATTCAGATAAAGTCAGTTTACTTTGAGTAAGTTTTTTAGAGCGCCTAATGCGCTTTAGCAGCAATACACCTATAGCCCCAGCCACCAACACGCTGCTTGTCGCATCAGGTTCGGGAACGACTTTAAAGCTACTACCATTACCAGCAGGAGTAAAATTTCCATTTTTAGAGTTCAGAGGACTAATTACTACAAAAACGTCAGAGGGATTATTAATAAATACACTGCTTAGATCTGACAAAGAATTTATGATATCGAAGTGACTGGTCTTAACCAAGATGACAAATTCAATAAAAAAATCTGAAGAACTTGAGCTGTCCAACCTAGCCTCATACTTCACTCCAACGTTATACCCAAAAAAACTCTGATAATTATTAACGCCATCTGAAGGAACTCTTGGAGAAGCTTGAAGATTACCAGGATTGAACAAAATTTGGGGCTGTCCACCGCACCAAACAGAAATACTATTTTCAGTAGTGCAACTATAGTTAGCATTTTGAATTGCTCCTGGAAAACTTCCTATATTAGGATCGTTTGCTGCATCCAAAATAGAGGTATCTAGAATAAAAACCAATGTTGATTTATCATCATTTGGGGCGCCAGAAAACCTGAGTCTTACAGCTTGAGCAGACTCCGGAACTAAACAAACCATTGTTGTTAGAAATGTAGCTACTGCTGCAACCTTCTTGAAGTTATTGAGATTGATTGAGTAAGTCATTGAACTACCTCCTGAATTTCACAGTTTGATACCAACCCGTTACAGCGATCGCTAACAGGGTGCGCTGATGCCTTAATAAACTACTCTGATTCAATTTCAGTAGTTTTACGCATTAGTAACAAAAGTTTACATATAGTCCGGGAGACAA
>DNGG01000387.1 GCA_003486675.1 Cyanobacteria bacterium UBA11372
TCTTTTTACCCGCCCCTACAGCATCAAAAACTATATACAACCTTTGCTACCAGACATTTCATATTTTGTAGGGGCGGGTTTTACAGACAAATTCTCCTGGTAACAAACAATCTATATAAACCCGCTCCCAACCCACTATCTCTAATTTTTCATTCCCCTACAATTCAAACGATTCGCCGTAACTCTCGCCGAAACAAACCTGCTCGACATTAAAACGCCCGCCATACTGCTTGAAAGGTGGTGCTGCATAACCCAAACAAAGCAAACAGCAAACATCCACCTCTTCTGGAATCTTAAAAGCTTCCTTTACCTGGGCGCTAACAAATCCTTCCATCGGACAACTATCGACACCAAAACTTTTCGCCACAATCATAATATGAGCGACAGCTAACATGGTATGACGATTTGTCCAAGCTTCAAGAGAATCAAAACAGGGTTTGTTTTCAAATAACCCTGGAATTTGCTGACGCATCACATCTGCATAGGCATCATTCATCGCACCAGCATCTTTACCTAACTCGATGACTGATTCGATGTATTCTGGATTAGAAACTCTGCGATCGCCACAACAAATCAACACCACTGGCGCTTCCCCAACTTGTCGCTGATTGAAAGCACAAGCTTTGAGTTTTTCTTTACTTTCTTGTTCCCTCAGCACAATAAACCGCCAAGGTTGTAAATTGTAACCAGAGGGGGCGCGAATACCCAACCGCAGAATTTCTGCTAAAATTACTTCTGGAATTACATCTGGACGAAACGATCTGGCAGCTCGACGCTGATCAATAGCTTCTTTTAAGCCAATGGAGGGTTGCATTTCAACAGGCATAGCAATTTAAGATTTTAGATTTGAGATTTTAGATTTGTTTTCTGGATTTAGCTAGTAACTCAAGTTGCTAGTTATCTCTCGAAGAGCGGCTAATGGCTAATGTTAGTAAAAATCCTTTATTAGCAATTAGCCACGCCCTTGTTTATAACTAGCGACTTGCGTTAGTAGTCCAGCAATTTGATTTTCAGGGGTTCGTAGTAGCGCTTCAGCGCTGAAGTGCTACTACGAACCAATCAAAACCAGTTCGGCGAAATATTAGAGGCTTTTGCCCATCTTAATCTGAAATCTGCACTCTACAATCTAAAATTTTCTGGTTAGGCTAACCCAAGTTCCCGTTTGAGTAGGTTAATCGACTTGATACCGATGTAATTTTCGCAACAGATTAGCTTGGGAGGACGGATAATATCTTCTCTTGCTTGTGCGACAATCGTTTTGACGGTGCCGAAACTAGCTTGATCGCTGATAATGGTGTGGGCGCTGCGAACCATCGCCTGAATTTTATAGGTATCCTGTAACTGCGCTGTCATGATTAGCAAGTCTTCGCCGCGCAAGCTGTGGATAATGACTTCCGATGCCCGCAGGATACCAGAACTAAGACTGACTAAACCGACGCAACTATCTTTGGGCATACTTCTGACTAACTGGATCTCCATGCTGTAGTCGTAGATGTCCACAGGGATGACGCGCACGGACTTGGGAGATGCGATCGCTTCTGCTTCTCCGATAAAATATCGACTGGTGACTACCGTACCGGCTTGGGTTTGCTCCAGAAAGCTACCCAGTTTCTCTAACGGCACCAGCTGCACGGGGATGCGAAGCGCTTGTTCTAGTTCTTGCACCATCAATTCTCCCACGCCGATGTCTTGGGTAGGAGCCGTCACCACTACCCGCGCACTACAGCGCAAGCGCCAATCTATTTCGCTTAAAAATAACTCCCGCGCTTGATTGAGCGAACAACCTTCTGCCAGCAGTTTATCCAAGCTTTGCAGCACAATTTCGTAGGCTTGGGGATATTGATCCAGAATCGGCGATTTGAGTCTGGCGCCGCCTTCGTTACCTTGGGCGCGCACGTAAATACCCGAACCTGCTTGAGATTCGACTAACCCGATTTTTTCTAGTTGACGATATACCTTACTTATGGTATTGCGGTGCAGTCCCGTTTGCATTGCTAGCTGACGAGTGCTGGGGAGGCGGTGTCCCGGAGGAAATTGACGGGATGCGATCGCAAACCGTATTTGATTAAACAGCTGCGTTGAGGCAGGAATTTCACTATCAGGCTGAATATGAAACTGAATACTCATGCATAGCCTCCGGGAACGCCAACAAATAGGGGGAATATCTTACCAAAAAATGGAATTAGTCAAGTTTTTTCTACTGATAAGTTTATGGCTATCCCGCAGGAGTTTAAGCGCCTGCTGGGGCGGTATTGTCTATACATGCATCATACTCAATGCTGAGATCAGTTGGATGACCAAAACGGGTGATTTGTCAAGTGGGTAATGGGTAATGGGTAATGGGTAATTGGTGAAGAAGGAGCATGATTAAATCGCCAAAAACTTAACTAAACTTAACCATACCTCCTGGCAACGAGCAGGTATTTTTGTGGTAAGTTAGACGGGTTGCCGAAAACCAAGGCACAAAAACCGCGAAACCTTTTTCGCAAAACCTCAATTTTTTGTTGATCTTCCGAGTACGCTCGGCTTGAGCGGAATTAACGCCCGTGGACAAGAAGAGGCCGACCTCCTTGGCAGAAGCGGGAAGTAGACCCTCCAAGCTTTAATCTTGGTTGAATAGTTAGACTTAAGTAAGTTTAGCTAAGTTCTATGGAGCAGATGATGGCGAAGGTTTGGTGGGTAGGGAGACGGCATCCGAAATATTTTATGCCAGTGAAAAATTGATGATTGCCGTGTCTGTGCAACATTGCCGACGATTTTTCCTCCACGTCTATCAAGCATCTTCGTTCAAGTTGCGGGTGGGGTTTCCCTTTTCATCGTAATAGCGTTCGATTTGCTTACCGCCGCCTTCGACTTCGACTTCATAAAAAGTGCCCCGTGGCGTTACTTCAATCTCGCGTTTTGTAATTTTGTAGCCGGGGTACTCTTTTTTTACCCGATTGATTACTAAAGCAGAAAACCTATTTTCGGGTACTTGGTATTCGGTTTCTAACCATCTTCCATCTTTGGAAAATTCCGCTTCGTACTCGATGCCATTTTTTTGGAAAATAGCTTCATAGCCATAAGGTTGGGATTCCCAACTGGGAGTTACACCGGGATATTTGGCTGCAAAAGCAGTTTGGACTGAAGGGGGGACTTGGGTAGACTGGGTGTTGCTGGCTTTGTTACAGGCAGTTAGCATCAGGGTTGATGATATTGCCCCGATCGCAGCTAAGCTACCTAAGCGAGACTTAAAGAGTAGGGATGGAAACAAATGTGACATAGCGATCGCTTAAATCATCTTCTAGTTTACTTTCACTTACGTTCTAGCAGGATGATATCTTAACGTCAAAAATCTGTTAACAGTCTTGCTTTTCTGAGCGCAAATGTCAAAACTGTCTCTTGTCTAGCAACAATGTCTGCCGTCACTTCCATTCCCGGTTGGATAAAATACTGGCGATCGCGCTTGACTAAATAAGTATTTTGTGGTTCAATTGTCACTTCATAGTAGGGTGTATTATTGCTCCCAGAAGCAATGGCATCGGGAGCGATCGCGCTGACTTTCCCTTCTAACACGCCGTAGTCGGGATAGGGATAGGCAGAAATCCGCATTAAAGATTTTTGACCGAGAGCAATTTTACCAATATCTTGAGCATTGACGCGCGCTTTGACAACAATAGCAGCATGACTGGGAGCAATTTGAGCAATTTTCGCTCCCGATCCTACGGTTTGTCCGGTATTTCGCAGATCCAATTTTAAAATGATGCCATCTACGGGAGAACGAACGACGCTTTTTGTTAGTTCGGTTTCAATTTGTTTGAGTTCTTGGCGATCGCGGTTAATTTGATTTTGGATTTCATGGCGACTTTGGATTAGCGCTTCTCGTTCTTTTTTTAATGTTGCTAAAGTTGCTTCGCCCTTTGCTTTTTCTTGGGCAATGCGGGAGAAAGCGATCGCAACGGTTGCATCGCTAGGATTAAGGGCAGCTTGAACGACTTTCAATTTAGCTGCTCCTACTGCAACCGCTTCTTGTTGTTTCTCAACGGTTTTACTTTGGCTTTCAATCGCTTGTTTTTGCGTTTCAACGGCTGCTTTTTGCGCTGCAACGGCTTGTTTTTGCTGTTCTACTGCTAATTCTGTTTCCTCGACTAAATCCAGGGAAATCGCACCAGATTCGCGCAAGGGCTGATAGCGATTTCGCTTAGAAATAGCTGCCTTTAAATTCGCCTCTACTGACTTTAAATTCGCCTCTGCGCTGCGTAAGGCAGCTTGTTCTCTTTGCAATTCCGCTTCAGCTTTTTGCCATTCTAATTGCGCTAATTTTAAATTGGCTGCGGCTGCTTGGACTTCGGCAATTGTAGTCAGCTTTCGTTCTCGATATTCGCGTTGATTGCGGCTTAAATCGGCTTGGGCAGAAGCGATCGCGCGTTCCATTCCTAGAGTTTCTGCGGCGATTCGCTCGTCTGTAGCGCTAATTTGAGCGGCGATTTGCAGCAGTTGCCGTTGATTTTGCTGGATATTTCCTTGTAATTGACTTTTTTTGGTTAAAACTTGGGAAGAGTCGATCAATGCGATCGCATCACCTTGTTTAACTGGCTGATTTTCTTTTACTTGAATGCTTTGAATCGTGCCTGCTGTCTGTGCTTCTACAATGCGAATTTCGCCAGCAGGACGGACGGTGGCGGCAGTTCTGACGGTAACATTATATTGACTAACCGCAGCTAGCGCGATCGCACCTCCCATTGTTCCCAATAGCAATAATCCACCTACCGTTACCCAGCGGCTAATAGGAGGTAAGAATTCATCCGGTTTTGCAGCGCGGAGAAAATAAATGGGGGGGTCATTAGTCATTAGTTATTAGTCATTATAGATCTCTGCTTTATATCCAAGCCTCGATCCCCCTAAATCCCCCTTTTTAAGGGGGACTTTGATGTTTGATGGCTCCACTGGCTTACTTAAAAAGAGAGACTTGGATTGCTCAGTTTCCCCCCTTTTTAAGGGGGGCTAGGGGGGATCGAGATTCTAATCAAAGCGACAAAAACTGATGCTGCGTTTGTCCTTAAAATTGACAGCAAGTTCACCTAGATGAAAAGTAAATAGGGTGATCCCAGGAGCCACCCCCACAGGTGCCACCCCGACCTGGCCCATCGCAGGGGAAGGCATAGCCACCGGAAATAGTTGCCTGATTTTGTTCGTTTAATTCGATTACTAGCTGTTGTAATGACTCGGTATTCAAGACAGATTTGGATGAATTTTTACTCAACTGTTTGGGCAACATTTCTTAACTCCTTTGCAATTTCAAATTATCCAAAAATTAGCAGTATTGCTTGAATATACTGCTCATGGTTCGTAGTTCCAGGATTGTTCCGGTAGCCCGCGAAC
>DNGG01000613.1 GCA_003486675.1 Cyanobacteria bacterium UBA11372
TACACTCATGATTATTAGAGGTTGGGTGAATATCATTTTGTAGTTTAACGATTCAGTGGGACACAAAGAAAGGGAGGGGGAGCTTCAAAGAGCAGGTGTGCAGGTGAGCAGGTGAGCATGGGAGCTGGTGAGTATGGGAATGGCTAATCCAAAATCTAAAATCTACAATCCACAATCCCTAGACAGTTGGCGGCAGGGGGAATTGGTGGAGGTGACGATTACCGATCTGACTGATGAGGGGGATGGGGTAGGGCGCACCCTCGAGCGGGTGGTGTTTGTGCCGGATACGGTGGTGGGCGATCGCATCCAAGCTCGCCTAGTCCGCGTTAAGCCCCAGTACGCCCACGGAAAATTACACCAAATTCTGGAATCTTCGCGCGATCGCATCCGCCCTAGCTGCTTTGTGGCGGATAAATGCGGCGGCTGTCAGTGGCAGCACATTAACTATGAATATCAGCTAGAAGCAAAGCGAAATCAAGTTATTCAAGCTTTAGAACGCATCGGCGGCATTTCTAACCCGCCTGTCGAGGGGGTGTTGACCTCTCCCCCAACCCCTCCCCTGCAAGGGGAGGGGAGTCAAACTCCCCCCTTCCCTGGTAGGGAAGGGGGGCTGGGGGGGTTAGGTCTTATGCCTCAATCTTTGGGTTATCGCAACAAAGCTACCTATCCCCTGGGAATCTCATCTACTGGACAAGTGCAAGCGGGATATTACCAAAAATCGAGCCACCATCTCATTAATTTAAATCAATGCCCGGTGCAAGATTCGCGATTAAATCCTTTGCTTGCAAATGTAAAGAAAGATATCGAAAACCGGGGTTGGCAGGTATACGATGAAAATCGCCACAAAGGGCAGGTGCGTCATTTGGGACTGAGGATTGGGCGGCGGACTGGGGAAATGCTGCTAACGCTGGTTGTAAAGGATTGGCATTTACCGGGAATTGAAGCGCAGGCTCAAGAATGGCTGCAGCGATATCCCAATTTGGTGGGAGTGTTGTTAAATCGCAATTCTCAACGCACTAATGCGATTTTTGGCAATCAAACTCGCTGCATTGCGGGAAAACATTATCTGGTAGAAGAATTTGCCAATTTGAAATTCCACATTCGCCCGGATACGTTTTTTCAAGTGAATACAGAAGTGGCGGAAGCCTTGGTGGGGAAGATTATAGATGAGTTAAATTTGCAAGGGGATGAAGTGCTTGTTGATGCTTATTGTGGTATTGGAACGATGACGTTACCCCTAGCAAAAAAAGTGGGTCAAGCAATCGGTTTGGAATTGCAAGGGGAAGCGATTGAACAAGCAAAGACGAATGCAGAATTAAACGGGATAAGTAATATAAATTTCCAGGTGGGGGCGGTGGAGAAATTGCTGCCCGATTTAGAAGTAACGCCGGATATTGTATTGCTCGATCCGCCGCGTAAGGGATGCGATCGCCATGTCATCGATACCCTATTACAGATTAAACCCCAGCGCATTGTCTATGTCAGTTGCAAACCCGCTACCCTCGCCCGCGATCTGAAATTATTATGTCAGGATGGGCAATATCGATTAACGCGGGTACAACCTGCTGATTTCTTCCCCCAAACATCCCACGTTGAATGCGCTGCTTTCTTAGTGCGTTGAAGCAGGAACGAGGCGCGATCTCAGAAGGCTGCTTGGGGAATCCTTTTGTACAAAGTCAGGGGTTTTGATCGAAGTCCTCTTCCTGTCTCCTGCCTTGCCCCTACAATTTCTCCCACCCGCCCCCTATCGTCGGCGGGTGGGAGCGATTTATGCAACTGGGGAAATTAGTTTAAATTCCCCTTCCCGTTATCCACCTTAAGGTAGAAGCCATAACCGCTCTTTAGGGTTAATTTAATTTTGTACAGCGTAGAATTAGGAAAAAATTTGAGATTAAAAAACTGATGAATAAGATCGCATCTGGGTGCATCGGTTGGCAAAAAAATCGGGATAATTTAGCAATTTTACCGGCAAAAATCCGATAAATTCAGATGGGGAGGTTAGGGAAAATGATCTGGGAGCAAAATCAGTGAAACCAAAAAGAAAGGTGAGGAGAAAAAATTTTTATTCAAGGCGATCGCAAGCATAAAATTAGGTCATGATGACACAACAGCAAAGAACAATTCTAATTGTTGAAAGGGTTCTTCAAGACCGGAAAAGATATCGGAATTGCCTGCTGGCAGATTCGGAGTATTGCTACAGGATTTTAGAGGAAAAATCCGCAGAGGCAGCATTGGCGTTGTGTCGGGGGCAACTTCCAGACGGGATATTAGTGGATTTTAGGCTACCAGGATTTGATGGGTTGGAGTTTATAGAAAAGCTGAAACAGCAGACAGGGAGCAAATGCCCGCCTGTGGTGATGCTAGGCGAGATCGAGGATACAACTGTTGCTGTAAAGGCGATCAAAAGCGGAGCAGAAGATTACTTAATTAAACAAAAAACAACACCGGATGAATTGCGCGAAGCGATGCGGAATGCGATTGAAAATGCCGAATTGCGGCAAAAATTACAAGACAGTGAGGAGCGGTTCCGCACTTCTGTAGAAAACATGCTCGATTGTTTTGGCATTTTTTCGGCAATTCGAGATGATTCGGGAAAAATATTAGATTTTCGCATCGAATATCTCAACGCAGCCGCCCTGGAAAACAATCGGATGACGCGAGAAAATATCGGGCAAGGACTATGCGAATTACTCCCCACTCATAGAGAAAGCGGACTGTTTGAGGAATATTGTCGGGTAGTAGAAACGGGACAACCGTTAATTAAAGAATCCCTGATTTATGGGGATGTATTTAACGGTCAAGAACTTACCAGAGCTTTCGATATTCGCGCCAGCAAGTTGAATGATGGCTTTGTTGCTTCTTGGCGCGATGTGACCGAGCGCAAGCAAACAGAGTCAGCGTTGCTCAAGGCATACGCAGAGTTAGAAGAACGCGCTTTGGAGCTAACAGCAACCAACCAAGAGTTACAGGTGGCGCTAGAAGAACTGCACTGCTTTCAAGAGGAACTGCACGTACAAAATGCCGAACTGGAAATGGCTCGCGCCTCGAGCGAGGTTGAGCGCCAGCGGTATTGGGATTTGTTTAATTTTGCCCCAGATGGATATCTGGTGACGGATAAATTGGGGATAATTCAGGAAGCAAATTGTACCGCTGGGATGCTGCTATCGGCGAACCAAGAATTTTTGATTGGGAAACCGTTATTTATGTTCGTTTCCCCACAAGTGCGTTCTGGATTTCGCAGCCAATTAAACCAACTGGTGGCTTTGAGCGATCGCACTAAATCTTTGCAGTCAAGGCAGACTTGGGAGCTAGTATTGCAACCAATCAAAGGCGACTCTTTCCCGGCGGAAGTTTCGGTGGCTTTTGCACATAAACTGGAGGGGGAAGCGAGTGGTTTGCGGTGGTTGATCCGGGATATTACGAAGCGCAAGCAAGCTCAGGAGGAATTGCTGGCGAGTCGGGAATTGATCGAGCAAATTGCCGACACCACCCCCGGTATTTTGTACCTTTACGATCTCGTAGAACAGCGAAATGTTTATGTAAATCGGCAAGTTACCGACTTGCTTGGCTACTCATCAGAGCAAGTTCAGAGAATGGGAGCAAACCTGTTACCCACCTTAATCCATCCAGAAGATTTTGCTGGCATTCCTGACCATTTGGATCGACTTTCTAGGGCACCTGAAGGTGCAATTTTGGAAAAGGAATACCGGATGCAACGTGTAGATGGAGAATGGCGCTGGTTTTGTAGTCGAGAAGTTGTCTTTAGCAGAAATACTAATGGTTCGTTGCGGCAAATTTTGGGAACAGCTTTAGACATTACAGAGCGCAAACAAGCAGAAATTGAATTATGCCGCGCCAACGAGCGATATGAATTAGCGGCGGCGGCGGTGAATTGTTTGATTTATGATTGGGATTTGCAGAGCAATAGAGTTGAAAGAACTCGCGGTTTAACCGAGCTTTTGGGATATGCGCCAGAGGAAGCAGAACCGACAACGCAATGGTGGATGGATCGCATTCATCCGGAAGACTTACACAAAAGGAATCCAGAAAAGTTCTTTGCCGAGATCGCAACGATAGATCGCCATTGCGTTGAATATCGCGTGCGGCACAAAAACGGTCACTATGTGTGGGTAGAAGATCGAAAGTTTGTGGCGCGAGATGATGCCGGTCGTGCGATTAGAATTGTAGGCAGTACAACGGATATTAGCGATCGCAAACAAGCACAAGAAGCCTTGCGACAAAGCGAAGCTAGACTCAAACAACTGGTGGAATTAAATCTGCTCGGCGTCATGTTTTGGGATGCAGATGGAACTGTTCTCGACGCCAATGACGCCTTTTTAAATTTGGTGGGATACACGCGGGAAGATTTGCAAGCAGGTAGGGTGAATTGGCGGGAGATGACGCCACCAGAACAAATTGGTTTGAGCGAGCGATCGCTACAAAAAATGCAGCGCAAAACTTCTGACACCCTAGAGAAAGAATACATCCGCAAAGATAACAGTCGCGTCCCGATTTTGCTGGGCGGTGTAATGTTTGAAGGTTCCCAAAGTCGGGGCGTTAGCTTTGTTGTTGACTTATCGGAACGCAAGCAAATGGAAAATGAATTGCGCCGTCGCGAACGACAGTTTTCGACCTTGGTAGAAAACTTGCCCGATGTGATTTTCCGACTCGATAACAACCTGCGTCACCTTTACATCTGTCCTTCTGTAGAGCAAGTAACTGGAATTGCAGCGCAGGAGTTTATCGGCAAAACTGGACGCGAATTAGGGTTAAAAGAAGAGATCTGCGACTTGTTTGAAAGCAAATGCCACGAAGCGATCGCTACCAAACAAGTAACGCCGATGGAATTTAGCGACAATGGTCGGCATTTTTACACGCGAATTATTCCAGAATACGCGCCAGACGGCTCGCTGGAATCGCTGATGGGCATCACGGAAGAGATTACAGATCGCAAACAAAGCGAAGCATTATTTAGAGGAGTCTTCGAGTCGGATTTGATGGGGATTTTATTTTGGAATAACGCAGGACAAATTACCGATGCCAACGATGCGTTTATTCGCATGACTGGTTACACCAGAGAAGAAATGCAAGCTGGAAAAATATACTATCGCCACATTACTCCACCGGAATATTGCGAAACAGATGGGGAAAAATTAAAGCTGCTGCATACCGTTGGGAAATACGAACCCTTCGAGAAAGAATACATCTGCAAAGATGGGCATCGCATCCCAATTTTACTCGGCTGTGCCTTCTTGCCGGGATATCGCGATCGCGGAGTGGCGTTTGTCTTGGATATAAGCGATCGCAAGCAATTAGAGAACGAACGGGAACAACTTTTAGCAAGCGAAAAAGCCGCCAGAGAAGAAGCAGAACATGCCAATCATACCAAAGATGAATTTCTAGCAATAGTTTCCCACGAATTGCGAAGTCCGCTTAATTCTATTTTAGGTTGGGCAAAGTTGCTGCGAACTCGCACCTTCGATCCGGCGGTAGTGAATCGTGCCTTAGAAACCATCGAACGCAACGCCCAAACCCAATGCCAATTAATTGAAGATTTATTAGATATTTCGCGCATGATTCGCGGAAATCTCCAGTTAAATATTGCACCAGTTAATCTACATTATGTCGTTGAAACTGCCATTAATGCAGTCCGTCCCACCGCCGAATATAAACAAATTCACTTAGAATCTAGACTAGATTGTACCTTTTGTCAAGTGTCGGGCGATCTCAATCGCTTACAGCAAATTGTGGGAAATTTACTCAACAACGCGATCAAATTTACTCCTTCTGGTGGGCGAGTTGAAGTAGAATTGTCAGTGGTAATTGGGAATAGGTCATTGGTAATAGGCGATCAAAATAGTCAATTACCAATTACCAATTACCAATTACCTATTACCAATTATGCCCAAATTACCGTTACCGACACCGGCAAAGGTATAAGTCCTGACTTTTTACCTTACGTGTTCGAGCGCTTTCGGAGAGCAGATAATACTACCACCAGATCTAAAGACGGATTGGGATTAGGTTTAGCAATTGTACGGCATTTAGTAGAATTACACGGCGGTAACGTTCTTGCAGAAAGTCCAGGAGAAGGAAAAGGCGCAACATTTACAGTCAGAATACCCCTAATATCTTGCCCCGTTGCCGCAGCTGATGGTGGTAGGGATTCTGAAGTTTCCCTCACGGGAGTACGGATACTCGTTGTTGATGATGAAACCGATATCCGCGATTTTCTGGAGTTTGCATTAAACGAGTCTGGAGCAATTGTAGAAACAGCTGCATCCGCGAGGGAAGCACTGGCAATGTTTAATCAATTTAAACCAGATATTTTAATTAGCGATATTGGAATGCCGGGGGAAGACGGCTACTCATTAATCCAGCAGTTGCGATTAGTAGAAGCACAAAAGGGAGAAAGACAAATTCCGGCGATCGCACTCACAGCTTATGCTAGAAAACAAGATAGCGATCGCGCCATCGAAGCAGGTTTTCAACGCCACATTACCAAACCCGTAGAACCTGCGGAATTGGTGGATGCGATCGCTAAATTGGTAATTGCTAATTGGTAATTGCTAATTGCTAATTGGTAATTGCTAATTGGTGATTGCTAATTGCTAATTGTTTGTGTGAATATTTTCTCAATTTACGATTAGCCATTAGCCATTAGCTATTAGCCATAGTCTTGCCAATCCCACAAAGTAACCAATTAAATTATCAGTTGAATTGCCGCTCACCGCCCGGTTAATCAGCGCGATTTATTGAGCGCTACACCCACCGCTGATTAAACCAGTTAGGATAGCGATCGCCACATTCAAACCAGAAGCTTTTATCAGCAACCAAATGACATTCATAATTTGTCAATCAACTCAATCTATAGGATAGCTGACCTAACTTTTCACGGCAATATTAGAGTTTTTTTTGGTAGAATTAGGTAAACTCACATCTTGCACCTTGAGGCGGAGCCTCAGTATTCTCGTTCCCAGGTTGAACCTGGGAACGAGATCCGGGAGGTTCTACCTCCCGTGGTGCAAGATGTGAGTAAAGGTAAAAATATCATCATGACTACAACCGCAGCCACCGCTAAACGGCTTACCTTTGAAGAGTACCTCAAGTACGAAGATGGTACGGATACTCGCTATGAATTGGTAGATGGGGAATTAGTTCCAATGAGTCTTGGTAGCGGACAACATGGGGCAATAACAGAATTTCTTAACGATGAATTTCGAGGTGAAATTAAACGTTTAAGTTTAGACTGGACATCTAAACAAATGGCGATTGGCGTTCGTTCCCCTCGCGGTGGTAGATGGGAAACATCTCGAATTCCAGACATTGTAGTAATTCCCTTATCTCAATGGCGAGAATTGAGAAACCGAGAAGCAGTTATTGAACTCAACGAATCGCCGCCTTTGCTAGTGGTAGAAGTTGTCAGCGAATCAACTAAAACTACAGATTACCGAGCCAAGAGGGTTGAGTATAATGTGCTGAACATTCCAGAATATTGGGTTGTGGATTTGTCAAATCATAAAGTGACGGTTTTCACTTTGGTTGAGGGACTATATGAACCAGCAGAATTTGTTGGTTCCAATCCTATTGTCTCCCAGACTTTCCCTGAATTAAATTTGACAGTTGAACGGGTGTTAGCAGCGGGAGAGTAATCGACAAATTATTGAAAGAAAAAACCTGTAAATAACAAAGGTAACAGTATAAGTGCCGAGATAATTAAAACCAGGGTTCCCGCATCGATATTAAGCGTTTGTTTTTTTGGATCTTTCATCTTTAACTGTTGCAACAAATAGAGATATTGACCAAGTTTAACAGATTTTGTTGCTTTATCCTCAAAGGCGGGCAGAATGCCCACCCCACAAGAGTTTTGGAGAAGTCTATTAGCCATTAGCCATGAGCTATTAGCAATTAACCATTAGCATTTCAGCAACAATTTTTCCCGAACTCATCACTCCAGGAATACCCGCGCCTGGATGAGTTCCCGCACCGACAAAATAAAGATTGGGAATATCTTCGCTTTGATTGTGGGGACGAAACCAAGCAGATTGAAATAAAGTTGGCTCTACAGAAAAAGCACTGCCCAAATAACTATTTAAATTGTCGCGAAAGTGCAATGGATCGATATAACGTTCTGTCACGATGTGTTCGGATAACTTTGGTAAGTACCGCTGTTCCAAATACCGAACGATCGCATCTCGATAAGGTTTAGCTTGAGTTTTCCAATCAATGTTTCCGCCTAAATGAGGAACGGGTGCAAGTACGTACCAACAATCGCAACCTTCAGGCGCTAGGGATGGATCGGTTGCCGTGGGTCGGTGCAGGTATAATGAAAAATCATCGGGTAAATGCTTGCGAGTAAAAATATCTTCAATCCAGCTTTTGTAGCGTCGCCCCATGATAATTTCGTGATGTGCCATGTGGTCGTAACGGCAATTGGTGCCGAAATATAGCACGAATAGCGACATGGAATATTGCAGGTTTTTGATGTTGCGATCGCTCCACTTTCTCCTAAACTTTTCCCCAATCAAATTTAGATAGGTAAACGCCACATCCCCATTGCTAATAACTGCATCCGCCTGGAAAAATTTCCCATCCTTAGTTTTCACTCCCGTAGCGCGTTTAGTTTTATCATTGATCGCAATTTCAACCACTTCTGTATTGAGCAAAATTTTTCCACCAATCTCGCAGAAAAGCCGCGTCAAAGCCTCAACCAAAGCACCCGTCCCGCCCATCGCAAACCAGATGCCAAACTCTTGCTCTAATTTGTGAATCATGGCGTAAATAGAAGTACTCTGAAACGGATTTCCACCAATTAACAAAGGATGAAAGCTAAACGCGATTCGCAGCCGTTCATCTTTGATATATTGATTCACAAAACCAGCAACAGATTTAAACGATTGCAACTCCACCATATCGGGTGCAACCTTGAGCATATCGGCAATCTGAGTAAAAGGTTTAGTCATCAAAGGCAAGCCTTTTTTAAACACTTGTTCTGATGCTTGATAAAATCGTTGATAACCTTCTACATCTGCTGGATTAAACTGCTCGATTTGTTTGATGATTTGGTTGCGATCGCCGCTATAATGAAAAATCGAGCCATCCTCAAACCGAATATTATAAAACGGGTCTAAAGCAACCAGCTTCACATAATCATCAGTTTGCTTACCGCATAACTCAAATAATTCCCGAATCAGCCAGGGAGAAGTAATAATAGTAGGGCCAGCATCAAAGCGAAAACCATCTTGTTCGTAGACATAAGCACGCCCCCCCGGTTTGTCGCGCTTGTCTACAATTGTCACTTGATGTCCCTGTGCTTGCAGCCTTATTGCTGCTGAAAGTCCGCCAAAACCGCTACCAATAACCAGAATATCCATTAATTGCGAGCCTCTGTTCGATTATCTGCGATCGCACAAAAACCTAGCTGATAATACTAAGTTTCCCAGGACTTACGCAACGATGGGTAAGCCCTGTAGAGTAAGATACTTGTGCGAGCGCATATTGAGATCTTGCACCTTTCGCATTAGCCCGCCAGGGAATAAATTCCAAAGCTAAAAGCGCAAGTCCGTTAAAACAAACTGGTTTGATTGCATTTAGTCGGTTTTAACCGACTTGAGCTATGAGCAACGGAAATTTACAGCGGCTTGCAGCCGCGTGAGGTACAGCGTTTTCGCTTCGTTTGTGTAGCGGCACCCTTAAGGGTGCCGCTACACAAACGAAGGTGTACCTCACTAAGAAAGCAATCCGCTGTATTTCCGGGCGGGCTATGAGACTGGTGCAAGATCTGAACTTCGCAGTTTAAACGTCGCTTGTAGCGCTGCTAGTTGATTTCTGCTGCTCTGGCAAGCGTTTCAGCAGCGAAGAAGCGCCTAAAAAGCCAAAGGCTAGTAAGCTTAAAGTTGACGCCGGTTCGGGAACAGAAACAGAAGTGATATTGTAAGTAACATTTTGTGCGGTGAAAAGGCCAGTTCCCCCAAAATTCAAGGTGTGTTTTCCTGGAGGTAAAGGGGCAAGCATCAGCCAAAAACCATCTGATACAGTAGGACCTATAGTTGCTGGAAATTGTAGTTTATTAGATTGTCCCGGATTATTTAAGAATAAAGGGTCGGCAAAACCTACAACATTATCGATTGGAACAGTATAGCTATAAGCTTCTGGAGATTGCTGCCTGTATTCAAATAGGTTGATTCCCTCAGCTTCTAAATCCAATCCATTGATGGTAGCAAAAAGGTCACTTGTTCCATCAATTATGCTAGCAGTACAGCTTCTAAGGCTGGGAGGATTATTAGGATTAATGAAGAAGCAGTCGTCTGGAAAAACAGGAGGCATCGAATCATCACTGTCTACAGGCAAGTTGCCGAAAAAATTCGGATCGTTAGGGTCATTAGCGATTGAGGTATTATCAACTGCCTGATTTATCAGAGGAAAAAAAATGTACTTATCGGCAGGTACGGTAATTGTCCGCTCTACCGGGCCATTCGGGATCAAGCCCGCCAAGAAAAATACTGGACCAGACTGACCTATACTCGCTTTCTCCCCTGTAATGTCGCTCGCTGGATTATCATCCTTGGGAATAGAGAGAATATATTGCCACCACAAATCCCCCCATTTCCCCTGTGTCTTTCCCGCTACTAGCGCATCAGGAGCCAGAACCTCTACCCCTCCTACTACAGTACTGCCAGGTGATGTATTAGCAACAGAAACTGCTTGTACCGCCTGTGTTATCCCGAAACTTATTAGCGTTGCTGCTGTAGCTGAAAACCCAAGTTTTTTGAACATAATTAATCTCCCAATCGATTACAACAAAGAAAAGCGATCGCCTGTCTCTGCCTGAAAAGTGGTTATTTATTAAATAAAAAGGTTATATATCCCTGCCACAAATGACAAGTGTTTCTGTCCAATCTTTACCAAAAAAATATAAATTAAACTACTTAAAATTGAATTTATACAATGAAAAATGTGAACCTTTTTTTGCTAAACATAAGCTTTTTTTGTTTAGATATCAATATACGTAAAACAAATAATACAAAATAAGTATAAAGGTACGGTATTTGTACTGAATGACCACATGGCAAAGTCAACCAAGTGAAGCTGATTGACAAAAAACTGGGTTTTTAGAGGTAAAAATCGCAAAAGACCAATGAAATCTTCTCTTCCTTCTCTTTCTCTGCGTCCTCTGCGTCTTTTGCGGTTCATAAAAAATCAACCAAAATTGCTACACAAATTGTGCCGGAACCACCCATTCAGGTAGAAAACCGGGTTTATGTGTAAAATTGTAAAGAAAAGGTGAAATGGTTAAATGCTGTTGTTTGTAGACTTGTAATGTTAGCGCAGAAACTGGAGCAACTAAAAACAATATTTGCCGAGATGGATCGGGCATTAATTGCCTATTCTGGGGGGATTGACAGCACGTTGGTGGCGAAAGTTGCTTACGATGTATTGGGCGATCGCGCACTTGCCATCACCGCCGAATCTCCCTCCCTCCTACCCGAAGACTTAGAAGAAGCGCGCATCCAGGCGGCGGCGATCGCAATTCCCCACGAAATTGTCCAAACTCACGAAATGGACAATCCCAATTACACCGCAAATCCCGTCAATCGCTGTTATTTTTGCAAAAGCGAATTGCACGACACCCTCAAACCCTTGGCATTGCAGCGGGGTTACCCCTACGTCGTCGATGGCGTCAATGCAGACGATCTGCAAGATTATCGCCCAGGGATACAGGCGGCGAAAGAAAGGGGCGCGCGATCGCCCCTCGCCGAAGTCGGCATCACCAAAATCGAAGTCCGCCAACTTTCCCAACAATTAGGACTTCCTTGGTGGGATAAACCCGCCCAACCTTGTCTCAGTTCGCGCTTTCCCTACGGCGAAGAAATTACCGTCGCCAAATTGCAGCGAGTTGGCAGGGCAGAACTTTATTTGCGGAAACTGGGGTTAAAAAATCTGCGGGTGCGATCCGAAGGCGATACCGCCAGAATTGAGTTGCTTCCAGAGCAAATTAAGGAGTTTGTCTTAACCACCGATTTACCCCAGTTGGTAGCGGCATTTCAAGAGTTCGGTTTTATCTACGTAACCCTAGATTTAGAAGGGTTTAAAAGCGGCAAATTGAATCGGGTTCTGGATCGGGAAGTCTTGAGCCTCAAAGGGTAATGTAAAATTTACCACTAACTTACTCAGTAGAGGTGCATTATTTGTGCGCCTCTTATTTATTTGAATTTTAGTGTCAAACCACGAACTTGTTTTAATTAATGCAAATAATCTTAAATAAAAAATCCATAGCTTTTGGCAACCTGGTAAAAAAAGAGTATCAATACCTACAGAAAAATCGCACATCGATCGTCTCAGGACTCACAAGAAGGATGTGCAATCGATCGAGAATATTGCAGATGTGAAGTAAAACCTAGCTAACAAAGTGGGGGATAAAATGAATGCGATCGCATCCCACCTGGATTCTTTCAACCCAAACAACCTGAATGGGGAACTCGATATTTTTGTCCAAGAGATAGAACCAAGCAAAGACAAAACGTTTGGACTAGAGTCTTTAGGCATCAAAAACATCGGTCGCGTGTATCGGAACCTATCAGTAGCAGAGCTAATAGAACACATTCTAGCACGAAAAGAAGGGACTTTAGCAGCGAACGGCGCGCTGTGCGTGAAGACGGGGAAATATACTGGGCGATCGCCCAAGGATAAATTCATCGTTGAAGAAGCAGAAATACTCGATGAAGTAGATTGGAACGCCATCAACGTTGCTCTTGACCACGATAAATTTGAACAGCTTTACAAGCGGATGCTTGCCTACATCCAAAGCAGAGATTTGTACATTTTTGATGGATATGTAGGAGCAGATCCAACATACCGCTTGGGTGTGAGAGTCATCAACGAATTTGCTTGGCATAACTTATTCGTTCACCAACTGTTTTTAAGACCAACAGAACGCGAATTAAAATATCACCGTCCCGA
>DNGG01000496.1:0-603 GCA_003486675.1 Cyanobacteria bacterium UBA11372
GGAATGATTGATTTTTCAAGGTTGTCGGTCGGTTTTTCCTTCCGATGTCTCTAGATTAAACCAGTTATTTAGTTTTGTAAATATCTGTTGCATTTATTTTTGATTGTTGCTGTTTATGCATAATATTAGCTAACCTTATATGCGCTGCACCCTTTACAATTATTCAGGCAGAGAGATTTTAAGGTTCGCCAGTGCTTGAGAGACATCCAAGGCTAAAAATCGATCCACTGCTTGATAGATCCAGCTGAGGGGTAGCTGAGTATCTTCAACGGTTTTTTGGAAACCCAAAGCCGTTCGCAGTTCGTCGTGTTCCGGATGGAAGACCATAGCATAGAGGTCGCAGAGGTTGGGAAATTCTTGCTGCATCTGGGAGAGGGTTTGCTGCACGTCCTCTACAAATTGAGTCAGGTAGCCTTGTTGCAAGAAAGCAGCATCAACCGTCCAAGACCGGACAAAGGCAACGGTACAATCGCGATCGCCTGGAGTTGCGAATGCCATCGGATCGGTTTCCAGGTGGGAAATCAAATAGAAGCTTTTGCTGGGGGGAAGAAAAAAGTTGACCTCGGATTGGGTTGCAGTTGGATACAGCATGTAAAATCCCAC
>DNGG01000496.1:799-10014 GCA_003486675.1 Cyanobacteria bacterium UBA11372
GGATACAGCATGTAAAATCCCACCACATTTTCATTGTCGCAACGACGCAGCACCCGCATCCCACTCGGGTATTGCTGCGCCCAACCCCGCAGCAACCTAGCAATTCTGTGGGTAGGCGTCCCTTCTGGATTCAACCAGCTGTAGTTGCGGATAATTAGACTGGCGGCGGGGACGGCATCGTTGCGGGGATTGAAGGCATCGGTTTTCACCTGTATGGGTTGTTGGGATTGGGGTCGTGGGTTGAGTTCTGGTAGAGGGCGGATTTGAATGCAAATTGTGCTACCGTCAAATTTTTTCTTAATTAAACCGAGGGAAACCAGCTGGTCGATCATCATTCCGGCAGCGCGATCGCTCCCCCTTTCTTTGTCCGAGTAAAATAGTTCTGCCGCCTCGCGATGGGTACAGGGAATCGCCCCGACGATCGGGGAAAGTTCCTTCAACGGTTGCACTAAGCGCTTCCCCATCTCTTCCTGCTGCTTCAGCAGTAAATACGCCCACAACTTGACAAAGTATTCTGCCCGACGACGAGTTAAACCATTCCGCCCCGTTAGCTTTGAGACGTAGTTACGCTGTTGATCGAGGGAAAACCACTGGTTTAAGCTGGTTGGGTCTAGAAGATGTTCAGGCATAAGATGTTCAGGTGATAGTCTGAAGAACTACCCAAACGGGTGAGGCGAAAGGCGATCGCTCGTTGGAATATAGATGCAGAGGGTGCTGTATAGGACAAACCGATTCCAACCCTAGATTTTTATCGTCACGGGTGGCTCTATTCAACGAATCGGTTGCCAAATCCAACTTTTACTGTTTTTTGAGCGCAATTGCGCTCAAATCGTTGCTCTCTACATCAACGTTGCCTGGGATTGGGCGACGTGCGGACTTGGCTTCTTGGCGGCGATCGCATAGCCTGACATTTATTATTTCCCAGCCGCAACTAGAAAAGCTTGTTTCTCCAAAAAACTTCACCCTACTTCAGGGCGATTCACCCTGTTTCTACTGATGGGGTTTGACTTCACTTAATTGGTGAGGGTTACAGCTGGCTCATTGCGACTTCACCAACGCCCACACGAAGATGGCATCAGGAGTTAAGGGATTATACAGATGACAGTCCACGCACTGCCTATTGCCTCAGAAAATACACGGATTTTAAATCCCTGGTGGGATCGGCGCAACTTAAACGAGGAAGTTTCCCAACCCAAGCCAGCCACGTTAGATTGGTCTTGGCAGATTCTGGCTGAGTCGTTGCGCGAAGGTTTGATGGTGATCTCCCGCAACGTTAAACCCGTCTACGTGAATCGGCAAGCTAAGGAACTGTGTCAAACTTTAGCTCAGAGCGATCGCTCTTGGGCAGGTTTACCGGAAGTAGTTTCTGAAATTTGCCACAAATTAATCAAAAACGGCAACGCTAGCGATCAAACCGTGATTTTAGAGTGTCAAGCTGCTGGAGAGCAAACAATTCGCGTCCGGGCAAGTTGGCTAAACTCAGATGCCAGTGACGATTCCAGAGGGACGGGGCGCGCCCAGTATATCTTGGTATTCTTGGAAAACCGCAACGAAATCCTGCAAGAAGAATTGCAGTTCGAGCAGCAAAAATACCAGTTTACCGACCGGGAAATGGAAATCTGGTCTTTACTGCGCCAGGATTATAGCTATCAAGAAATTGCTGCCAGCTTGCATATTAGCCTCAACACGGTCAAAACCCACGTTAAAAATATCTATGCCAAGAAACGGTGGAATCAGGGTGGGGAAAAAAATCTGGTGAGTTGAGGGTTAAACCGAGATTCATCAGGGTGCATGATTCGATGCAAGTATTTTGGGAGTGAGAGCGATGTGGAAATGTGCCAAGGCTTGTGCTGTAATTCCAGGTAGGTAATAAGAGTGAAAAAAGTTCTGTTTGAGAATCCCGGTTTCTTGGAAAAACCGGGATTCTGGAGTTATATGGTGGTAGCGGTGCGTTACACTTCGTTAACGCACCCTACGTTTAGAATCTTTATGACCGTTATTACTTATAGTCCGGCTTATACATTAGTTCCCACTTATGAATGCTTTAATCAATGTGCTTATTGTAACTTTCGTGCCCAACCGGGTAAAAGTCCTTGGCTAACCCTGTCAGAAGCTGAGGTAATTCTGCAATCGCTGCAAAAGCAAGGAATTTGCGAGATATTAATCCTCAGCGGCGAGGTGCATCCACGGTCTTCGATGCGATCGCTCTGGTTGGAGCGAATTTACGATCTGTGTAAATTAGCACTATCACTTGGATTTTTACCCCATACAAATGCGGGGCCATTAAGTTATGAAGAAATGGCTCAGTTGAAAAAGGTTAACGTATCAATGGGGTTAATGTTAGAACAATTAACGCCCAAACTGTTGCAAACCGTTCACCGCCACGCACCGAGTAAGTTACCAGAAGTCCGGTTGCAACAATTAGAATGGGCGGGAGAATTACGAATACCCTTTACTACTGGAGTGCTGTTGGGAATTGGAGAAACAGAGCAAGATTGGTGGGAAAGTTTAGCAGCAATAGCAAGAATTCACCAACGCTGGGGACACATTCAAGAAGTTATTTTACAACCTTATAGTCCAGGGGAGCGGCAGAGTTGGGATGCGCCAGGTTTTGATTTGCTTCAATTACCGGAAATTGTCGCAACTGCCCGTCAAATTCTGCCAGCAGATATTACGATACAAATTCCTCCCAATTTAGTACAAGATGAGAATTGGTTATTAGCTTGTTTAGAAGCGGGGGCGAGAGATTTAGGCGGAATTGGGCCAAAAGATGAAGTTAATCCAGATTATCCCCATCCTCACTATCAGAGATTACAAGAAATTCTACAGCCTGCTGGGTGGAAATTAATGCCTCGCTTACCAGTTTATCCTCAGTATGATGAATGGTTATCTGTGGAATTGCAAGCATCTGTGAAGCGGTGGCGGATGGGTTGAAATAAATTTTAGGAGACCTCTGGCAAAAATATTTGAGGCGGGCAGGATGCCCACCCGACAAAACCAGAAAAATTCTTGTGGGGTGGGCGTCTCGCCCGCCTAGTTTATCAGCGAAAGAAGTCTTAGTAATTCGTTCTCCGGGCTTACGCCTGGGAACGAGAGGGGGGAAGTTCTACCTCCTTAGTTGGCAAGCGAGGCAGAGCCTCTAGTAATTCGTTCCCAGGCGGGAGCCTGGGAACTAGAGGGGAGAGGTTTTAGCTCCCATGTTGCTTAAAAACTGGATGCCAATGGTTGTTCTGGTAGTGGCACGTATTCGGCGACGATTTGACGGAATTTATCGCCTTCAATCGTTTCTTGCTCGACGAGAATTTCTACCAAGCGATCGATTAAGGTGCGGTTTTCCTGAATAATTTGCTTGGCTTGTTCGTAACAATGTTGGATAATATTACGAACCTGGGAATCAATGCGCGCGGCTATTTCTTCCGAGTACTCGTTTCGCGCTACAAAATCGCGCCCTAGAAAGACTTCGCCCGACTGATTTTCCAAAGATAATGGCCCTAAGTCGGACATGCCAAAACGGGTTACCATTTGCCGTGCCAAGGATGATACTTTTTCCAAGTCATTACCAGCACCTGTGGTAATTTCTGCATCGCCAAAGATTACTTCCTCGGCGGCGCGTCCTCCCAAAATGCTAGTAATTAAGGCCAAAATTTGAGAGCGAGAAATTAATCCCTGTTCTTCATTGGGGGTAAACCAAGTTAATCCCCGCGCTTGTCCCCGTGGAATTAATGTTACCTTTTGCACTGGGTCGTGGTCTTTAAGTAACGTGCCGATAATGGCATGTCCTACTTCGTGGTACGCTATCAATCGCTTGCTCTTGCTATCTACCAAGGGCGTGCCTTCCATGCCAGCAACAACGCGGTCAACGGCATCGTTGATTTCGTCGTTCGTGATGGCTTCTTTGCGCCTTCTGGCAGTTAAAATTGCCGCTTCGTTGAGTAAGTTTGCCAAGTCAGCGCCGGTAAATCCAGGAGTGCGACGGGCGATGGTTTCTAAAGATATTTCCGGGTCGAGTTTTTTGTTGCGGGAGTGGACGTTTAAGATCTCTAAGCGTCCTTTAAAGTCGGGGGCATCGACTAAGATTTGACGGTCAAATCTTCCTGGTCGCAATAAAGCCGCATCCAATACATCGGGACGGTTAGTAGCGGCGATGATAATAATACCGCTATTGCCTTCAAACCCGTCCATTTCTGTGAGTAATTGGTTGAGGGTTTGTTCGCGTTCGTCGTTGCCGCCGCCGATTCCGGCGCCGCGCTGACGGCCTACGGCGTCGATTTCATCAATGAATACCAAACAGGGGGCGTTTTCTTTGGCTTTTTTGAATAAATCTCGGACTCTGGATGCGCCGACGCCGACGAACATTTCGACGAATTCGCTACCGGAAATACTGAAGAAAGGAACGGCGGCTTCGCCTGCGATCGCTTTAGCTAATAAAGTTTTACCAGTTCCCGGTGGCCCAATTAATAAAACGCCTTTGGGAATGCGCGCACCGATGGCGCTAAATTTTTCTGGTTGTTTGAGGAAGGTGACAATTTCTTGCAGTTCTTCTTTGGCTTCTTCAATACCTGCTACGTCGTCAAATTTCACTCCGGTTTTGGCTTCCATTTGAAAGCGGGCGCGAGATTTGCCAAAGTTCATTGCTTGGTTGGAAACATTTGCCGAACGACGCAAAATCATCAGCAATCCTGAAATTAATACCATGATTAATAACAGGTTGACGACAAATCCCAAGGCAGCGCTGTTATCGGCAGTGGGTTGTACCGAAAACGGAACTTTATTGTTGCGGAGTGTTTCAATTAGTTCTGGATTTTGCAAAAATATTGGTACAACTACTTCAGATTTGCCTTGAATTGGAGTCTTTAACTTGACTCTGACTACCTGTTGAGTTGGGTCAATTTCAACATTGCTGACTTCGCGGGATTGGATTTTCTCGATCAGTTCGCCATAGGTGAGGGATGGCTGCTGCACGGGAGAATTAGCTAAGACTGGGGAGGCGCTGAGCATTCCCTGGAGGATCAGCCAACTGGCTGCAATCGCACCTAGATTTGCTTTGCCTCTGGCGATGGGGTGCTGTTTGCTGGTTTGTCTGCCGGATTTGTTCATGCGATCGCTCTTTCCTGCTATTCGCCACTTTAACTTTGGGGCGCAATGGACGCGCTCCACTCCCAGTTTAGCGAAGCCGTGGTGCCTAAGAAGATAGATAAGCTAGGAAAAATGGATAAAACAGATTGTGGAGGATTAATTAATTATGCTTGAAAGTGAAGATTTATACCGCACCCTAGCTAAAAATTTTCCTAACGGTGGCGTTTTTTTATTCGATCGGGATTTGCGATATTGCATTGCAGAAGGGGCAGGATTAGCAGCGATCGGTGTTGCCAAAGAATTGTTAGAAGGAAAGACAATTTGGCAAGTATGGCCTGCCCAAATTTGCCACATCATCGAGCCATATTATCGGGCAGCACTTGCAGGGGAAACAAATGCTTTTGAAGTGCAATACGACAACCGCGTTTTTAGCCTTCATACTCTGCCAGTCAAAAACGATAAAGGGGAAATTTTAGCCGGAATGGTAATGTCGCAAGAAATTACCGAACGCAAAATTGCGGAAATTGCCTTGCGGGAAAGCGAACAACGCCTGCGCCGCCAAAACAAAATTTTGATGACACTGGCAAGGCGTAAAACCCTCAATCGGGGGGATTTGAATGCAGCGATTCGAGAAATTACCGAAGCTGCTGCCCAAACTCTAGAAATTGAGCGGGTGAGCGTTTGGTTATACAATTTCAAATTGCCGATTTCAGATTTAAGATTTCCAATAAAAACCAAACCAGATGAAAGTTCAAAATTTAAATTAGTCTGCATTGACCTTTACGAACGCAGCGCCAATCGTCATTCTCAAGGGGTTGAAATAGCAGCAGATACTTATCCAAATTATTTTCAAGCATTAGAAACAGAGCGTACTATTGCCGCCCACGATGCTCATACAGATCCGAGAACAAAAGAATTTTCCCAAAATTATCTAACTCGTCTGGGGCTGAGATCGATGTTAGATGCACCGATTTGGTTAGAAGGTCAAATGGTGGGGGTTGTGTGTCACGAACAAGTGGAACCTGGGCGTCATTGGGCGTTGGAGGAAGAGAATTTCGCTGGTTCGATTGCAGATTTAGTTTCTTTGGCAATTGAAGCACACGAACGCCAGCGGACAGAAGCAGCGTTGCGCGAGTCAGAGGAAAAGTTTTCCAAAGCTTTTAGATCTAGTCCTAGCGCGATCGCGATCGCTAGTTTCCCAGAAGGACGCTTGATCGACATTAACGACAATTTCTCATCAATTAGCGGTTATGACCGCGCCGAAGTCATCGGTCGTACCGCGCTTGAATTGAATCTTTGGGTCAACTTAGAAGACCGCTTTCAATCGATTCAAATGTTGCAAAATTTGGGAGCAATTCGCAACTTTGAATTCCAGTTTCGCAAAAAGTCGGGGGAAATTATGGTGGGTTTGTACTCGGCAGAACGGATTGATTTAGGCGGTCAAGAATGCATTCTGCTGGTGGTTACAGATATTAGCGATCGCATCCGAGATCAAGAACAGATTAAAATAGCAGCAGAACGCGATCGCTTATTAGCTCAAATTGCCCTCCGCATTCGCCGCAGTCTCAATCTCGACCAAATTCTTAACACCACTGTGGCAGAAGTGCGGCAATTTCTCCACGCAGATCGAGTATATATCTACCAAGGAACTCCCACAGGAATTGCCAAAGTTGTCGCTGAATCTGTAGACCTTCAATGGCCTTCGATGCGAGGATGGCGGCTTGAAAACAGAACCGAAATTGCCGCTACTCAAGCATTATTTAAAGAAAATTGCGTTCGGGTGATAGACGATACTTCTAGTATAGAAGTACCGCAATTTTTTGCGGAATTTTATCAGCAATATCACATCAAAGCTGGTTTAGTGGTGCCGATTATGCTGGGGGACGAAGCGTTTGGAGTGTTAGCGGCGCACCAATGTTCGACACCGCGTCACTGGCAATCTTTTGAAATAGACTTGTTACAACAACTGGCAACTCAGGTGGCGATCGCAATCCAGCAAGCCGAACTCTATCAACAAGTCCAAGCACTCAATACTAACTTAGAACGGCAAGTTCAAGAACGCACGGCGCAACTCGAACAAAAAATGCAAGAACTGCAAGAATTAAACCAAATCAAAGATTTATTTTTACATGCGGTTACCCACGACTTGCGAACCCCCGTAATGGGTTGGTTAATGGTGTTAAAAAACTTACTAAATAATGGCAGCGAACAATTAGCAATTCCCGTTTCTCGCTCGATTTTAGAACGCATGGTGCAAAGTAGCGATCGCCAACTTTACCTAATTAATTCGCTGCTAGAAGTCCACGCCAGCGAAATCCACGGGATTGTCCTGCACCGCGAACCAGTACAGCTGGGCCAGCTTATTTCATCAATTTTGGCAGAATTAGAGCCATTGTTAGCAAAAAATCAAGCCAATATTACCAATTTAGTACCTAATAACTTACCAATTATTAATGCCGATCCAAACCAATTATGGCGCGTTTTTGAGAACCTGATTGCCAATGCTTTAAACCATAACCCACCCGGACTTTGCCTCACACTCAGCGCCACCGTCGAGACTGTAGATAAGGAAGTAGCAGGAGTAGGGGAAAATTTGAGCGGCAACTCACCAATTACCAATTACCAATTACCAATTACCAATTCCCTAATTCGCATTACGCTGGAAGATAATGGCGTTGGCATGAATCAAGAAACCTGCGATCATCTGTTTGAAATTTATGTCCGAGGTTCCCACAATCGACGCTCAACTAGCATTGGCTTGGGTTTATATTTGTGCCGTCAAATTATTATCGCTCACGGTGGCGAAATTGGTGTCAATAGCAGTCCTGGTGCGGGAGCAACTTTTTGGTTTACATTACCAGTATTGGGAAATTAATTATGCATTTACAGCAGATTGCAAGTGAGTGAGGTACAGCCTTTTGGCTCTTGGTGTGCAAGCAGCATTAATGCTGCTTGCACACCAAGGTGTACCTCATGCGCCTGCTTTCCCGCTACATTTTGAGATAAAGGTTCAGGATTTACGCATCGATCCCCCCCAACCCCCTAATGCCTTGGGGGGCTTTATACCAATTTCCCTTGATAATGCTTATCATCAACATGTAGCGATTGTAGGGGCGGGTTTTACCAGTTAATTTTCAGAAAAACAAACAATTTAACTAAACCCGCCCCGACCCAAGTGTTTCACATTCATGGGAAAACGGTATTAGAATCGATCCCCCCAACCCCCTTGGCAAGGGGGGCTTTAGATTTGAAGTTGTTGGGTTTCGCTATCGCTCAACCCAACCTACAATTCTACGAATTACCAATTACCAATTACCAATTATTAATGGGGAACTTTACTCAAAGCTAACCATGTATAAGGGCCAACTATTCCATCGGGTACAAGTCCGTAGCGCTTTTGAAAAGATCGCACAGAAGCATCGGTATCTAAATCAAATTTACCGTTAATTTCACCTCTAAAGAAACTAACACCCTGTAAAACAGTCTGTAATGTTATAACAGCTTCACCCTGACTGCCGCGCTGTAAAATTGGCATATTTAGAGGTACTCCCGTGTAAAGTACCTGCCAAGTCAGCGACTCAACAATGCCATCTTCTTTGAGGAAAAATCGGTGCTGAAATGCTTTAACAGCAGCCTCAACTTTTTTATCGAATAAACCATCGGGCGAAGTGGATAAAACTTCCCAGTGTATTAAGAGTTTTTGTAGTTCTACAACTGCTGAACCAGAAGCACCGCGTCGCAGGATGGGTTTTTTAATTCGAGCATCTCCCGTGGGTTGGGGTGTGTAATTTTTATCGCTAAAAGCTTTCATAGTTATTTATCCACTCATTGTATCTTTGAATACTTTTAGAATAAAGTTAATTGCCCGCCTCGCACTTCACCTAAATAGATCGCCCGACTGGGGGATAATTTTTGCGCCACCGCCGATCAGAATTTCATCCTAATTTCATTTCTGTATGAAACACTAAAGGGTAAGCGCTTCTCTCTGCCTTCTCGATCGCCTAGATACCTCCTGGGCTAGATGTTTTGCACCAGCTGTTCTGTTGGTATTTAACCGATGACGATCAACTCTTACAACGGTTTGCAGACGTACTTCATACGGCTTCGTTTGTGTAGCGGCACCCTTAAGGGTGTCGCTA
>DNGG01000496.1:10227-10382 GCA_003486675.1 Cyanobacteria bacterium UBA11372
GGTGTCGCTACACAAACGAAGCCTAGTGGCTGTACCTCAATCATTAGCAATTTGCTATATCTTTCCCCTTCTGCCGTGGCGCTCAGTTGTGTTTCTTCTACACTGCTGAGTCTGGTTTGGCTCACCTCTCCCAGTGCTGTTTTAGCCCACGCTGG
>DNGG01000496.1:10599-10847 GCA_003486675.1 Cyanobacteria bacterium UBA11372
GCCCACGCTGGACATGGAGATGAATTTCATAGCAGCGGCGAAACAACTCAAGTTTCTAATTCAATTCAGGTTGATGCTGAAACCGCCCAAAGATTGGGGATTAAAGTTTCTCCTGTCACTCGTCAGCAACTCGCAATTGGAATTAAAACTACCGGGCAAATTGAAACGCTTCCCAGTCAAAAAATTGAAGTTAATACACCGATTCCAGGTAAAGTTGTTGAGTTGTTGGTAGAACCGGGTGCTAATGT
>DNGG01000059.1:0-10016 GCA_003486675.1 Cyanobacteria bacterium UBA11372
TGTCTAAGTAATCTCAGTAAAAATAACCTTTTACTGCTGAAGATTTCATCCGGATTTAATCACAGCTTAAGGGCTTCTTTTAAGAAGAAATAGGCTGGCAATTCTGTTGGTTATCTGACCCCAGCCAACCGATTATTTCTGTGCGATCGCGCCAGCGTGCCAGAGCATATCGCGCCGTGCCGGACAGTTTTTCTATCCCACCAGAAACTGCGCTTTTTGTCAACCTCTTTTACTGGACTGGCGCTCTAGAGAATGCGCCTGGATAACATCGAAATATCCGCTGCGGGTTACCCAACCAATGAAAAGCCATCTTTTAGCGGGAATTGGGTCATATTTCCTGGGACTAATTGATCGGCAACATAGTCCATCACTACAGGCTGCATGAAGAAAAGTGCAGCCTTTTTTTCAATTAAAGAGCGCTCTTGGAGAGATTCCAACACCGCTAGCAGTGTTTGCGGTGATAGCGAACGGACTAGATGCGATCGCATTTCTGCAAATGAAGCAGGTTTGCGATTAATCGCTAGCCATTTGAGCGCTGCTTTTTCTTCCTCTGATAAACCTTTAAACTGCTGTTCAAAAACATTGCCTATTTCGCCAAAAATTGTGATTTTTTGGTTGATAAATTCACTAATGCGCCCATCAAATAAATTGCCAATGCTTGTAGAGACGAGCTTTAATAACAATGGATTGCCAGCATAGTAATTAGTTAATCTGCCACAGATCGTTAGCGATTCACAGCTGCATCCTTTGCCTTGAAAGATTGCTTTTACGTCTGTTGGTTGCAAACCTGTCAATTTGAGCGATCGCAGGGGTAGACTTTGGCCTTCTTTATAAGCTAACCATTTTGGCTTTTCACGGGAGGTGAGGATTAAACAGCTTTGATGGAGGCTGTCTCCTAGACATCGAAATAGCTGCCCATAACCGTCATATTCTGCTCGATTACCGTTGCTTAAGATTGATTCGACATTATCGATAATTAGCAAACAGCGGTGCTTTTTCAAATACTCCATCAACCTCAAGATACAGCCCTCTACCGTATCTGGTAGGGACAGAACCTCTGTGCTTTCTTGCTGGTTAGAGAAGAATAAAATTAACTCTGCTAACAAGTCTTGGATAGGTGGGGTATTGCGGAGACTGCGCCAAATTACAAACTCGAATTCATTTTGAATTTGTTGTGCCAGCTTCACGGACAAGCAGGTTTTACCCATCCCCACCATACCTGCAATTGTCACAAGTCGGCAGCGTTCTTCTAAAATCCAGCCCTTTAGGGTTGCTAGTTCTTCTGTGCGTCCGTAGAAAACAGAAACATCAGGTGCTGTACCCCAATCAATTCGATTTGGGATTTTCGATTTGGGATTTTGGATTGGTTGCTGAGTGCTAATTGCTGCATCAGGTTGAGATAACTTATGAACCGTGGCTTCTAGCTGGTGAACCAGGGTAGTTTTATCAACGCCAACTTCACAAGCAAAGACCTTTTTAAGAGTATCAGAGTCTAAGTCAGTGCCAAAATACCAATCGCTGCGATAGGGTAATTTAGCTTGTTCCTTGGGAATCGCTAGGGAATGGGTATTTTCGATTGGGTGCTGATAATCGTTTGGTTCTAATTGAAGTTTAAAAGCCTGGAAGCAGCGATTGAGAGTTTGCTTATCAACGCGAACTTTGCAACTAAATACCTTCATCAAGGTATCTGGATCTAAACCTGTGCGATAACTTAAAGCTTCCAGGGTATAACGTTTATCCCGGTTTTCGCAACTTTCGGCTTCGGATTTGGCTGCGAGGAGTTTATTCAATCCTTGAGGCGTGAGAATTACACCGCGCCTGCGCTTTTGTGCTTGTTCCTGCATGAAAAATATCTCAGTTTAAAAAATCTATGGGAAAATCAGACGAAATTAACTGACTGCTGTGGGGAACATCGACGCGGGACTGCATATATTGCTGAGAGAAGTTGTTAGTGCATATCTGGATAGGCTTCGCGTATCAGCTTATTTACAGATAAACAAAGATGGTCCTGCGATCGCTTCACCCATTCAAGGTATTTTTGCCAGAAGACAGATAAAACTTTACAAAAATGCCATGTAGCCAGAAACCAACTTGTTAGTTTCAAGTCTATTAGATACAAAGGCAATAGCTGTGATTCCGGATGCGATCGCAAATAATGATGATTTTTTTGTTTTCAGTGGCTGAAATGCTGATTGGGAATTGTTTTAAGAGAAATTCTTAACTTCGGTGCTTAAGTTCCTAAACTTCGGTTGATGATATCAAGCTGGCAAAGGCAGATTGGATTTACCAACACAAAAACAAGTCAAGGAGCCTTTAAGTATGTACACAGCAACATCATTTGCCCAAGAGTTGGAACAGCAAATCGAGAAAAAAGTGCGTAAAGCGCACAACACCTTCATCCAGCGCGCTCAAGCTGGCGAATTCGATCCCACAGGCGGAGTTTCTTCGCCGTATACCTGGTGGAATATTTGGTCGCTTGGCCCCTTCCTGAGTCCTCCCCCCTCCGACGACAATGATACAGCTTATATGCCGCTGTCAATGGCACCGGACGGTCAAGTACTCCCATCTAACCGGAAAGCCTACGTGGCGACCATTATCTATCTCAATCCGGACGAAATTCTCTCTCCCAATAACAAGCTGAGTCCTGCTACCGTCCTGTCAAACTTCTCTCTCCCCTATGAGATTACGTACAATTGCGCCAACCTGTCCCGCTGGGCGCTCACCGAAATGATTGTCGATGATAATGATGTCCACAATCCTGTTAAAAAAGGCAATCTGATCCCTGGCAAAAAATTCTACGTTAATGTACTAGAGTTTTCATGTCCTAACGAGGGATTGATGGAAATGAACATTACTGTCCGTCTCCTCGGCGATATGATTCAGTATCGCAATGCACCGCAGTTTGCTGCCTTTGCGAATTGGGTTTATGACTTTGACCACAAACAACTAGAAAACGCTTTCATCCAGGGAAGTCACCCCTCCAATCCGCTCAAGTTCTTAGTTTTCGACACAAACCTTTAATAACTCAAGTTGTTAGTTATCTCATGCATAGCAGCTAATGGCTAATGGCTAATGGCTAATGTCAGTAAAAATTCTATATTAGCAATTAGCAATTAGCAAGCTGGCAACGCCAAAGTTTATAAATAGCAACTTGCGTTAATTGGAAACTCGCAGGAAACCGCCCAGGACAAAACTTTGTCCGCGTCCTGGGCAACAAACGCAATAGTGAGGCAAAGGCTGATGAAAAACAGTCTAGAGGAACTCAAAAAAATCAAGGCATCAATTGAAGCGGAATTGTTGAAACGACCAGGTGTGACGGGCGTAGATATCGGCCCCAAGTATGTTAACGGAGAAAAAACCGATGAAGTCGTAATTCGAGTTTATGTAGCCCAGAAAAAAGGCGTCTCCAAGTATGAAGCAATTCCCCGCGAGATCCAGGGCATCAAAACTGATGTGATCGAGGCTAAGTTTGAATCATCTGTTCTGGAGGTAACGAGTCAGTTGCCCCAGTTTGGTAAAGCTGATTTAAACAGCTACAGTACCTTAGTCGGCGGCATCAGTATTGGCCCTAGTCGCATGATTAATCGCCGCTTTTACTTCGGTACGTTGGGAGCAATTGTTGAAGACAACAATCCGCCCTATAACCTGTATGCTTTGAGCAATTTCCACGTTCTGTGTGCGGGGAATACATCAACGTTGAAGAACGAAATTGTCCAGCCGAGTTTATTAGATGGCGGTCAATATCCGGAGGATATTTTTGGTGCAGTTTTGCGCTCTTCTTTGGGAGAGAACGTAGACTGTGCGATCGCTAGCATCAGAAACCGTTCCGCCGCCGCAGCGATTAAAAACATGGGCAATGTCAACGGAACTAGGATTGCAACTTTGCATATGCCAGTTCGTAAACAGGGACGCTCTTCTGGACTTACCTACGGCATTGTGGACGGCATCAACGCCACGGTGAAAATTAGCTATGGCGATCCGATAGGCGATCGCATCCTTACCGACCAAATCGCGATCGTACCCGATACCAGCAAGAATGCAACATGGTCGGAAGCAGGCGATTCTGGTGCTGCAATAGTGGCTAGTGAAAATGGTCGCATTTATGTAGTAGGTTTGCACGTTTCCGGCAATAGTCAGGGCACGCGAGCTACTGCCAATCCGATCCGCGCTGTAGAAGCTGCACTCAACGTTACCGTCGCAACTTCCGGCTAGTTTACATCAGTTTTAGCTGAGTTATTAGCACAAGTTAAAGACAAATTACTTCGCTACAAAAATTGGAAAAATTATACCATGCAAAGTTACCTTTTACCCTATCACGTTGCCTCTGGCGAAAAAATCGTGATGATGGGTCTGAAAAATATCATCGGTTACAAGGCAAAAGGCAAGACGCAGACAAATCCAATTGTCTGGAACAATGCCGGTCAGTGGGTGATATCCGGCGGCGGCAAAGATGCAACAGATTCAAATGAACAAGTTGCGGCAATGCGGGAATTCTTTGAAGAAACAGGTGTTGATTTCCGCCTGCGGACGCAGTTGGAATACTACGGTTTTCACTCGACAATTATCACGAAACTGTTTCCGCTACGTTCGTCTAGCCCGGATTTTAGCGTCACTTACATCCTATTTGAAGACTGGGAGGGTATGGCGCAGGATATTAACAATAATATTGCCGCCGGAAGGTTTACTGACGATGAATTGCATGAGGTCACTTGGATGAGACCGGATGCTGCAAAACGTTCCTTGGGTTCACCGCAGGTATCAACAAACGGTTGGATGCGACCGCCAATCCATGACGCTCAATCCAAACTTACCGACGCTGACAATATTTTGAAAATACAAATGAACAAGCCCTGGGATTGGTTTGAAGTTGCGATCGACAATTTGCCTTAATTTTCCTGGAATCGAAATAGGAGCATAATATATGACACGATTCTCACATCAGCAAAGCGGCCCTAACTCTTGCGCTGCTGCTGTAACAATGGTTGCCCTGCGTGAATTGTCAGTACCAATACCACTACCGAATTGTACATCCACTGCGCTTACTCAAGTATGCGAAATCGATCTCTGGGATCAAATGAAAGATCTTCGAGTCGGCACTGGAGTTACAGATTGGCAGTGTACGCCGCTTTCTGTTGTCAACTTTCTGCATACTCAAGGTTTATCAGTCGCGATTGTCCATGATTCTACCCGCGTGGGATTCGTACTGGACGCATGGAGTAAAGATTATCCCGAACTTAGAGGTTTTTACAAAGACAGGTTCACGACTCCCCTCGCGAAACTCAGTTCAACTATTGCAAATGTACAGTCGGGAATTAACTTGCCAGGTGATTTCAATAATGATGCTCGCGTTATTCTGCTTTGCTTGATTGAAGGTGGAAATCCACCATCACCTCTCCACTATTTGCTAGCACGAAAAGACGGCAACAGCTACTGGATTATGAATCCTGATGGCGCTACCGATACACAGTTAAATAGAGTTGGATTGCAACAATTTTTGGCAGAGAATGTCGATCGCGGGTTAAGTATATCAGGCCCAACTAATTACATATACACTGGCATTGCTCTCATAGTTCATAAATAGCTATAATCCTCGCTTACAATCCAGTGGCAAGTAAAAGATGAAGTTCAGATTGAGATTTACAATTGGGAAAGGAGCAGACAATGGAACTGATTTTCGCAACGGATAACAGCAAACAATTCTCTACAACCCTGACTCCAGGTCAGTGCATGGGTATGTCGTGCGACTGGGCAAAGGTTAGTCTTACCCTCAAGGATGTCTACTTTGACGCACTAACTCCTGGAAAGTGGGATCTTGGACAAACCGCTTATGAAATGGGAACGTCGCGAACAGATAGAAAGATAATAGAAGCTTTCTTAATGAGAATAACCAACGGAGGTGGAAACGGAATCAGACATAACGTTGGCACCGCTCTGGATGTAGTAAATAATCTTGTAGCCCTGCCACAAGGAATTTACGTCTGGGGTTTAGAAGGACATGGCGGCGGTCACGCATTAGGCTATGAACGCACGGCTACTACTTACGATTTGTTCGATCCTAATTTTGGTCTGCTAAGAACAGACAATCTTCTAGATTTCAGACAAACGCTGACGGACTCGATCAACGATTATTATTCTGACCTGTTGCAGAACCAGGATATTTATCAAGTTGCACTGCCGTAGGCTTTCAGATTAAAACTTGCGATCGCGCTGTTTTTGCCGACACTGCGATCGCTTGTAAAATCTCCAACTAAAAGGAAGTAATTAACATGTCTCAGCAAGATTTTTACAAAACGTTTGGTCCAGTTACTGTTGAATGGTGTTTTGTTAGGGAAAACACTGCTTTTGATGTCAAAATATCTTTGATTGGTATTGGTAGGTTGTACAGCGGCTTATTGCACAGCGGTAACAGCCAAGTTCCATTTAGTTTCGGTAAAACTGCTGGTGCTGATGATATCCTCAAAGGCAAGCTTAAATTTAGGACTGATACTAGCGGACGACCTAGTTTGATAATCGATCTTAAATGCGATGCCTATAATATCAACGAATCGAATTATCTGTTGTCTTCACAAGATTCAAACTTTACCAGCGATATCCTTGAAGAAACTCAAACAGAAAAGCCGATTAATTTTACAGAAATTGTTGAAATGAGCGCGCCGGAAAAGCCAGTTAACTTACTAGAAATCGTTGAAAAAAGTGAGACAATCGAGCCAACAGTGGATGCGATCGCTCTAACTCCAGAAACAGTATTTGCCAACAAAGAAGAATATCAAGACTTATTTCCTTTCGTTTACATGCGGATTTGGCCTGAAATTAGCCCCGATCTTCGACAAAGACGTTTCGTTGAATACGACCTTAAAAAAGTCCCCCAGGCTATCCAAGATGGCTCGCTATACATCAATTTACTTGAAATTAAAAAAGATCAATCTGGTAAAATTGATCCCAGAACCGAAATGGAAAATGAGGCGAGGCATTTTATCAATGGCGATTCAGCAACTAGAACAGCCGGGAAATCCTATGCAGATCAATTCATTCAAAATATCAGCAATCTCAAAGGCTACATCAAATACTTTGCGCGGCTTAATACCTGGCTGCGACAGCAACAATATATCAATTTACCAACCCTCAAATCCAGAATTGAAAAATTTTTAGGTTTAAAATGCTGGAGTGCGATAGAAGAATACATAAAAGGCAAGAATTATCATCTACCCGAACTGATAGGAGAAAACATAACTGAAAATACAGAGGGTGCGATTACAGAGTACATGAAAGAAAAAAACAGAGTATGGCAGAACTTTTTCGCCCTGACAATTTTCCCTGAATATCGCCCTCATCTCCTGGAAGAACTGACTAAAACATTGGTGATGTGCAATCTAATGGAAAGATTAGTTGCAACCGATGATGAAAATTGCTGTATCGGTAGAAAACATGATGCAGATTTGGATACTTCTGAAGAGATTCTAGAAGCGGCAAAAGCTACAATTATATTGCCGAAAGATATCTTTCCTTTACCGCCAGCAAGTAAAGGTGAATCTCCATCAGAATCTAAACCCACCGGATGGATTGAACCTTATGCCATAGGAGATTTACAGCTAGTTAGACAACGGTTATTGAGATATGAACTGGGAGAAATAGCTCACATTGAAAACGTTTTAAAAGGTGAGCGGAAAGAGACTACCCAAAGAAAACTAAATCGGGTTAATGAATCCGTAACCAACGCCAGCGAACAGTTAGAAGAGACTGAAACCGAGATTGAAGGTACGAGAGCAGATCTATTAACCGAAACGCGAAAAACCCTGGTTAAAGATACAATTACCACTACTTTCAACGACTTTAAAGCTACCTATGGCTCGCCAACAACCGTCACATATACAGGTTCGTGGTCTATCAAAAATGCACCAGAAAACCCTTATATAGAAAACGTGACTAATTTTGCTAAAAAAATCACGACAAGGACAGCAAATCGCATCGCTAGATATGTCAGCCAAGTGCGGACATTCAGCGCCTTAAATGAGGCTGAAGAAATCGTTATCCATGCCTTTGACAATACAGCAATTACCAGCAATGTCATAGGTATATATCGCTGGGTGAACAAGATTTATAAAGTCCATGTGGTGAATTACGGTCATCGTCTGATGATTCAATTCCTGTTGCCAAATCCCGCTCACTCCTATATTACGAATTTGTTTCAGCTTAAAGGTATATCTCTTGAGCCACCAATTACCCCAGACAAGCTGAATCTCAAATCTTACGCAGATGTGACTAGAGCGAATTACCCTCAACTAGCGACAATATACGATATCCAACCTCCACCAATTGAAGTTAAGATTATTCCAGCAGCGTTTAAAGATGGAGAACCTATCAATCTGAAAAAAATCTCCATTCCCGAAGGCTACAGAGCTAATTCTGCTTGTGTTGCTGGTGTTTTTTCCGGGATCGACCAACTGACAGGATTTGTTGGTAAAAAAACCTTTAGCCTCACTGCATCTTCCAGCAAAATCGACAGCTTAGAAATGAATCAAGAAGATTCTGCGATCGCTGTCTCTGTGATGTGCAATACCGAGCAACCAGATAAAAAATATTGTGTAACCATTGAAGTTAAATGCACTCTGACTCCTGAAAAATATGAAGAATGGCAAATAAAAACCTATAACGCCATTCAGGAAGGGTATCGCCAACAAAAAGCGGAATATTACGAACGCGCCGGAGTAGGAAAAACCGAAATTGGATCGCACAACCCGCTAGAAAACCGCAAGATTGAAAACAACGAACTTAAAAAAGGTTGTACAAAGCAACTTTTACAGCAGCACTTGCAACTTGTAGGTGCTTCTGAAGATAATGCGTTCACGAAGTGTGGCGTCAGCCGTATCGCTCAACTAAAGTATATCCAATTTTTTGAGCAAGCTTTTGAATGGGATGAGATGACTTATCAATTGTCCCCCTCTTTTCAGGAGCAAGTAAGCCCAGAAGAATTTACGACAACAGCCTTAAATTATTACTCATTAACTGACTCTATCTTCACGAATTTTCTGCAAGCAGAATCCGCAAGAGTGCTGCTACCTGTAAGACATAACTATACGATGCTCGTCTTATATTACCTGTCTTCAGGGATGATGTGGTCAGGGGAAAATTCACTCACCCCAACAAACGAGAAATATGTTTCCATTGTCAACGAACTGAAAACATTACCCGAGCTAGACTGTGAATGCAAGTATGTCAGCAAGCCGTGGGAAATTACAATTCCTACCTCGATGATTATGCTGCAAGATAGCTCGAAACTGCCGCAATTTCCTGTAGTTTTATAAGGTGAAAATTCATGTTCAATCTACCTATCCCCCCTCTGCCCATTCCTGGTACGGGTTTAACTACTCCCGTTACTTTACCTGTCGGTACGGTTGTTGCTTTTGCAGGAAACATTGCATCATCTCCGTCAGATCCACCATCAGACTATACAACCAACATTGAAGCACTAGGTTGGTTGCTGTGCGATGGAACACCGCGCGAAGTATCTAAATATCCCGAACTATTTGCAGTTCTCGGATACCTTTATGGGGGTGAAGATGGCAAATTCAACCTACCAGATTATCAAGGGTTATTCCTGAGAGGAGTCAATGGTAAGACAGGAAGAGATCCGGACGTATCGAACCGCACTCCTAGTCAGAATGGAACCAAAGATGGGGTTGGTTCGCAACAGGAAGATGCGCTGCAAATTCATCAACATTCATACCAACTTGTCAGCGAGACAACTGGGGGTGCGGAGAATAAGGCTGCCATGCTGGTAGAAAGCGCTACTAATTTTACAACTAACCCACTGAATTCAGAGGCACGTACCAGTCAGGAAACCCGTCCCAAGAATGTCTACGTTTATTACATCATCAAATATAGTTATGGCTGATTATACCATTTTCCCATGAATGTGAAACACAAGGGGAAGGGGCGGGTTTATTTAAATTGTTTGTTTTGATCAAAGGTTATTGGTAAAACCCGCCCCTACAATCGGTACATGTTGATGTGTAGCA
>DNGG01000059.1:10226-15398 GCA_003486675.1 Cyanobacteria bacterium UBA11372
CATTATCAAGGGAAATTGGTATTATTTGGGTAGGGGGATTCTGTAATTTGACTCAATGCGATCGCTCTTTTTCCCTCTTCTCTTGGCGTCCTTCGCGTCTTCGCGGTTCAATAATAAATCTTACGATTGAAAACGAGCCATCAACCAAGCACCAACCTGAGATTGATCCTGAGTTCTACTTAACTGCAACGCTTCCTCTAACACAGACATTTGCAATCCCGGCAATACTCCAGAAGAGGTAATTCTTTTGCTCCCACCGTCTGCGATCGCAAATGCAATAATCCGTACATTCTCCACATCCACAATCCAATATTCTTTCACATTCAACTCTTCATACAGCAAGCGTTTTTGACCCAGATCGTCCAGCAATGAAGTGCTAGCAACTTCAATAACTAAATCTGGCGGCGGATAGTTATCTAAATTAATAATAAATGTTCCGCGACCAACTACCGCTGCCTTCTCTCCAATGTAGTAAGACACATCAGGTTGAGAGTCTTGAACGCCTGTTTTTCTGTAGGTACAGTTATCTCGTGCATTCAGAGGAATATTTTTGATAATAGCAAACAGATTCACCCCTACAATAATAATAGCATGGTCGAGAGAGTGGTCATTACCTAATGCTGACATTTCTATCCTCAATTCTCCGTTGTAATAGTAGCATCTTGCTTTTTGATATTCTGGATTTTCAACTAGCTGAATATATTCTTCCCAACTTGCTTTTACCCAAGTATCTGTAGGAATCTTAGTTTGTAAATTAACCATTGTTTTATCCTCATAATTAACAATAAATGGCTAATAGCCTTTCTAAAATTAGCTATTAGCCATTAGCCATTAGCAATTAGCCAACAACAAAATTCACCAATTTACCCGGTACAACAATCGCCTTTTTAACGGTTTTACCCTCAAGATTGCGCTGCGCGGGTTCGGATTCGCGGGCGTATTTTTCCAACCCTTCTTTATCCAAACTTGCTGGCGCTTGAATCGTACCGCGAGTTTTGCCGTTGATTTGAATTACCAAGGTAATTTCATCTACAATTAAGGCAGATTCATCGCATTGAGGCCAAGATTGTTTGTGTACCGATTCTGTATTGCCAATCTTTTGCCATAATTCCTCAGCGATGTGAGGTGCAAAAGGCGACAACATGACAATCAAAGTATTGATGCCTTCTACATAAACTGGCGAATCTTTGCAAGTTGCATCGGTGATGGCATTGCTCAATTTCATCAATTCGGAGATGGCAGTATTGAATTGATATTCGCCTTCCAAGTCTTCTGTTACCGCTTTAATGGCGTTGTGAATTGCCCGCCGCAAGTCTTTTTCATCTTTGGTTAGGGGCG
The DNA here is from genome assembly GCA_003486675.1 of Cyanobacteria bacterium UBA11372. Taxonomy (GTDB): domain Bacteria; phylum Cyanobacteriota; class Cyanobacteriia; order Cyanobacteriales; family Aerosakkonemataceae; genus Microseira. The sequence continues at coordinate 11,565 of DNGG01000059.1, forward strand.
AAGCATTCGGGCGATTATCTTTGGGTTCGACATCAGGATTGCTAACCGAATGCTTCGCCCCTACCGACTCGCGGGAAGCGAAATCTGTCACCAAACGCCAGACGCGATTTAAGAAGCGGAATTGCCCTTCCACATCGGCATCATCCCATTCCAAATCTTTTTCCGGAGGCGCTTTAAACAGGACAAACATCCGCGCCGTATCTGCACCGTATTTGCCAATCGTATCTGCCGGTGCCACCCCGTTATATTTGGATTTGGACATCTTTTCGTACACCACTTCCAAAGTATCTCCAGTTTCCGGATCTATGGGGTTAGCTGGATCTGCAACTTGCGAGGGAATGACGTATTTCCCGGTGCGACGGTTTTTATAAGTTTTCCCTTGCACCATCCCTTGAGTTAAGAGGCGGGAGAAAGGTTCATCGAAGTTGATGAGATTTCTGTCTCGCAATACTTTGGTAAAGAATCTGGAGTAAAGCAAGTGCAAAATTGCATGTTCGATTCCACCTACATATTGATCCACAGGCATCCAATCATTTGTTTTAGCAGAATCAAACACCTGTTGCTCGTTCTTCGCATCCGGATAGCGCAAGAAATACCACGATGAATCGATAAATGTATCCATCGTATCGGTTTCGCGTTTCGCAGGGGTGCCGCAAGTTGGACATGGCACATTTATCCAATCTTCCAACTTAGCTAAAGGCGATGCACCGCGACCGCTAAATTCGACATTTTCGGGCAATACAACTGGCAAATCTGCTTCCGGTACTGGCACTATCCCGCAATTAGGACAGTGAATTACAGGTATTGGCGCACCCCAGTAACGTTGGCGAGAAATCAACCAATCTCGGAGGCGATATTGGATGCGCGCTTTGCCATATCCTTGCTTTTCGGCATATGCAATAATCGCCTGTTTTCCTTCAGTGGAATTCATGCCATCAAACTCACCGGAATTAATCATAATTCCCGGTTCTGTATATGCCTCTTCCAACTCTTGTTCTTGTGGTGTAGGCGTCCCGCCTGCAACTGGGGGAGCAATTACCACTTGAATCGGCAATTGCTTTTCCTTGGCAAATTTGAAATCCCGCGCGTCGTGTGCGGGTACGCCCATTACCGCACCCGTACCATATTCGTACAAGACATAATCGGCAATCCAAATCGGCACTTCTTCCCCAGTAAACGGATTAATTGCTTTACCGCCGGTGGGGATGCCGCGTTTGGGTTTATCTTCCGCCGTCCGTTCTAATTCGGTTTGGTTGGATACTTCTTTAATGAAAGCTTCAACCGCTGCTTTTTGTTCGGGCGTGGTAACTTTTGGCGTCAAAGGATGTTCTGGCGCTAATACCACGTAGGTAACGCCATAAACCGTATCGGGACGAGTGGTAAATACGGCTATTTTTTCATCCATCCCGACAATTGGAAATTCCAAATATGCGCCGACAGATTTTCCGATCCAGTTAGCCTGCATTAACTTTACTCGTTCGGGCCATCCTGTCAACTTATCCAAATCGTTGAGCAATTCTTCGGCATATTCGGTAATTTTCAAGAACCATTGTTTGAGCAATTTACGCTCAACAATTGCCCCAGAACGCCAGGAACGACCTTCGCTATCGACTTGTTCGTTTGCTAATACGGTTTGGTCGATGGGGTCCCAATTTACAGCGGCTTCTTTTTGATAAGCTAATCCTGCTTGCAAGAATTGCAAAAATATCCACTGCGTCCACTTATAATAATCAGGCGAACAGGTAGCAACTTCCTTATTCCAATCGTAGGAAAGACCCAATTGTTGCAATTGCGATCGCATCTGGTCGATATTGCTATATGTCCACTTCGCCGGATGTATTCCCCTCTCAATCGCGGCGTTTTCGGCGGGAAGTCCAAACGCATCCCATCCCATCGGATGAAGTACCCGATATCCCTGCATCCGCTTCACTCTGGCGATCGCATCTGTAATCGTATAGTTGCGAACGTGTCCCATGTGCAGGTTACCCGATGGATAGGGAAACATCGACAGCGCGTAGAATTTGGGCTTGTCGCTCTCTGTAGGGGTCTGATCTATACTTTGTTCAGCCCAAGTTTTTTGCCAATGCGCCTCTATCTCGGCGGGATTGTAACGGGACTCCACGGCTATTCTCCTATTGGTTTCTGTATCGGATCGCGTCTGTTTGTGTATTTTGACATATCCGGTGGGCTTGGGATGTTGGGCGGATCGTTGGCGTATGTGCGATCGCCTCTATACTACTTATTGTATTATGATGAGATGCGATCGCCACCGATAGCAAAGGTTAAACTTTTTTCCCAACGAACAGATCGACTCGTTTTTTCCCGACTGTAGCTTACTTGGTTTCTTTTTTAATCTTTTAAAAAAATCAATATATATTTAAAATTTTATCAAAATTTCACCGAAGAATCATCGTTAAATCGTTAAAAAGACTGCTTTTATTAAGTTGAGAGTGCTGATATATACGACCGCCTTTGCCAGAACAACCTCGACGTTGTGCGATTGCGCCAGAAAATAAAGAGCCTGCTTTCCATCAGGTTTTTCAGCTACTTTGCCCCCTGGATCGCCTTTCAAGGTGTAGGGGCGGGTTTTGCATGTTCTCCTGCATAGTAGACAACTACTTTGAACTGCTCCTCGTGAGGAACGTAAAATACCCTGTCTCCTTTTGTTACTTCATATTCCCATGCCCCTTTGTAACGTTTTCCCCTTAAAGGGAAAACACGACCTGGCTGTCTGGTTGTAGGGGCGGTACATAAATCTTCGTAGCAACGACGACAGTTCTCAGGACAGCGCAACACCAGAGCTTCCCAATCGCGGTTGACCCTACGATTTTTGGCTACTACTAGCCAGGTGGTTGTGATATCAGATACGCATGGAGCCGTCAGTTTTACTTCTGGCGGCTCCACAGATCCTGCGATTGAGTCGTTTGGGCAATTCTCTGACATATCAAGGTTCAGCAGAACTTACAGCATCTGGTTGAGTCAATGGTACTTCATCAAACCGATCGCTAAAGGCTGCTGCAATTTCAGAGCTAACGAGCGCTATAGCACTCTCATGCCACTCATGGATGATATCGTCGAGTTGATCCCATATAAGATTAGAGGAATCAGCCAAGCGATAAGCCTCGCTAACCTCTGCGATCAAGTCTTGAAGCTCATCAGAGTCAAATACTCTAAGCCATCCATAAGGATGCTCAGAGCCGATCTTCTGCCCAAGTAACAAACGAAAAGCGACGTTTAATAGCTCAAAAACAGTTCTACTCTGTCTTGCTGCCTTAACGAGAAAAGTCACTTCCTCACGGCGCAGCAAAGCGAACGATTGATCGTTGCGAGTAATTGTGACTGGATGCTCTAAAGCTTTGTCTAGAACTCGTCCAGGCTGCCGATTCAACTCAGTAGCTGTAATTAGCTCATCTGAGTAGGCATTATTCCAAGTGGCAAGAGACATAGGTTCTGCGTTTTTTGGAAACGCCAAATCAATAATATGAGTAATGTAACTACGTACTATTATACGTAATTTATTTGAGATGTCAATAGGACAGGACTTACGCGCAAGTTCCCGGTTTCTACGAAAAATCATTGGTTTTGCAACCAGAGATCGAGGTCGAAACCGGGTTTCTGTGAATCTTCGACTTGCAGCTAGAGATCGCAGCTTGAAACCCGGTTTCTAGGTCTTCGTTAAGGCTGAGTCTGGTAATGAGGAATGCTGACCCGATAACTATGCTGGCTGACTGGTGCGATCGCTCAGTCATAATTCACACAATGCTTTAAGTAGGTACAGGTAAATAAAGTGAAAATAGCTATCCCTACCTATGGCGGGCACCGACGCCCACCCCA
>DNGG01000580.1:0-229 GCA_003486675.1 Cyanobacteria bacterium UBA11372
GTCATGCCTTGGTAGGAAAAGCCGTACATGCCGACATTGCCATTACTTCCGGGTAAATTTGCCGCCCAATTTACGCTATCAAAACCATCTTCGATTTCGTGGGTAAACAACTCAAACTTGCCTTCGGATGTGCCGCGTCCTCGGACGTCTTGAATCGCGACAATATAGCCGTGGGAAGCGTACCAGGTGGGGTGGGCATAGACTGGGGTGGATGCGATCGCTCTCCCAT
>DNGG01000580.1:566-758 GCA_003486675.1 Cyanobacteria bacterium UBA11372
CTTTTTTACGTACTTTTAACATGTAACTAAAACATCCGAACGACGTAACACTGCCATATCTTCTTCATCTAACTCTACAGGTTCGCCGCTGCGAATCAATTCAGCAAAATCTTCATTTGGCACCATCACGGTTAGTGCGTACAACCGGGTAGAACCTGTATTTTCAATCACATGCGTTCCCGTAGCCGGGAC
>DNGG01000580.1:1044-1172 GCA_003486675.1 Cyanobacteria bacterium UBA11372
TTGAGGATAAAAAACATTTCCGCAGCGAACTGATGCCGGTTTGGCGGTGTTTTTCCGCCGACATCAAAGATCTCAACGCAAAATGTAAACGAAATATCATCGGTGGTCGGATCGAAGACAATCGCCAA
>DNGG01000580.1:1511-16351 GCA_003486675.1 Cyanobacteria bacterium UBA11372
ATTGGTAATTGGTAATTGGTTGTAGGGGCTACTTTAACGAGATATTTAGTGGTTCCACGGATTGGATTGATTGGTAAAACCCGCCCCTACTATTACCTATTACCCATTACCCATTACCCATTACCCAATCGATTTGATTGCTTCCAGGATAGCTTGGGAATCGGCAACAAAGCCAAAGCATTGTTTAACGTTATATAAAGTTGCTAGCCAACAATACTCTGGCGAAGTCGTAGCGGTGCAATCTTCGACTAAGATGCAGTCATAGCCTAAAAAGTTGGCATCTTGCAGCGTTGTCATTACGCATTGATCGGCGTTGACGCCTGCAAAGAATAGAGTAGTTTTTCCTAAGTTCCGCAGGATACTGTCTAAAGGCGTGTCCCAAAATCCGCTCATGCGATATTTATCGATCGGGATATCTTCGGGTTTTTGTTCTAATTCATCGACGACGGCAGCTGCCCAACTGCCTGCCATGAGTACCTTAGCACCATTTTTGGGCAAGGGATCGCCGAGTCCAACACCAACGCCAGTCGGGTTGTAAACGTGAAGCGCTGCGGGGCTAATATTGAGCAAGTCGGGACGATTGCCCCAGTTTACCCAAATCACTGGAACGTTTGCTGCTCGCAGTTCTGGTAATAATGCTTTCAAAGGTTCGATTGGTTGGCGGGCGGGTGTCACGTCCACTCCGATGTGCGCTAACCAACCATCGGGGTGACAAAAGTCGTTTTGCATGTCGATGACCAAAATCGCCGCTTTCGCTAAGTCGAGGTGCAGCGTCTTGGTTTGGGTAGGTAAGGCGATCGCGCGTATATCCAGAGGTGGGCGGGTGAGATCGGCGAGATCTTCGTTAACTCCCCAAGCGTTTGGCAGATATCCCAGCTTATGCAAAGGTCGATTCATAGTTTTTTCTAATTTTTGTTGTCATCTTATCCCACAACTGTTGGGGCTGGTTATGCCAACTATCGATGCCACGATCGACAATTAATTTAAACTCGCTCCCCATCAGCTATCATTTTCTAATAACCATATAACCTATGACTGATAACCCAATAAACGAACCCGTCACTTATGAGGGTGGATGTCACTGCGGTGCGGTGCGCTTTCGTGTCGTTGTATACAAGCACGAGGCGGATGATTGTAACTGCTCGATTTGCAAAAAGAAGGGCTTTTTGCATCTAATCGTGCCGCCAGAACAGTTTACGCTCCTGGGCGGTGAAGATGTGCTAACTACGTATACGTTTAATACGGGTGTTGCCAAGCACATGTTCTGCCGCAATTGTGGCATCCACGCTTTTTATCGCCCGCGATCGCATCCCAACCATATCGACGTTAACCTACGCTGTCTCGATGGCGACGTCATCTCTCGCTTTAAAATTATTCCCTTCGATGGCGCTAATTGGGAAGAAAGTATAAAATCCTTCCGTCAATAATTATAGTTTTAGGGGATTTAATCATCTGGGAACTGCCAGCAGGAGATTCGTTCCACTTTTTTGCTAGCGCAGGTGGGACAAATTGCATCAAAGGTGGAATCTACCCATTCATAGCCACAAGTGCGACAGTGGCAGAAAATATTATTCCGGTTGGCGATCGCAATTTTTTGCTGCCAATCTCGGATCTCGGAGATGTCTGGTTGAGAGAGAATATTTGACATAGGATTTTTCTCAATTTGGATGGGCAAACTAATATAGAAATCTGATTCGAGTTGGGAGTAGATCTTGGGTAGTCAGCGATCTGAGGGCTGGCTAATCATAGTCAATCTTATCAGTTAATGGGAAGGATAAATCTGTGAACTTTACGATTCAAAATGTTCTGATCGCAAAACCAGACGGTTATGCAACGGTGGACGTACAAATAGAAGGCGATCGCATTACTGCTATTGCTTCTCATCTAGAAGTCGTCGGTACGGTAGTGGATGGACAAAATAAGCTATTACTCCCCGGTTTTGTCAACGCTCATACTCATTCTTCGGAAATGTGGCATCGGGGTTTAATTCCCATGTTACCGCTAGAATTATGGCTGGCTGCGCTTTACGATGTCACCCCCCTCGATCCAGAGCAAGTTTATCTCAGTGCCTTGGCGACGGCAGTAGAAACAATATTATCCGGGGGTACAAGCGTTGTCGATCATTTAGTGTTAATTCCAGGCAAAGAATTAGAAACGATCGCCGCGGCGGTGAAAGCTTATCGGGAAATTGGCATTCGCGCTTTTGTCGCGCCTTTGGTGCAAGATGAATCTTTCGCGGCGGGGGTGCCATCGGGGGGCAGCGAAAAGAATTACGAGCCTTATTTTCGCTCAACGGCGGCGACGTTGGAATTAATTGAAACGGCGGTGAAGCAATTCCATCGTCCCGATGAAGGGGTTTATATTTTGGTAGCACCGACGGGAATTCAGCTATCTACCGATGCCTTATTTGAAGGATGTATTGAATTGAGCGATCGCTACGATCTCTGCCGTCATTCTCACCTATTGGAAACATTAGCGCAACAATTACTAGCCCAAGAAAAATATGGTTGTAGCGCCGTCGAACATCTTAAACAAATTGGCTATCTCAGTCGCAAAACTTCCCTCGCACATTGCGTCTGGTTGAACGATTCTGATATTGCAATTTTGGCTCAAACTCAATCTACAGTCGTTCACAACCCCTTGAGCAATCTACGTTTGGGTAGCGGTATTGCTCCGGTTTTAAAATATTTGCAAGCGGGAGTTAACGTGACTTTTGGTTGTGATGGGGCGTCGAGTAACGACTCGCAAGATTTACTCGAAGCGATTAAAATTGGCTCAATTTTACACAATACAACCGACCGAGATTATCATCACTGGATTACTCCGTTTCAAGCTGTAGAAATGGCATCAAAAGGAGGAGCAATCGGGTTGAATCTGGGGGATGAACTGGGCGCGATCGCCGTCGGTAAAAAAGCCGATTTATTCCTCTACGATTTGACTAATTTATCCTTGCTACCCCGCACCGATCCGATTGGATTGTTAATTTTAGGTCGTCCGACTCAAGTGGTGCATAGCGTTTGGATTGATGGGAAACAAATTGTAGCCGATGGCAAAGTTAAAACTATTAACGTCGATGGGTTACGGCAAGAATTATTTAACCGCAGCCAATGGTATAATAACCTGCAATTTCAGAGTGTTTCTACTACAGAAGAACGCTACCGCACTGTCATGGGTTTACCGGATAAATTGGCTAATTGCTAATTGGTAATTGCTAATTGCTAATTGGTAATTAGTAATTGCTAATTGGTAATTGGTAATTGCTAATTGCTAATTGCTAATTGGGAGAGGTTCTGCCAGGTTGCTATTATAGCATTTTTCCGGCAATTAACCATTAGCAATTAACCATTAGCAATTAACCATTAGCCATTAGCAACTAGCCCACATAATTGCACGATCTGCTCGAACTGAAAGTCTACAGCTAAGTCAGTCAAGGTAATCGCAAGAGAGCAATTTTCTGCGGGAATTTGATCGATTAGCTGAAAAATCAGCCCATCGTTACCTGTGACGGCAGCTTGGTATAGTTGTTTAATCCAGTTAGTTGGCATCTTGGCAATTTGAAGCGCCATGTCGGAATTCGGCATTGTTTCTAGGTTTTGCCTGTTTTCCCGTTTGGTTTCTATAGGTGGTGCTTCATCTTCATAGAGATATTTTACGCCTAGATGTTGAGCGATCGCATTCAGCAGTTCCTCTTCTTTAAAAGGTTTACGCACGAATTCGTCGCATCCTGCTGATATGATAACTTGTCGTTCTTCTTCAAACGCACTGGCTGTGAGGACAATAATCGCCGTTTCTTTGCCTTTGGGATGAGATTTAATTATTTTGGTCGCTTCGTAGCCATCCATTACTGGCATTCGCCAATCCATACAAATCAGGTGGGGTTGCCAGCTTTCCCATATTTCTATTGCTTCTTGTCCGTTTTCTGCCTCGCGCACTTCAAAGCCTAACGAAGTGAGAAATTTTACTAGCAATAAGCGATTGCTTGGCTTATCTTCTACCACAAGAATGCGATAACTCGGTTGGTTTGGCGCTAAACCAATGACTTTTTTAACAATCTGCTGGTTTGTTTCAAATCGAGGGTTTTCAACCGAACTTGCCAAAATATTAAAGCAAAACTTTGCTCCCTCTCCAGGTTGACTGCTGACGGTAATTTCTCCTCCCATCAATTGCACGAATTTTTGACTAATGCATAAACCCAAACCCGTTCCTTGATTCGATTTCAAACCTGTTTTGGTTTGCTCGAAGGCTCTAAATAATTTATCGATTTCTTCAGGGGCAATACCGGGGCCGGTATCTTCTATTTCAAAATGCAATTGGGAATTGGGAATTGGGAATTGGTAATTGGTAATTGGTAATTGGTAATTGGAGCGATCGCCAACGTTAACTCTGAAGGTAACGCTGCCTTTTTCGGTAAATTTAATCGCATTACCTAGCAGGTTAATTAATACCTGGCGCAGTTTACTTTCGTCGGTTTTAATAAATTGAGGCACGTCATTACTGCGCGAGAAGGTTAGCTCTAAGCCTTTGGATTCGGCTTTGAGTCGCAGCATTTCTTCGAGACGATTTAGCAGGCGATAAAGGTCAAAGTCGTTTTCGTTTAGCACGATTCGCCCTGCCTCGATTTTGGACATTTCTAGAATATCGTTAATCAATTCCAGTAAATGCTCGCCGCTGCGATTAATAATGCCTAAAAATTGTTGGTGTTCGGGGGCTAAAGATTTTTCCCGATTGAGTATTTGGCTGAAACCAAGAATGGCGTTGAGGGGGGTACGCAGTTCGTGGCTCATATTGGCAAGGAATTCGCTTTTAGCTTTGTTGGCATTATCGGCGGCTTCCTTGGCTTTTTGTAGTTCAATTGACTGTTGTTGGGTTTGCGCTAATAATTCGGCTTGTTGGATCGCAACGCCCAATTGTTCGCCAACTTGCACCGCCATTTTAATTTCCGCGTCCGTCCATTTGCGGGGTGAGGAATTTTGGTAATTGGCTAGCAATCCCCACAGTTTATTGCCGCAGAAAATCGGTACGATGATGTAGGCTCTAACTTGAAATTGCTCTAATATTTCCAGGTAACAAGGCGTAAAATTCGCAGCGTAAATATCAGGAACGCAGCGGTAAGTCGTCCGCTCGTTGTAAATACCGCCTTGGGTTGCTTGCAAATAAGTATCGGTGTCTTTTACAGGGTTATTGATATTTGCCAATGTTTGGACAGCGCAAGTTGATTCGGTGACCGCTGTTTCAGTGAGAGCGAATTCGTTGTTTTGTCGCTGCATGAGGGGTATCCATCCAGAGGCGACGGATTCGGATACGAACTCGCCACTCCAGTCGGAATTAAAACGATAAATGACGGCGCGATCGCATCCTAACGCCTGCTGCAATTCAAACGTTGTGGCGCCAAATATCTGTTCGATATCCAAAGTTTGCCGCATTCTTTGAATGATTTTGGCGATCGCTTTCTCTCTTTCAGCGATTTCCCGTAATGCTGACTCGACTTGCTTGCGCTCCGCTGCATCCCGCGACAATCCCACCGTCATCACGACTTCTCCTTCCGAGTTAAAAATCGGCGATTTAATCGTGTCAAACTGTCGCACAACTCCGTCATGCCCCGTCACCGGCTCTTCTAAGATTGTTAAAGTATTACCCGTATTAAACACATAGGCATCGTCTTTGATGTACTGCTGGGTGTAATCCGGTTCGTTAAACGGAGCATCGATAATATCGCGCAGTTCTTCGTTCGTCATGCCGTAATAGTCGCGAAATGCTCTGTTCCCCCAGACGATGCGAGATTCTGGCCCTTTCACCAGTACCATGTCTGTAATCGCGTCGAGGATTTGGCGGTACATTTGTTCCGAGTCTCGCAGCGCTGCTTCTGCTCGTTGGCGATCGCGCGTTTCCATCGCCAGTGCTGTCATATACGCTAAATAACTGGCAAAGTTTTGCGATTCAATTGACCAACGTCTAGCAGTTTTTGTATGTTCTAAACACAGTACCCCCACCGTTTGTCCTTTCAACTGAATCGGCACATCCAACATCGAGGTTATCGATAAAGCATTCAAATAAGATGCGCCAAGTTCTTTCGTTCGCTTATCCTTAAGCGCATCGTGAGCTGCAATGACTCGCGAGGTTTCTAATGCTTGGATATAGTTCGGATAATCGGCTACAGAAATTTTCGCCCCCAGACTATGTTGCTCCAGGTGAAGTTCATATAAATCGGCACAATAAAGCTGGGATTTGTCATCGTTATAAAACCACAAGCTCCCCCGTTCTACGTTGAGGGTAAGACATGCCAGTTTAGTAATTTCTGCCAGCGCCGCGCTGAAATTACCTTCGTATAAAGTATTGCTTTTTGCCAGTTTCAGCAACCCGATTTGTTGTTTTCTCAGACGAGTTTGGCTGGCTCGCAATGCCGATTCTGCTGCGATTCTTTCTTTAATTTCTGTCTGTAGCGCCGTCAGAGTTGCGCTTAACTCGCTAGTGCGTTCTTGTACCCGAATTTCTAATTCGTCGAAAGCGCCGCGCAAGGCAGATTCGGCTGCCTGCCGCTGCAATTCGGCGGCGGCTCTAGCAGCAAATATCTGCATAATCGCCTTGGCGCTGTCTGGGTGCTTTAAAGGGCGATCGCTATTAATACAAAGCACTCCGATTACCTGCTTCTGTCCGTCTAACAGCGGCACTCCCAGGTAACATACAGCACCCATCGCCTTTAAACCCTGGGCTTTGGGAAACCGTTCCTGCACCCGATCTGGGAAGTAAAATAATTTGCCTTCTTCAACAACAGGTTGGCAGGGAGTATCGATTGCACCATACTCAAAGCCGCTCTCTGCCTTGTCACCCGACCAAAAAGCCAGGGTTTTTAACCGCATAGGGCCGGTAATTTCTGCTACAAAAACATTGCGAACGTCCAGCGCCGATGCCAGATGCTCAACTAAAGCTGGGAAAAATTCTTCTCCAATTACCGAAGCTGTGCCCGTGACTACACTTTGTAACGTTTGTTCGGCTTGCTGGCGTTCGGCTATCTCCCGTTGTAATTCTTTATTTATAGCTTCGAGTCGCTCTGGTGTTTGTAACGATAAAAATTGCGGCAGCAGCGTTACCATTTCTAGGGCGGTGTAGCAGGAAACCAATGCGGTAAGCGCTTGCTCGATTCCCGATACCCAGTAAGCAGGATGCCACAGCGTCCAGATATCGAGCAAGTGCCCCGTACCGCAAGCCAGGATAAAAGCACCAAATAAAACAAATACTTGCAGGAAGGGTACGTCACTCCGCTTGTGGACGAAGTACACCAGCATCGCCGGAATCGAGAAATAAGCGATCGCTATCAGCAAGTCGCTCACCACGTGCAGCCCTACGAGTGGTGTTTGCCACAAGTAACAGTGACCGTGGGGCATGTACTGCGAAGGTGAAAATATATTTTTTAAGACTTCCCACATTTAACTTTAGACCTACCCTGGTAATAATTGTTACATCTAATCTTGAGTCAGCCATCTATCCAGAGATAGATATTGAGCCATATTGCTATTTTTTTAACCTGGCTCAAAACCGCTATTCACTTTCAGTTTAACGCTCCGAACAAGCCAATATATACAATTTTTACTGAGTATTTATTAAGCAAAAAATAACAAAATTTTCTAAGTAAATACCGCAAAAATAGATACTTTAAAAATTGGTTGATTTTGATTGCAATAGCACAGAGCCACAAGTTTTGCTGCATCCGTCAAATATTTTCTCCCGCCCTGCTAATACGGGTGCGTTCAACGCCAGGATTTTGCCATTAGCTAAAAAATGAGGGGAAAGGCAATTTTAATTTGCCTTTCCCCTCTACCTTTTGACGCTGGCGATCGCTCACCAGCGATCTAAGTACATTAACTCATTGACAAAATCTACGCGATTTCATATGTATCTCAAAACAGCGGCTAATGGCGTTCCCAGGCAGAGCCGTGGGAACGAGGCTAAATAGCTAATGGCTAATGGCTAATGCGAGCTTCTCTGGCGCAATTAGCAATTAGCAATTAGCAATTAGCAATTATCAAGGCAGATCGGTATTGCCCATGAGATAGCGATCGCATTCTCGCGCCGCCCCCCGTCCTTCGTTAATTGCCCACACTACCAGGCTTTGTCCGCGACGGCAGTCCCCAGCCGCAAATACACCGGGAATGCTGGTAGCAAATTTACCATGATCGGCTTTGACGTTGCTGCGGGCATCCCGTTCCAATCCGAGGGCGTCGAGCAAAGGTTGTTCTGGGCCGAGGAAGCCCATCGCCAGCAAGACTAACTGTGCAGGTATAACTTTTTCCGTACCGGGGACGTGTTTCGGTATAAATTGTCCTTTTTCGTTTTTCTCCCACTGCACTTGCACGCTGTGGACGGCTTTGACATGTCCGCTTTCGTCGCCTTCAAACTTGGTCGCCGTGGTGGTATAAACGCGAGGGTCATCGCCAAACATGGCGGCGGCTTCTTCCTGTCCGTAATCCATCTTGTAAACTTTAGGCCATTCGGGCCAGGGATTGTCCGCAGCGCGTTCTGCGGGAGGTTTGGGCAAAATTTCCACTTGCACGAGGCTGTTGCAGCCGTGGCGAATCGAAGTACCTACGCAGTCGGTACCAGTGTCGCCACCGCCGATGATAACCACATCTTTTCCACCTGCGAAGATGGGCGCGTCGCTCTTGTCTAAAATTGCTTTTGTATTGGCGGTGAGGAATTCCATCGCGAAGTGGATGCCTTTTAAATCCCGCCCTTCAATCGGCAGATCGCGCGGTTTAGTTGCACCCGTGCAAAGCAGTACCGCATCGAATTCTTTTAGCAGTTGTTCGGCGGGTAAATCTTTCCCAACTTCGGTATTGCAGATGAATTTCACGCCTTCTTCCTCAAGCACGTTGAGGCGGCGCAGAACAACCTCTTCCTTATCCAACTTCATGTTCGGAATGCCGTACATCAGCAGACCACCCGGACGATCGGCGCGTTCAAAAACAGTCACCCAATGACCAGCGCGGTTAAGTTGCGCCGCCGCCGCCAGTCCCGCCGGACCAGATCCGATTACCGCGACCTTTTTCCCCGTGCGCTTTTGGGGCAGTTCTGGAGTAATCCAGCCTTCATCCCAGCCTTTTTCGGCGATTGAGTACTCGATATTTTTAATCGTCACGGGTGGGTTATTTATCCCCAGCACGCAAGAACCCTCGCAGGGTGCAGGACAGACGCGCCCGGTAAATTCGGGGAAATTGTTAGTTTTGTGCAAGCGCGCGAGGGCTTCTTTCCAGAGTCCGCGATAAACGAGATCGTTCCATTCCGGAATCAGGTTATTGATGGGACAGCCGCTTGCCATGCCGCTAATCAGCGTCCCCGTGTGGCAAAAGGGGATGCCGCAGTCCATACAGCGCGCGCCTTGGGTGCGGAGTTTTTCCTCCGGCATGTGCAGGTGGAACTCGTCCCAATTGCGGATGCGATCGCTCGGGCTAATTTCGGAAGGCAACTCGCGCAAGAACTCAATAAAGCCAGTAGGTTTGCCCATAATCTTGTCTGGTGTCGATACCTGGACTATGAATTCTAGAGCCAGCAGCCTTGTCACGGCTGATTTGTCACAGAAATCTTTAACTTTACACTTTGCATAGATGTAGCTAGGGACTAGGGGCTAGGGGTGAGGGACTAGGAGTATAAAATCAACAGTTGCAGTACTGCTCATATTTCGGATTTTTATCAAAAATCAAGTCGAGCATTTATTGTCGATGGTTGGCTATCTGCCGCCATTTCCGCTCGACAACGCGCTTGCGTAATTCCTCTGCACCTAACAGGAATGGAGGGAAAAGTAACATCATCAACCACTGCCAGCCAGTTAAGGGAGTGGTGGTGAAGATTTTTTGTAAAAATGGCAGGCGAATCAAACCAAGCAATAAAATCAGTTCCGTTGCAATTCCAACCCAGATTAGACGGTTTTTGAACCAACCCATGCGGAAAACCGAAGCCCATTCCGAACGGCAGGCAAAGATATTGCCCACCTGACAGGCAACAATTGCTACGAGAGTGACAGTAGTGGCTTGCCAGTAAACTGCGGTCACTGCCGGATCGGCAGAATGGGACAGAATGGCTGGCGTTACTTGCTGCAAGTCCGCCAACGAGTAACCGTAACTCCACCAAACGATGAAAAACCCCATCATCGAGGCTGTAGCTTCGATGGCACCGAGAAAGCCGTAGGCTCGCACCAAGAGGGGCAAATCCAGCAGCTGCTTGTTTTTGGGTCGAGGAGGTTGTTGCATGATACCCGGTTCCGGTGGTTCGGCTCCTAACGCCAGTGCCGGAACCATGTCGGTTCCCAAGTCTACTGCCAGAATTTGCAAAATTGTCAGCGCCGGTGGTACTTTCAAGACCACCATTGCCAAGAAGGGAACAATTTCAGGGATGTTGGAAGCCAGAATATAGGTCATGAACTTGCGAATGTTCTGATAGACGGTGCGCCCTTCCTCAACTGCACTGACAATTGTCGCGAAGTTGTCATCGGTTAAAACAATATCGGCGGCTTCCCGCGCTACATCGGTGCCATTCATCCCCATCGCGATGCCGATATTGGCAGCCCGCAACGCTGGGGCATCATTCACACCATCGCCGGTGACTGCAACTACATGACCGAGATCCTTGTAAGCTTGCACCAATCGCAGCTTCTGTTCGGGTGCCATGCGGGCAAATACCAGCCCGGTACGGTATTTCAAAATTTGGCGCAGTTGGGCATCGGAAAGATGTCCCAGTCCATCGCCGGTGACTACCCGGACGCGATCGCTCACCAAACCGATGCGACGGGCGATCGCTTCTGCCGTCAACCCATAATCCCCCGTCACCATCGTGACGCCAATTCCGGCTTGATGGCAGCGGGCGATCGCTTCCGGCACTTCCGGACGAGGCGGATCGAACATCGCTGTCAATCCCACAAAGGTAAGATTTTGCTCCAGTGTTTGAGGTACTTGTGCCAATAATTCTTGTCCGCCTTGGCGCACGGCAACCCCCAAAACCCGAAATCCCTGCTGGGCTAGGTCATCATTGGCGGCAGCAACCTCAGTTCGGTCAGCCTCCGTCAGTTCCTGCACCTGTCCAGACCGCAGGATATAGTGACAGCAACGCAGTACTTCTAACGGCGCTCCTTTGGTAAAGCTGAGGTAGGGAAACTCGTTCTTCCACAGTTCAGACTGTTGCCAATCCAACACCACGGTCATCATCCGCCGCCGCGAATCAAATGGCACTTCCCGCAGTCGGGGACACTGCTGCTGCAATTGTTCTAGCTTCAGTCCCGCTTTGATCGCAGCAACCAGCAGTGCGGCTTCCGTGGGGTCGCCAATTTCCTGCCAGCGGCTCGGTCCTGTCAGGTGAATCAGGCGGGCATTGGAACAAAGGGCGGCTCCTGCTAGCAGCAGATGGACTTGCCAGGGAGCGGCAATTTCAGAGGGAATGGAAATGTTTCCATTTGTGGGGTCGTAACCAGCACCGCTAACTTCGATGTAGGGTGTGGGAAAGTTCTGGGCGTCTGCTTTCCCGTTGGGAATCCATAGCGATCGCACTGTCATCTCATTTTTGGTCAGCGTGCCAGTTTTATCGGTGCAGATGACTGTAGTAGCGCTCAAGGTTTCTACGGCAGAAAGACGACGCACCAAGGCATTCCGCTTTGCCATGCGTTGGACACCCATTGCTAAGGAGAGGGTAACAGTGGGCAGGAGTCCTTCCGGTACGTTGGCAACAATAATCCCAATCGCAAAGATAAAGCTTTCCTTCACTTCCATCCCAATCAGCAAATTGCTCAGGAGGAAAACCGTAATTCCCATTCCGATGGCGATCGCCGTAATTATCCGCACAATTCGAGTAACTTGGACTTCGAGCGTACTGGGTTCCCGTTTCACGGTGGTGGTCAGATGCGCTACATGCCCGAATTCAGTCTGTGCGCCAGTAGCATAGATCGCAGCTATCCCGCGTCCGGAGGCAACTGTAGAACCGGCAAGCACCAAGTTGCGAATTTCAGCAGGTTTGACTTGTTCTTGGAGTGGGGTTTCACCGGGGTGAAGTATAGGCTTTCCACCTCGCACGGGTACGGCTTGTCTAATCTGAACTGGTTCTGCTTGACGCGCCACGGGAAGGGATTCCCCCGTCATAACGGAAACATCGACGTATAAACTATCGGCAGAAATCAAACGGGCATCGGCAGAAATGCGATCGCCCTCTTCCAACTGCAACACATCTCCCCGTACCAATTCCCGCGCTGGAATCAGTTTTATTTCACCATCTCGATAAACTTTGACTTGGGCAGGCAAGACATTTTTCAGCGCCGCCAGCGCCTTTTCTGCCCGAAATTCCTGGGAAAAGCTGAAGATGGCATTAATCCAAATTACTGCCCAAATCGCCCAACCCAGTTCAGGCGTCCGGGAAATGAATGCCAGAATCCCAGCCGCCCACAGCAGCAATGCCATGAAGTGAGTTAATTGATCGGTGAAGCGCAGCCACAGAGGACGATGGGCGGGTTCTGGCAGCTCGTTAGGGCCATAACGTTCGAGTCTTAGGGCAGCTTCTTGGTCAGATAATCCTTGGGCAGAAGTTCCTAACGTCTCGTAAAGCGCATCAGCAGTTAGTGACCAGATGGTTTGATTGGGCATCATAACGGATATGCAGAGCCTGTTGAGAGAGTAATCTTCTAGTAGAGAATGCTGAAGACTTTCCTGGACATAACTTGACTTTTCTCTCAGGCTAAGGGGCTTTTCACCATAAGTCTCTACCCGCTTAATAATATTTAACCATTAGATTTAGAGATTATTGTCTTATTTTGTTCTCCCCGCTGCCTTGCAGCAATCTTCGATAATTTTTAGCTTCATATTATTTGAGTATATAATTTAATCTATTTCTGCGTGTTTATGCACTTAAAACTATATTTTAGTTTGAACAATCCAGAAAATAAATATTATGGCAAAAATCAGATCGCCACCCCCAGCGAATAGTGAAATTAAGGGCAAATCGCTCGTTAACCAAAATATGAAAAAGAAGGTAGCGATCGCGATCTTACAACCTGCTGCTACAGCAATAAAAACCTTCTCAGGTTTGGGTTTGATAAACAACCAAGCATAACCGATTCCAAAAATCAAAATCCAAGAGGAAATCACCCAAAGTCCGAAAGAACTTCCCTCCTTGGGAAATCCCAGCGGATCGGCGATCGCATAATAAACTGGAGGAGCAAAACTAATGGCTCCAAACAGATTAAAAATCGCTGCTATCAACAAACAATATCGAAACCATCTTGCAACGGGCTGGTGGTAAGCTGGAGATTCAGTCATAATTTGCCCGAATGAATTAGTTAATTATCTCACTCAATAACTGGGTCTACGCTACTGCAAAATCTGTGTATTGTCGCATCTTAGGATGGTGGAATGCTAGCACAATATCTTCTTTAGGCACACCCGCACTCATAAGGTCACTAGCAATACCATCTTCCGTCCAATCTTCCTCGATCCAAAATTTGCGATCGCGAATACGAACGTAAACAGTAATACCCGTAATGCGTTCGTCTTTCTCCCAACCCAGATTCATCCAGATGTAGTGGTTATTGGTTTCATCCACAATCAAAAATGTTTCAAGGTTGGAATTTTGACGGTTTTTACATAATTCTACATACTCGGTCAAGATGCGTTTAATTATTTGGGGATACTCAGTCAGTTTATCCATTGCTCGATCTCCTCTGTTTCCGTATCTACTACAATTAAGGGTAGCTGATGTTTTTTGAGAATTAACTGAATAACGTCTTGATTGAAAAAGGTTTTGTATGCGATCGCGCTGACAGCCACATATAGTTTGCGTTCTGGCGCTGTTTCTTCTAAAAGGTAACGATAGATGTCGTATTGGCCGAGAGCTTCTTTCAAATCTTGGATTTTTGATGCACCGACAAAGCTTTTTACTTCAACAACTAGCTTCTCTCCTCCTCTTTCAGCACCAATGGGTTGTTCTGCACCGATATCGGCGTATAGCTTAACTTTACGATACTCGATTGTGTAAGGATCGTCTGTAATTGTCCAGCCATCCTTGATGAGTGCATTTTTAACAGCATTATGGATCGTATCTAGCTTAGGCATAACGTTGAAAATATTTCTAAATCAACAGGAGGTTTTAGACTTCTTATGCCGTCACCATTTCAGGAGTTGAATCAGGAGACACTGGTTCAAAGTGCAACACCATAATTTGATTGGGGCGCAAACCAATTGATTCGTAAGTGCGTCCGTTGCGATCGCGCGCATTCTACCTCAAATGCAGCACCACCAGCCAATATCTCAACCACCGTACCCACTTGACCCCGCCACAAATTGTATTCTGGAAGGTTAACGGTTAAAGCCACCACGTCAAGCAACTTAATTGTATGGTAAGAGGAAGGGGAGTCATGCTAGTTCCTCCATCCGTTCGAGGTCATCTTCCCAAGCGGTATCGGCGACTGTCCAAGCGTGACTAGCAGAAAGACAATCAAGCCAAATCAAATAGCTCCAAGTCCAAGCGCAGCAGTGAGGTGCAAAACTGTAGTATCTGCCGATGGCAATTCCCCAATCTGTCTTTTCCCCGTCGGGAATCCAGCGCAGTTTGTCGCCGTAGAAGAAGCGCGGAGGATTGACAAAAGGGAACGATCCTGGTAAAGAAACCGATGAAGTTCGGCAGGTTGGGTGAAATAAGTTGGGGGAAATTTCGGTGCTGGCGTGACGGATGGCGTTTAGGTATCCGGCGATCGCTTTACCATTGAGGCTGGCTGCGAGTCCCCGGATTAGGATAGCAGCTAGGCTTTCCAGTTCTTGCTGCTCCAGATTCATCGACGACGCATCAAAGTCTGCATCTGAAAAATTGCTCAGCTT
>DNGG01000579.1:0-20207 GCA_003486675.1 Cyanobacteria bacterium UBA11372
GATTTACCCATTTGCCGGGAGTTGAGGACATAGCAGAACTCTCCTCGCTTCAGGGCTTCATACAATTGCTCGTCCGCAAGCCGCTGTACGTAACTAGGTGCATCAATGGCTAAACTGCCGCCGAATTGATATCTATATTGGAGCATAAAAAGTTGATTGTTAAAGTTAATCTAGCAATCCTAAATAATGTTTGTTAGTAATATCATATCGACCAAGCTTTGTCAAGATTACTTACGTCGTCGCGGTATCCGTTTGACAATTCCAAGGCTATCGAATCAGCCGCGTCGCGGCCCGTTTAATCGTGAAATTTATCGTCAACGCAACATTGTTGAACGCGCTATCAACAGACTCAAGCAATTTCGACGTATCGCTACCCGATATGAAAAGCTTGCTGCAAATTATACAGCCATGATTTTGCTCGCCTGCATTTTGTTGTGGTTATAGTTTGAAAACACGCCCTAGTCGCTTTCCCTGGGGGTGATGCTGTCACCACTGCACCTGTGGGAAGGGACTTCTCAAAGTACTTTAGGATTTGCCTTGAGTCACCCATATAATTACCAAGTTGTCAAGGTTCATTACCTTGCCAGTCATCCCTAAGTATTACTACTTATTTCGACTGAACGAATCGCACCCAAACATACCAATTTAGTATATTTACAAAAGTCATTAATTGTGTATATCGTAATTCACAGCAATATAACTTTACACAAACATACCAACTTTATCTATTTCTCATTGAGATCAACATCTGAATAATAGATATAGATTCTGGAGAAATGAGAATGAAAGAACTGGATTCCACCATTGCCTATGACACTAGTGAGCTACTGTATCGCCTCAAAGGTCTAGGGATGACTGGAGTAGTGTTGCACATTGGATCTCACCCCGATGATGAAGATATCGGACTTTTGTCATATATAGCACATAAATATAGCGCCAAAGCCGTTTACTGGTCTGCAACTCGTGGAGAAGCAGGACAAAATCGAATTGCACCTTACTTAGGCACAGAGTTAGGCATCTTCCGATCCTGGGAAGCAAACAATGCACGGTCAATTGACGGGGGTGAATGTTTATATGGCCCCTTTATTGATTTTGGCTATAGCAAGACGGCTGCAGAATGTTTGTCTAAATGGGAAAAAAATGAGGTTCTTAAAGAAATAGTCCGTGTTATTCGAGCTGTACAACCCCAAATTGTAGTGTCTCGTTGGCGGGGAATCCCAGATGACTTTCATGGTCAACATCAAGCTATTGGCTCAATGGTCTATGATGCTTTTGAAGCAGCTGGTAATCCAGCTCGATTCCCTGAACTGAGTGAAGAGGGGTTAAGTCCCTGGCAACCTCAAAAGCTTTACTATAGTTGCAATAATTCTGGAGGGGATCAAAGCGCAGGTGGAGCCCTAAATCTATTTGGATATCAAAATCCAGATTACGAAAAAGACGGAATCGTTCGTATTAATACAGGAGAACTGGATCTGATCGCTGGACTTACCTATCAGGAACAGGCTTGGCTGGCCTACAACAAACATCAATCGCAAGGGATGGGGGTTGTTCCCAAACCTGGCGACTTTTTCTATTACTTCTCTCTCCATAAGAGCCTTGTTCCAACACCAGCGCGAGAAAATAGCTTATATGATGGTTTAGATTTTTCTCTCACAGGCCTTGCCGACTATCCTGGCAATAATTCAGAATGGCTCCGCCTAGAACTCTCTCATGTTAAAGCGAATGTCCAAGAAGCATCCCAGAAAATTGCTTCTGGTACTATTAACGTTGCTCACGCGCTAATGGCAGGTTTAACACGTTTGCGTCAAATTAATGCCAGTCTCTCAAGCCAGTTTTCTGGGACTGAGTTCCAGAAACAGGCAATCACCCAGATGCTAGAGCAAAAAATTAAGGATTTTGAAGCTGTTATTTGCCGTTGTTTAGGGTTGCGACTAGAATGCCTTGCCGATGATGGTCGGATTACACCAGGTCAAGTTTTTCAGTGTGATTTGCGCTTACTGAATCAAGGCAATCAACCATTGGACTCTGTTGATTTTACCCTTCATCTACCGCCAGACTGGCATCAGGAGCAACAAGAGCTTGATAAAGTGGCAGCCAATGCCCTAAGTACTCACTATTTGGTTAGTGTCGCTCAACAGAGTACCATGAGCTGTCCATACTGGTTGGTGAATCCACCTAACCGCTATCGTTATCAATGGCCAGAAGGATACATCGGTCAGCCGTTCAGTGAACCGCTTGGACAAGGAACCTGCCAGGTCATTTACCAAAACCAGCCGTTGACGTTGCGAGAACCAATACGTTTTCGAGAAGCATTTACAGGTGGGTCGCGATCGCTACCAATTGCTGTGATCCCACCCATCTCTATCCATCCATCCAGTCAATCAAAGATCTTACTGGATGCCAATTCAGGCATGCAGTCGTTAGAGCTCTCAATTGTTGTGCGTAGTAACATGGAGCATGAAGGTGTGAGTGGTAACCTTCGGTTAGAAGCTCCAGTTGATTGGATTGTCGAGCCTGACTCTGTAGAATTAGTGATGGGACGTGTTGGTGATGCGAAAAACTTAACCTTTAAGGTGACTCTTCCAGAGAATACCCCCGCCGCTGACTATGTACTGCGCTATGTGGTCAATGTTGCAGGTCGAGACTATGATAGAATTCTGAAACCTGTTCGTTTGGGAACACCAGGTTTACCTGGCCAGCCTTCTGAAAGCAATTCCAGTCAAGAGGTTTATATTCTTGACCCAGCAACTGTCGAAGTCAAAGTACTTGATGTCAGGTTTGTAACAGGATTGCGCTATGCCTATGTAAAAGGAATTGATGAAAACATTCAAGCAGCCTTAGCTCAGTTTAACTTGAATTTTCATGCAATTACTGATGCCGAAATGGAATTTATTGACCTACGGCAATTCGATGCTATCGTCATTGGGCCAAACGCCTACGTTGTCCGAGAATCTCTACGCAATGCTGCTAAACGATTTCTAAATTATGTTGAACACGGAGGGACGCTGATCGTGCAATATCAGGGTTATCCATTTGAAGGAAAGGGATTTACTCCGTATCCTTTTAAGTTTAATCAACCACACGATCGCACCTCAACAGAAGAAGATCCCTCACCTAAAATTCTAAAACCCAATCATTTTCTCGCCACGTATCCCAATCTGATTACAAAAGACTCATTTCTAGGCTGGCACCAGGAAGTTGGTCTGTACTTTTTTGGTGAGTGGGATCAGCATTATGAATCTGTATTCTCCTGCCACGATCCTGGTGAAGATCCCAAGGAAGGGTGCTTACTCATTACGAGTTATGGTCAGGGAACCTATATTTATACTGGATTTACCTTCTTTCGACAGATCCCTATAGGGCAACCAGGAGCATTTCGGCTCTTTGCCAACTTGCTGGCAACACCTGCAGCCCGTATTCGTGAGCGGAGCAGAATTCTTAAGCAGATTCCGTTCTTCTCGTTTATGAGTGAGGATCAACTAATTGAAGTTGCCAAGGTGATTTCTGAGTGCTGGATGAGGCAGAAAACAAATCTTTTCCATCAAGGCGATCCTAGTGAAAATATGTATATCTTGATGCAGGGTGCTGTTGACTTGGTCAAAAGCAACGAGGAGAACATACAGTCCTCCCTCAAGGTAGAGCCTAATAGTCTCATTGGTGAGATGGAGGTAATTGGAAATCTCCCTCGTTTGACCACTGCGCAAATTCGAGAAGATGCCCATCTACTCGTGATTAACAAGGATGAATTTCGCAAATTGATGTATGAGCATTCAGACATTGCAGAGCAAGTCCTGAAGATGCTGGTGACTAAAATAGTAGGATAAAACCATTGAGGAATGTCAACATTAAGTTTGCACATCGGCATCATGTGTCATACAAGTTTAGGGGGGAGCGTTCGCATTGCCCGCGAGTTAGCTTTAGCATTGGCTCAACGTGGCCATGAGATACACCTCATTACCCCAGCTATTCCCCAAGGAAGCTGGGACACTCTTGACAATCACCTGCACCATCATGTTGTGGGTTCCAATCTCTATAGCAATCGTCATCCCGCCAGCCTATACACAACCTGGACAAAGGAAGAACTGCTCAAGTTTACAACTCAGGTTTGTTGCATTATCATTTCTAAAAGATTGGAAATTCTACATTTCCACTATGCTGTGCCGTTTGCCCAAGTAGCTGCGCACATCCGCATACACTTGGGTGATCGCTGTCCACAACTGGTGGGAACATTGCATGGCACTGATGTTACGATACTAGGGCGCGATCCAGTAATTGGCCCTCAGCTAAGTTCAGCCTTACAAGCAGTAAATGGTTTGACAACTGTATCACACTGCTATGCTCGTCTAGCCCAAGAAACGTTTTGCCTACCTAACTTACCAAAAGTCATCCCAAACTTTATCAATCAAACTCAATTTGATGTGAATAATGTCAAAAATGCTTTCCCTTGCCAGCACCACAGACCTCGGTTGATCCATATCTCCAATTTCAGGTTAGTTAAAAATCCGCAAGCGATCGCACACATCTTTTTGGCTCTGCGTCAGAGGATAGACGCTGAGTTATGGCTTATTGGCTCAGGGCCAGAACTTCCCGCCATCAAGGAAATAATAGAGCGCAGTTCATATCAAAGTGATGTTACGTTTTGGGGAGTGCAAAAGGATGTTGCACCATTATTAGCTCAAACCGATCTAATGTTAATAACGAGCCAGCAAGAGAGCTTTTGTTTAGCTGCTTTGGAAGCAATGAGCTTGGGTGTTCCTGTTTTGGCAAGTAAGGTTGGAGGACTACCAGAGCTAATTCATCATCAGGTTAATGGTCTGCTGTTTTTATTAGACGATCTGCCGTCAGCTGTAGAGATGGCAGTCAATTTACTCACTCAACCTACTCAATATCAGGCTATGCGAGCAGCGGCAATTGCACAGGCTCAACAGTACGATCACAAAAAAGTTATCCCTCTTTATGAAGACTATTATCAAACACTACTGAATAACGTTATTTGAAATCAGAGAGAAGCTAACACAATGGATAAATTAAAGCCATCAATTCGATTTGCAATCATGTGTAGTGGTACATCGATGCAGAAGTGGCAGGCTGATACTATTACCACCCTTCTAGAGCATAACCAGATCACCTGTAGTTTAATTATCTTTCACAACAAGAATCAGCCAAAAAAGAAAGAACCACTGAAAAATATCCTGTGGACAACATATTTATCGCGAATCAAGACTCAATCGAAAGCATTGCAAATAGTTGATCTGTCGCAAATTTTGACTGATGTACCTACTCTCGATTGTCAAACTATCAGAAAAGGAAAATTTTCAGAGTATTTTGATAAATCTGATATTGCCAAAATCAAAGAATATGATTTAACATTCATTCTAAAATTATCGCGCGGCATTATCAAAGGTGACATATTGCAATCGTCAGCGTATGGTGTCTGGTCATTTCATCACGATGACGAAATGAAATATAGAGGCAGGCCATCCTGCTTCTGGGAAATATATAATGAAGATCCGGTAACTGGAGCGATTCTGCAGAAACTTACAGATCGGCTAGATGGTGGCGTTGTGCTAAAAAAAGAATTCTTTAAAACATATATCTGTTACAAAGATAATATAGACCAAGTCTACCTCAATAGCTCAGCATGGCCAAGTCAGGTTTGTATTGACATCCTGAATGGATATACAGATTATCTACAACAAGAACCCTCTAAAACCACAGCCCCGCTCTACTATCTACCTACGAATAAAGAGTTTGTTCAATTCTTGTTGAAAACAAACTTAAAAAGGCTTCAAGATAAATGGAATCAATTTCAATCAAAATTTGGACTTTGGACAAAGAGGGAATAGATTCGCGATTAAGGAACGCAAAGCCAATTTGAGTTTAACAAGCTTTAATACCAACAGTAATTCCAGGAGATTTATAAGCTAATCAATCGCGCTTCTGGAGGGATAAACTCACTTTCACCGTCATAATATAAATCAAGTAAGATTACTCGGTTGCGCTATTGCGCCATCGGCACCTGATGTCGAGATACACAGAATTTGTCACCTATTTCCTACCCATTGATATCGATGAAGATGATGTCATCAGTATGAAGGAGATGAATACGGCACTGGCCAGTTTGAGAGAGCCACCTCTGTCTGAGGAGGAAATCACATTCCTGCAAAAGCAAACAGGAGGACAGCCGTTGACTTGGAATCGGTTTATTGAGGTACTGCTGCTAACTTGAAGAGCGATCGCCGCCTTGATATGAATGCTCTCTAATGAGCGTACCATTGGCGGAAGTACTCTCGATATAGGTCGCAGCTAACATTTGCTTGATTCTCGATAAGATGCACCAATCCTAAACTTTTTAACTTAAACGCCACCTCAATCTCTAACTGGATTGGAGCCCTTAAAACTTGTTGAAAGGCGTCAGCTAATTTAGGATGCTGTTGAATGTTCCACAACAGAGACTGAAGATGTTGTTGATAGATTCCAGTCTTCTTCGTAGCATCTTGCAGTAACGCTTGCACAGGAATTTTTAAGCGGGCACTTTGATACAATGCCAGTCGGACTAAATACGGAAAGCCACCAGTGAGCTTCATTAACTGCTCAAGTTCAGGGTTTGTGAGTTCAAGTTTGTGACGTTCGGCTAAATCCTGCACCTGTTCTGGGCTAAAGGTCGGCAGTTCGATGGCCAATCCTACATTAAACGGAGAGCGATGGGTGGGTAAGGGAATGTAAACTTCAACTGCATGAGCTATGACAACTCGTAACTTCTGCCAAATTAAAATGTCTTTTGTTTCCTCATACCAGGAACGCAACAGCACGAAAAAATCACTAGCGACTTCTGGGTACTCAAATAATTGGTCTACGCCATCTAGTGCTAAAATGATAGGGTTAGAGACTTCCTTGAGGAGATAGCCCTGAAAATAAATCGTGCTGTTAATCAAAGCTCCCATATCCTCGTCCCAGTAGTCATTTAATCTACATTCCAAACCTAACTGCCCAGTGACATTTTTACAGAACCAGCGTAAGAAGCGATCGCTCCGCTCAAACACCTCTGTTCCGGCGCGATGTAAGCTGAGTCTCACTGTGTGGTAATTCTGAGCAGTCCCATAATCGAGAATTCGTGCGATTAGGGAAGTCTTCCCCATCTTCCGAGGTGCTTTGATGCGAATGAACGCATGGGGTTGGAGAATTTCTTGATAACAGATTTGTTCGAGTTGCGATCGCTCAACGTACAGCTCAGAAGCAAGGGGAACCTGTCCTTCTGGAGATTCTACAACGTAGTGTGACCTGGGAAAGCCCACCCCAGACATCGCTGTTATTGTCTGGGACGACTCTTGATTGTTGTGATTGATGAACTGTTTTTCTAGCAGCGCTGGCAGATTCGTTTTATTAACCTTTTCACCGAGCGCCTGTGAAAGCAAGTGCCATAGTTTAGGCGCAATTGTGAACTTAATATAGCTTTCAGAATACTTATTTTCTTCAGCAATTTGCGCGTAAGTTTTTTTGTTTTCAACTAGAGATTCTCGCAGGATTACCTTTTGAATATACGTAAGGGAAACCCCTGTTTTTGTAACAACTATCTTGATGGCAAATTCAACAAGCTTGTCAATATTTTTCATTCAAATAGAAACTTGCTTGACTGGGATATTCAACGCTCCATTGGCTCTAAGCCACTGCTTCTGTTGGCAAGTTAACCCTTGAGCGTCCGTAAAGCAGGCTCCTTTGACGCGGGAACCAGAGAAATCAGAACCCATTAGCTGAGTATCTTTAAAATTGGTATGTCTCAGATCGGCCTTAACCATATTGGTATCTCGTAAGACTGCTCCTTCTAGATTGGCTCCAAATAGAGACGCTCGTTTTAGAGTAGCACGGCTGAAGTCAGCGCCGACTAAGTTGGCTAACTCTAAGGCAACTCGGCTTAAAATTGCTTCTGTCAAATCGGCGTATCTCAAATCAACCTTAACCAAATCAGCCTCCGTCAAATCAACCTTCCTTAGAATTGTCTCATTAAGCTGGCTCTCTTCTAGGTCAACTCGCTGCAACGAGGCTTGGCTTAAGATGGCACCTTCCCATTTCGTCTGACGCAGATTGGCTTCATTGAGGTTGGCTCCCGTAAAATCCGCCCCTTTCAAGTTTGCTTTGAATAAATTGGCTTGACTAAGAACTGCTTTAACCAAACAAGCGCCTTCTAAAGATGCTTCAGTCAAATTAGCACCATTTAAACAGGCAGAAGTCAGATTTGCACGATCTAGGAGAGCATTACTCAGGTTAGCGCTAACTAATGTGGCTTCTTTTAAATCCGCCCAAAAAAGGCTGCTGTGAACCAGGCAAGCTTGAGTTAAGTTTGCCTGTCTTAAGTTGGCTCGATTCAAATCTGTCCAAATCAGACTTGTATCGCTTAAATTTGTATAACTCAGATCGGCACTGTTAAGGTTGGCATGACTAAAATCAATTCCATTTAGATCGGCACCCTTCAAGTCAATTCGACTAAGGTCAAGATTTTGAAAATTTCGTTCTTGCTCGGCATAATGCTTAAGAATGTCACTGGCATTAATGATGTTCATGAACCTTAACGCATTGCTCGGCTTAATGATTGTTTTTGGACAAACTCGGTTGTGATGCCCTGTATTCATACCTTTGCTATCTCTACCGATACTCCATTTTCGCTCATTTACAACAGCGAGCAAAACTTTCAAAATCCAAACTGTAAAATCTCCTACTTTTCCTACTTTTCCTACTTTCAACTGGAGAAATAAATATGTAAAAATCTGTGGCAAAGCTTGACTTAAATAACTTAATTTGATAAAAATAACCACAAGAAAAACTCAAGCAAACTAAATTACTCGGATAATAACCCGTCGGTAATTTAGTCCTATAAAGTGGAATACAGCCCTTGTGGCTCTCGTTTGTGTAACGGCACCCTTAAGGGTGCCGCTACACAAACGAGAGCCATCCTTCGCGGACTATTAATATGATCTCCGGCTTTTCACCCTTAATTAAAACTAGCCGCGTCCGGTTTGTCGCCGCGTCCGGTGCCTCAGTCCTCACTATGGGTATTCAAGCGGACATGATATAACTTATGCAAAATGTAAAGTGTATTCTATCAAGTCACAATCCGTTGTAAATATAGTGTAACGGTACCGTACTCTGCGCGCTAACACACCCTACACTAGAGACTTTGGGTAACTCTCGATTCATATAGATTTTGAGAAATCAAAGTCCCCCTTTTGAAGGGGGATTTAGGGGGATCTCAAACCAGTAAAGGTAACGCGAAGGACTTTTCAAATACCCTCTAAGAGGGGAGTCCTACTGCTTTAAAGGCCGAGCGCACTTTCTGCGTTGTGCCGAGAGGCATCTTGCCATCCTTGGTGAGGAGGCGTGCTGCTTCTACGATAATGCCCACCGCATCGTTGAAATTCGCTGTAGGCCACAGTTTTTGCAACGCGGTGTACCAGATTAGCGCCGCCTTGTCTGTGCCGATATCCATTGAAACCAGGTAAAACGCTTTGTTGGGAATGCCGCTGTTGATATGCACTCCCTGGGCATCTTCCTCACCTGTATAGTAGTTGCTCATATGATCCGGTTGCGGATCTTTACCCAAAAGCGGGTTGTCGTGGGCGGTTCCGGGTGCTTTCATCGAACGCAGCGCCTCGCCGTACAGTTCTGGTCCCATGATTTCGTCCCCAATCAGCCAATCAGCTTCATGGGCGGTTTGACCCAGGGCGTATTGCGTGATGACAGTACCAAAAACATCCGAGAAATGCTCGTTCAACGCCCCTGACTGACTGTAATAATTCAGGTTAGCCGTGAACTGGGTAACGCCGTGAGCCAGTTCGTGAGCAACTACATCCAGAGATTTGGCAAAACTGGTGAAAATGACGCCATCACCATCGCCGAAGGTCATTTCGTCACCATCCCAGAAGGCGTTCATGTAATTCTCGCCATGATGAACGTTGAGAATTAAATCCATGCCCAGGTTGTCAATGGAGTTGCGCCCCAAGAAGTTCTTGAAGAAGTCTCGCGTGATGCCAGCGTAGTCATAAATCTTGTTAACGTCGTCGTCGGCAGTGACTGGCTCACCTTCGCTTCGCACTAGGTTAACTCGCTGCTCCCACAGATGTTGGCTGTCATATACCATCCGAGAAGCTGAGGCTACGGGAGCCATGCCTGTAAGTTTTTTCATCTCTACCGGCTTGGCACTTCTGGTGTCGCGGAACTGCTTGCTTTGTTGAAAGCTCAATCGCGCTGATTCAATTCCCGCTCTCGCTAAGTTTTCGCTTACATAGGGAGGAATAAATTGACAGCAACAAAAGGAATTGCATTTATGTAATTTCATAATTTGTTCTTGGCTTATTATGCCCTGTTTCCTCTGATAAGGAAATTGTTCTTCTCTATCTATAACTGCCCTGATGTGGCTATTAACAGTCGCTTGTCTGAGTGACCCTCATTTGAGGTAGCTTAAATGAGTGTCACTCAAATAAGCGACTGTTTAATTGCTGCCAAATGTGTTAATTGCTCGTGATATCATGTCCAGTTGCATCGGCATCGCACGGGGGGCGGGTTTATTAAGACAATTCGCTTGGTATCAAAGGTTTCTCGTAAAACCCACACCGTAAACACTATTAAATATGCTCCTCCGATGCAAACGGACATCATATGACTTGACCCTTGCCCCAAATAACTCATTTGAGTGATTTTCTCGATGCTCTTGCGGTCTATACTGAGCGAGTACAGGACTGACGCTATTCGGAAGCCAGACCGGGTTTCGCCCTAGTGTAGGGGCGGGTTTAACTAGATATCTCGTGGTTCTGTGAGTTGATTGGTTAAACCCGCCCCTACTTTTCCAAATCAAGGATTTTTCATAGAAACTTTGGTGTTTGCCTGGGTGCTGGAGTAGTAAAGCGATCGCGATCGTTATGCGATCGCTTCTGAAGCATCTCCCCTCAACCTCGATCCAGCTTTCCCTGTAAACTTCCGTAATTCTTGTAGTTTTTTGTGTAGTATATAAATATCAGGTCTGCGGTATTTTCTGTGTTTTTTTGTCAAGAGTTTATAAGAATTGTGCATTTACTCCTGAAGTTGTGTGTAGAATTACGAACTCTTCTTTTTATCCCCGATCAAGGAACGGCTAGATCAAATGATTCCCCAAGAAGAAATTTTGAAGTCACTTGTGAAACAAGTTGATAATTCTGTTCCCTCAAAGGTGCTGCACCAAACTGAGGATACAGTAGACGAAATTTTGTTTGAGTCTAATATTGATGGCATCTGCTATTACCTAGTCCGCAGCAGACCCAGGGGCAATCATTCTACGCTCTTGAGTCCCCGAGAACGAGAGATTACTAAATTAGTGGCATTGGGTCTTGATAATAAATCAATTGGCAAAAAGCTTGGCATCACTCACTGGACTGTGGCTACTTATCTGCGCCGGATTTTTAGCAAACTAGGCGTCAGTTCCAGAACGGCTATGATCGCTCGACTGTTAGAAGAAAATCTGCTCTGCCAATAAGGTGGCTGTTTGTGCCTTCCCAAGAGGGTGCTTTCTACCACCCGGCAAGGTAACCCAGCTCTACTTTAGGCCAAGCGCGGCTGCTCAAACGCAGCTACGGCTAGACATGGTGAATTTTGCTAGGATAAAGTTGTAATGAGTTTGTCTTAGTTTAGGTAAAATAGTAAATAAAAGGGATATGAATAACTTACCAAAACCGATTAGAGCCTCAAGTAGGCAAAACGAAGCGCTGCCCGTGGCGGTATCTATAGATACTATCAAACCGATTCGGTGTTTAGAAGATGCCGTGGATCGGTGTCAATCCCTGGGAATGCGCTTAAGCCGTCAGCGGCGTTTTATTCTAGAACTGCTGTGGCAAGCGAAAGAACACTTGTCAGCTCGGGAAATCTACGATCGCTTAAATCAGCAAGGGAAAGCGATCGGTCATACCTCTGTGTATCAAAATTTAGAGGCGCTATCGAGTCAGGGCATTATTGAGTGTATCGAGCGCTCGGATGGTCGTCTGTATGGTAATATCAGCGACTCCCACAGTCATGTCAACTGTCTGGATACCAATCAGATTTTAGACGTTCACGTAGAACTGCCACAGGATTTAATTCAACACATCGAGGCAGAAACCGGCGTCAAAATAACAGACTACACGATCAACTTTTATGGGTATCGGCAAGAAAAAGCGAGTGATGGATGATGGGGAATTGGTAATTGGTAATTGGTAATTGGTAATTGGTAATTGGTAATTTTTAACAACCAAACACAATGACCTATTAGCTATTCCAAAAGAACGGTTTCCCCTTCCATTAGTTCTGAATTAGTGGTCGTGGCTCCGACAACGGAACCTTGTCCGTGCTGAATTAACAGCAGGGTTTGGTCGCCATCGTGGGATTCTTCAATTTCGCTCAGTCTGCTACTTTCCAAACCAGCGAGAGCTTTTTGACAAGCTTGATATTGTTCGAGGGAAAACAACGCACCGTTTTTTTCCGCATAGTCTTTGGTAGCGCCATCTAGTTGAGCTTGATACAAACAGGCATTGGTGAGGCTGGCAAGTTGGAGCGTGGCACCGCACAGATTAGCACCTGTGAGGTTAGCTCCTTCCAACTTAGCGGCTGTAAGGTTCGCTAAGGATAGGTTAGCGCCGGTAAGGTTAGCCCAAGATAAGTTGGCTTCTTGAAGGTTAGCAGCAGTTAAATTGGCTCCTACTAACTCGGCTTTGAAGAAACTGCTTTTCCAGAAGTTAGCTTCAGCCAGCATGGCATAATGCAAGCAAGCACCATCTAAACTTAACTGATGCAGGCTATCTTTGGAACGCTGCCAGAAGGCAATCGGAGATAAGACGGTGGTGCGACCAATTAAGGTCAGGAGTTGGTCGGGATCGAACTCTTCCAAGATGGTTGGATCGCCACAAGGGGAGAAGTCGATCAACGCTGCTCTGTGACAAGAACAGAGCAATAAAAAGGTATTCAGACCAACAGCAGCATCGATTTGCAAGGCATTGAGCGAGTTGTGAGAGCGCACCTTGTGGGCGATGCCGGTATCGAGCCACCTACCGCGACAGTAAGAACGGTAGAAACGATACAGGCGATCGCATAAAACTTCCAGGGAGAAGGAACCCGGCGATCGCGCTTCTTCCCGTCGCAGATATTCGATGGCGAGTTCTTCGATCTCAACAGGGATGATACCAAAGGAAAGCAAACTGTAAAGGTGAAACGCTACATCATCAGGGGAGTTGATGGCAAAATTGACTTCCCCGTAGGCGTCTTCGACTTGTTGCGCCAGGATTTTGAGTTGTTGCGCGATCGCTAACGCACCCAGATATTCTCCCAAACTGCGATGGGAGAATTCGATTTTTGTTTGTTTATCGCTACTGATAGGGCGGAAATATAATGCTGGCAGCGTTATTTGTTCCTGTGGGTTTGTTTCTGTTGACTGTTCGCTGCTTTGGATGATATTTAAAGCTACCATTTCCATTTGTTGCCGCACAGAGGCAACGTTTCGACCTTGGAGCAGGTTAGCGATCGTTTCCGGACTGCGACAAGCATGGGCTAGCCCTTCTCGCACTGGCAGGTGCATCTTTTCCGCCGCTGACATGGTGTCAGCTGGTTCGCCCAACAACCAACGACAAAGCCGGTCGTGAATTTCAAATTTTACTTTAGAACCGGGCAAGCTCAATATACTGTCATCCAGCCAGCCGTCGCGGTGTAAAATGCCTCCCAGCAACACGATCAAAGGCTGGTGGACAAAGTTAGCAAAGTCCTTCACATCTGGTCTAAAGTGAAACACCCCGCTTTGTTTCAAAAAGTTAAAGTAAGCTTGGGCAATCAATTTGGATTGCAGTCTCGACCACTGTTTAAACCACAGTTTCAATTGCTCCTGATCTAAAGGTTGAATCGCGATGCGTCGGAACCGATCGGATAAACTGTGGGGTTGCAAGGGTTTGCTGCTGTAGGCCGCTTCCAGGATACCAGAACGACAAGTTAAAACAATTTTGTGACGAGGTCGCCTGGAGGCAGTTGCGCTTTGGATGAGAAACTGCTCTACCCGATTGAGGAAGGTATAAAGGTGACGCTCGGTTTGGGGAGAGCGAGGCAGTTCGTCTAATCCATCTAAAATTAACAAGCAAGGTGGGTGTGGCGGCACAAGCCAGCCATCGGCGCTGGTAAACTGTCCCGTTGGGAAGGCAGTATCTAGAGTTTGTTCCAAACTGCGGCAAAGACTTGCATCTCGCAAGCGGATCGATACAGGCATCCAAGCTGGATAAAGCTCTTGCGCTACCTTCGCCGCGAACAGTTGGCAAAAACTGGTTTTGCCTGCGCCTGGGGGAGCTTCTATGACAGCAATGCTTTCTAAATCTGCCAGTTGGTTGGTTGCCCATTCCATCAAATCTACGGATGACCGCGCTTTTTCCCCCGACTCGCTGTTGATTTCAATCCCCCTCAGCGGGACGTATAAATCTTTGAGGGCAAAAGGTTCTTCTAGTAAGGGAATTCCCAATGCTTGTAGGAGGGAGGCACGGTAGCATTCTCGTTGCAGATCGATGACATTGGGTGTTAAACCAGCTGGCGCGAACTCGGTGGCTCGTTCCGTCTCTATTTCGAGGTTGTCAGGATTGCTGGCGATTTGACCGAGGGCATCCGGGGTGCTGGCGATATTCCCCAAGCGGACAAATTTTTGCAGTTGAGCTAAAGGCAGGGCATTAAAAGCGATCGCTTCGAGCAGGTAACCTGGGAGCGCGTAAACCAAGCGCTGTACGATTAGTTTGGCTTCGGTTTCTTCCGCACCGTTTGCCATCAACCAAGCGATCGCCAGGTTATTCATTTGCTGACCGAGAAATGATTCTCCCAGCATTGTCAGCGCCTGTTCGGCTTGCGTATCTGATAGTCTACCCGGTCGCAGGGTTTTTAGCAGCCCTTGCAGTTGCGGATCGCCCAGAGCTTGCTTGTTTAATTCTGCCGGTACTTGCGCCAACAGGCTAGCTCGATTTAACCAGGGTCGTAAAAGCCTGTCTTCTTGTTCTAAAATCTGATGCAATCCTCGCAGATAAGCGATCTGAAACGCCAGCCAAGTACCTTCATTGCGTTTTAGTGGCTTCTTGCGACTCCAAACTCGCAGCAATTCAACCGTCAGATCGGCAATTGGCTGCATCTCTTGCCGTACCACGCCCCAAGGCAGTTCCAACATTTCTGCAAACGGACAAATATCAAAAGTCGTTAGGCTTTTGACTTGCATATCTTGAACCAGGCGGAAGGCAATACCCGCAGTTTGGGCACCTGGTGTTTTGAGCTGGTGCAACTGAATGTTATACTCTGCCAGCCACTGCCGAATGCTTAAGCTCATCGAACCTCTAAGGAAACGGCTCCCTATTAGGTCATTATGAGCTATCTTTTTGCTTGACTCACATCCCTCTGGCAAATCGCATTCGGGGCTAATTTTTTACGGTAAGTACACAGAGCAAGCATGAATGCGGAAAATGCCGGAGATTTCGGATCTAACCAATATAGAGCCGATTTCCCAGACTCGGGAGATTGGGGAGACGCAGCAGCAATATTTTCGCCTTTTTTCCTAGCTTCCTGATGTTTTTGACCCGGAAAAATGCTAAGAAAAGTCAGAGCGTTGCTTGTGACCGATAACCCAAAACCCACCTTCAACATCTGTGAGCGATCGCCAAATGCAAATACTGCTAATTGACGATGACCCGATTTTCCGGCTGGGGCTGCGCGTTTTTGTCGAGCAATTTGGCGATCTGCAAGTCGTCGCCGAGGCAGATCGCCAAACTACGGCGTTGCAAATTCTCGCTAGCGGTCAGCCCCCCGTTGACTTGGTCGTTTTAAACTTGGATTTGGGTCGGATCGATTCAAATCTTTCCTCGGGTTTAGAACTCTGCCAGCAACTCAAAACTCAGTATCCCAATTTGCCTATATTGTTGCTCAGTACTTTAAGAGACAAAGAATCTCTAGCAGCAGCACGCCAAGCAGGCGTTGAGGGCTATTGTCCTAAAGGCACGGCTGTTTCAGAGTTAGTAAATATTATTCGTCAAGTAGCTGCGGGTGAAAGTTATTGGCAAGAAGCTCCAATGGTGAGACAAACAAGTCAGATTGCCTCACCCCCTCGCCCTCTCCCCCCTGCTTCTTCCTTCTCGCTCTTGCGCGATCGCCTGCACCAGTCCAGTCTGCGGCAAATTGACGCCGCTTTAGCCCAAGTCATCGCCGAACTAAAAAATGCCACACCATCAACTCTCGATCGAGCCATTCTCGCGGGACGACGCCGGGAGTTGCTGGCTTCCCGTTGGCTCGTAGATTGGCTTTTAGCACCCCGCGTGACAACGCCCGTAATGCTGGAAGGGCAGCAGGTGAGCAAAGGAGCAGAGGAGCAGGTGAGCAGGGGACTCCGGGAGTTAAATGCTTCTTCCTTGTCCGATGCGGAACTCAGCGTTAGTACTTGGCAATCGGTTTTATTTGATAATTCTTTTGCCAAAATTCAGTATGGCGTCCAAAACCTTACCGACGTTACCCTGGAAATTGATATTTTTAGGGCAGATAAAAAGCGGGAATTGCTGTGTTTAATTTTACGGAAATTATCCGAAATTTTGGATGAATTGCGCTTTTCCCAAGTGCAGTCCGAGCAGTTATCTCAAAAGCAAACTGCTATTTTACAAGATTTGTGGCGCGGCACAACAACTGATTTTTTTGGTAAGTATTATACGCTGCAAATCGGCTATCAGGAATTAGAAGTTGTGAATGTTTTGCTGCAAGATGCTTTAATCGTTCAAGGTGCGATTCTGGATAAAATTCCCCTCGTTGTCGAGTGGTTCGACCATCTGCTATTTCAAACCCCTTTAACGATTGATAATGCATTGTACTCCCCTGGAAGCCCTGAAGCCCTGGCCAGAGGGGAAATCTTGATGCAGAATTTAGTCATTCAAGTTGCTAATGCCGTCGTTCAACCGCTTTTGAATCGATTTGCAGATGTGGAAACGATTAAACAGAACTTCTATGACAGTCGGTTAATATCAACGCGGGAAATCGAGCGATTCAGGAATAATTTATCTTGGAGATATCGCTTAAGAACCTATGTTTACGAACCAGCAGAAATATTTGAAAGCCGATATGTTTTATTTATTTTTGACGGGCGGGGAATTAGAAAAATATCTATTTACGCGCCTCGCAGTCAAGAAATAGAAAAATTAAGCGGCGTTCAACAAACGGTGACTTTATTGTTGGAAACTAGGGATGCGATCGCTCCCCGTCTCCGTTCAGTTGTTGCCTTCGTCGGCAAAGGCGTAGTTTACGTACTAACCCAAGTCATAGGGCGAGGAATTGGTTTAGTCGGTCGAGGAGTAATTCAAGGAATCGGCAACTCTTTACAAGATAATCGTTTTGGCAATGGTAGCAATCGCCAGAAATAATTTTGTTAATTGCTAATTGCTAATTGCTAATTGTAAATGGCATTTTTTATATTAGCTATTCAGCATTAGCCAGCGTCAATCGAGGCGGGTTTAAAGAGATATTTCATGGTGACACAGATTGATTGGTAAAAGCCGCCCCTACAGCCTAAAAAACTATCTACAACCGATTTACCTTGCTCGTCCTACAGAGCAACATGTAACGATTGTAGGGGCGGGTTTTACCAGTTACTTTTGAGCAAAACGAACGGTTTCAATAAACCCGCCCCAATCCGAGTGTTTCGCTACGAACTTATATTTTTAAACCGCCTGCTAACCCCATTAAACGCTGTCGGTCTAACAATTCAATTTTAGAACCATTCGTGTTAATAATATCCTCCGCACTGAGTTTGCCAAAAACCCGCGAGAGCGTTTCTGGAATTGTCCCCAAAAGCGCAGCTAACTGTGATTTAGTCATGTCAAGTTCGACGGTATCGCTGCTGTTATTTCGGTCGCTTAAATACAGCAAATAAGTCGCTAGCCTTCCCGGAACTTCTTTTAAAGATAAATCTTCTACTAACTGAGCCATTATCCGTAAGTGACGGGCAAAAACCCCTAGAATTTTGATAGCTAAACTAGGTTGCTCTTGCAGCAAGTTTAAAAAAGAGGTTCGCGGGAAAAATAACAACTCGCTTGTCTCCAGCGCCATAGCGGAAGCGGGGAAGTTTTGACCATCAAACGCAGGAACTTCCGCAAAATGATCGCCTGCAACAAATAAGTGCAAAATCTGTTCTTTCCCTTCAGGTGAAGTTTTATAGACTTTGACGCGCCCGGAAACAATAATAAAGAAACCGCTGCCTTCATCCCCCGCTTGGAAGATTATTTCACCTTTGGAATAAGTTTGAGCGATCGCAATCCTAGCCAACTGCTCAACTTGCTCTTCCGGTAGACCGCGCCAAAGTTTAATATTAGACAAGAATTCTCTAAGTTTACTGTCTTGCTTGAGCATAAAGGAAAAAAGAGTAATGAGTTATAAATTTCCCAACAATTTTATCTGGGGTGCTGCTACTTCTGCCTATCAAATCGAAGGGGCAGCGACGGGAAACAATCGCCTACCCAGCGTTTGGGATACTTTCTGTACTATACCAAATCGAGTTGTTAACGGCGATACAGGTGAGGTCGCTTGCGACCACTATCATCGCTACGAATCAGATGTCAAGCTGATGGTAGAATTGGGTATTAAACACTATCGCTTCAGCATTGCATGGCCTCGAATTATTCCTGAAGGGCGCGGC
This sequence comes from Cyanobacteria bacterium UBA11372, assembly GCA_003486675.1. Classification (GTDB taxonomy): domain Bacteria; phylum Cyanobacteriota; class Cyanobacteriia; order Cyanobacteriales; family Aerosakkonemataceae; genus Microseira. Next base: position 18,671 of record DNGG01000579.1, read on the forward strand.
ACTGTCAACGAGGCAGGTATTGATTTTTACCAGCGGTTAGTCGATTGTTTGTTGGAACATGGGATTACCCCACACGCTACCTTGTTTCACTGGGATAGTCCGCAAGCATTAGAAGATTTATATGGTTCTTGGCAAAGTCGGCAAATGGCACAAGATTATGCTGATTATGTTACCGCCGTCGTGAGTCGTTTGGGCGATCGCATCACCAATTGGATGACCATCAACGAAATTTCCTGCTTTACCCACATGGGTTATGCTGTCGATGAAACGCCAGTACATGCCCCCGGTACGCAGGTTACCAGCAAAAAAGCCATCTGGCAGACTTCTCACCATGCTTTACTAGCGCACGGATTAGGTTGTCAAGCCATCCGCGCCGCTTCCCCTGTTGCCTGTAAAGTATCCTTGGTGGATAATTTTTCTGTAACTGTTCCCCTCAGCGAGTCACCAGAAAATATTACTGCTACTCAAAAAGCTTTTCATACTTGCGGCTCTAATGGCGGTATTATTTTTCCAGCTTTGACAGGTGCTTATAGTCCCGCTTTGCTGGAAATTTTAGGCGAAGATGCACCGGATATTCAAGCTGGAGATTTAGAAATCATCCATCAACCTTTAGACTATTTAGGTCTGAATATATACAAAGGCGCTTACGTGCGCGCGACAGACAACGAAAAAGGTTACGAGATACTTGACTGGCCGAAAGGGTATCCTAAAATGCACATGCCTTGGTTAAATATTGTCCCGGAAAGTATTTATTGGGGAATTCGTCACGTCAGCGAAACTTTGGGACGGAAAGATTTACCTGTAGTTATTACAGAAAATGGCTGTGCGGCACAAGATGAAATTAACGATAAAGGCGAGGTGATAGATAGCGATCGCATTCTATACTTGCGACAGTATTTAAAGTCGGCTCACCGTGCTTTAAGCGAAGGTTATCCTTTAACTGGATACTTTCTTTGGAGTTTGATGGATAACTTTGAATGGTCGTGGGGTTATGACCGTCGCTTTGGCATTATTTACGTAGATTATCCAACGCAACAACGCTTGCCTAAAGCGAGTTTTCATTGGTATCGCGAGTGTATTCGTCAAAATCGAGTTGTTTAATTAAGGCTAATTGCTAATTGCTAATTGCTAATTGCTAATTGCTAATTGCTGATTGGATTTATGGGCGGTGGGGCGAGTTTAACTTGCATATCTCGTGGTTCCATAAAATGATTGATAAAACCCGCCTCTACAGCCTTAAAAACTATACACAAACAAAGCTAGCGGACATGATACGATTGCTAAAACTCACCTCCACTCTTAACAATTAACAATTAACAATTAGCAATTAGCAATTAGCAATTAGCAATTTTTTGACTTAAGTCAAGGCGCTATCCTTTGCACCGTCCTATATTGGGGATAGATAAAGCAACGAGGAGACAGAAAAATGTTTTGCGAACAATGCGAACAAACCGCCAGCGGACAAGGATGCCATCAATGGGGTGCTTGTGGTAAAAGTCCTGAAGTCAATGCTCTACAAGACTTATTAATTCACTGC
>DNGG01000579.1:20417-22005 GCA_003486675.1 Cyanobacteria bacterium UBA11372
TACAAGACTTATTAATTCACTGCTTGCGGGGACTGTCCCAAGTGGCGCTCAAGGCTCGCGAGTTGGGTCAAAATACTCATGAAGTCGATGTTTTTACTTGCGAAGCGCTTTTTGCCACAATGACTAACGTCAATTTTAGCACGAAGTGTTTTACAGAGTATATTAAGCGGGCGATCGCGCTGAGAGAAAGCTTAAAAGCTCAACTCCAACCAATCGAATGGTCGGATTTGGCTAACTTTACCCCCGATTTCGACGACGACTTAGTGCAGCAAGGCAAGGATATAGAATATGAATTTATCAGCAGATCGGCTAGCAATGTAGATATTTTCTCGCTGAAACTGACCGTCACTTATGGCATCAAAGGTCTTGCTTCCTACGCCTTCCACGCTCAAGAATTGGGGCAAGAAGATGACAGACTTTACACCTTCTGTCACTCAGCTTTAGCCGCGATCAACCGCCAAGACCTCAGCCTTGATGATTGGGTAAATCTGGCGCTTAAAGTCGGTGAAATGAACCTGCGGGCGATGGAACTTCTCGACGCTGGAAACACAGGAACTTACGGTCATCCCACGCCGACAGTTGTTCCCCTCAACGCCAAAAAAGGCAAAGCAATTTTAGTCTCCGGTCACGACCTCAAACAACTGGGAGAACTGCTCAAACAAACTGAAAATACTGGCATTTTAGTTTACACCCACGGCGAATTGTTGCCAGCCCACGGTTATCCAAAATTAAAGCAGAAATATCCCCATCTTTACGGTCACTACGGCACCGCTTGGCAGAATCAAACGAAAGAGTTTGCTAAGTTCCCCGGCCCGATTTTAATCACCACAAACTGCTTAATGCCGCCCCACGAATCTTACATTAATAAATTGTTCTCCGTCGGCCCAGTTGGTTGGCCTGGAGTTACTCACTTGCCTGCACCAAATCTCGTCCCCGACTACTCACCCATCATTCAAAAGGCATTAGAAATGCCGGGGTTTGTAGAAGATGGAGAACTGCGCCAAGTAACGACAGGTTTTGCACGCAATGCGGTATTGAGTGTTGCGGGGGAAGTGATTGAAGCAGTGAAACGGGGAGATATTCGGCACTTCTTCTTAGTAGGCGGGTGCGATGGTGCCAAACCAGACCGCAATTACTATACCGAATTTGTGGAAAAAGTGCCTCAAGATTGCGTGGTGCTAACTCTTGCTTGCGGGAAGTTCCGCTTCTTTGATAAAGAATTGGGCGATATTGGCGGTATTCCTCGCTTAATGGATGTGGGACAGTGCAACGATGCTTATTCGGCGATTCAAATTGCCCTGGCGTTGGCGAATGCTTTTAACGTAGGTGTGAATCAATTACCCCTGTCGATGATTCTGTCTTGGTACGAACAAAAAGCGGTGGCGATTTTGCTGACCCTACTTCATCTGGGAATTCAGAATATCCGGTTGGGGCCAACCTTGCCAGCGTTTATCTCGCCGAACGTGTTCAAGCTGCTTTCCGAGAAGTATAATTTGAAGCCTATTGCCACCCCCGATGAAGATTTAGCCGCTTGCCTCGGTTAAACCTCAGACTGAAGTCTGATTCTACACAAACGAAGCCCGCCTGC
>DNGG01000577.1 GCA_003486675.1 Cyanobacteria bacterium UBA11372
CTAAAACTAGGACGTAACTTTCTTAATAGAATGCTTTGGTAATCGAAAATTGATAATTGGCAATCGCTATTTCTGCAAAACTATTACCGATTACCCATTACCAATTACCCATTACCCATTACCCCTATGAATAAAATTGATTTAGCATTTACCCCAGCCCTAGAACAAGCAAGACTCGTTCGCACCAAAGAAGTATCGCCAGTAGATTTGGTGGAACTTTACTTAGAACGCATCGATCGCTTGAATCCCCAATTGGGCAGTTATTTCACCGTAGCGGCAGATCTGGCGCGGGCGGATGCATTGGCGAAAACAGAAATGCTGACAAAGGAAGAATCTGCCAATTTACCGCCTTTTTTTGGCGTCCCAATTGCAATTAAAGACTTGACCTCGGTTGCCGGTATGCGCTGTACTTATGGATCGCGGGTGCTGATGGATCAAATCGCTGCTGATGATGACGGGATTGTAGCGCGCATCCGCGCCGCCGGGTTTATTATTCTGGGTAAAACAGCAACTTCTGAAGTCGGATCGCTGCCTTATACCGAACCAGATGGGTTTGCACCGGCACGCAATCCTTGGAATTTAGATTATACTCCCGGTGGATCGAGTGGGGGTGCAGCCGCCGCCGTGGCGGCGGGGTTGTGCGCGATCGCTCAAGGTTCGGATGGCGGCGGATCGGTGCGCGGTCCAGCTAGCTGTTGTGGTTTAATCGGAATTAAACCATCGCGGGGAAGAGTTTCCCACGCACCGTTAGGCGATCGCCTCAGCGGCGTTGCTACCGATGGCGCGATCGCTCGTACCGTTGCTGATGCAGCGGCGCTTTTAGATGTCATGTCTGGCTATATTACCGGCGATCCTTACTGGTTGCCCGATCCGAATCCATCTTTCCTCACCGCTGCTACTGGTAAACTTCCAGGTTGCCTAAAAATTGGTTTTACCACTTCATTACCACCCGTGGGAGAAGCTACGCCCCCAATTGGACAGGCGGTATTGGAAACGGCAAAACTGTTAGAAGGAATGGGTCATACCCTCGAACCTGTGAGTTTCGATTTGAGCGAATTAATCGAGCCATTTACGATAGTTTGGCAGTCAGGAGTAGCCGCAACTGGTATTCCCAAAGCAGCTTTAGGAAAAATGAATCAATGGTTGTTAGAGCGAACTGGAGATGTGAGCCAATACTTGCGTGCAGTTGCTCAGATGCAAATAATTGCGCGCAAAATTATCGCGGTTTTTGATAATTTTGACGCGATGTTACTGCCAGTTTATATGCATCCCACGATTCGGATTGGCGAGTGGGAAAGTTTAAGCCCAGAAGAAACTTTGGCAAGAATTATCAATTGGATTGCCCCTTGTCCGCCGTTTAACGCCAGCGGACAACCTGCGATCGCAATTCCTGCTACATTTGACCCCAATGGCTTACCCATCGGCGTTCAGCTAGTCGGACGCCCCGCCGCCGAAGCGACGATTATTGCCCTAGCAGCACAAATTGAAGCGGCAAAACAAGGGAGTGAAACGCGCCCTCATTTTGCCATTAGTGCCTGATGACATTGCTTAACTTTTGGAAAAGCAAAGGCTCAAGCATTAGACTGCCTGAGCCTTTTGAAGTCAAACTTTAATGCTAAAAAAGCTTAGTAGCGACGAGAAGAGAAGTTGTCGCGGCGACGTCCACCACCACCATTAAATGAACCTCTATCTTCGCGAGGCTTGGCTTTATTGACCTTTAGATCGCGCCCCATCCATTCAGCGCCATCAAGGGCTTCAATGGCTGCGTTTTCTTCAGCGTCTGTACTCATTTCTACAAAGCCAAAGCCGCGCTTGCGACCTGTTTCGCGATCGGTGGGAAGCTGAACCCGTTTAACTGACCCGTATTCTGCAAACACAGAATTCAAGTCCGCTTCTGTAACTTCATAAGATAGGTTACCTACATAAATCGACATAGCTTGTCTCCAAAGTTAAAAGTGTGCAGAGAGTGAGAGTTCGGAGAGAAGCCTGCCTATATAAAACGGGAAAAACTCGTCAATACTACAAACAAACATTACAACCGATACTTATTCTCTGGGATGATTATAGCACTTTAGCAAGCTGTTTGGGTTGGCTGGCACAAGAGATCGGCAGAAGGGTTAAACGTAGGCGCGATCGCGAGTGCGTGCCTTAGCTGGTATGTTGGATTTCGCGTTCTCAACCCAACCGACGGGCGATCTGCCTCCGCAAGGCGCTTCGCGATCGCACCCAGTAATATCATGTCCGCTTGCTTCGGTAACGTTAGGCTAGCGAGTGAGCGGGTGAGCAGGTCCGCGATCCAAAATCAGGTAATGCGCGCCGGAGTCTAGGGCATCTTGGGGCACCGATGTGGGGTAGGGGCCACCAACAGATACTTTTTTGCCTAACCGCACTGCTTTTTGAATTAGGGCGTGGAAATCTGCCTTCTGCACAATCATGGCAGAGAGGATAACCAGGTCGCACCATTCCCAATCCGCTGCTGTTTCCAGGTTGACGTTGCGATCGCTAAATCTAATTTCCCACTCTTTGGGTAAAAGTGCCGCCACTGTAATAATTCCCAGGGGTGGAATTACTGCCTTGAGTCCAGCGATTTCCATCAAGCGATCGTAAGACCAAAATGACTGGGGAAACTGAGGGTAGAGCAACAATGCTTTCATAAAAGATCCTTGGTGCAGCTTTAGGGTGACTCTGGCATCAGCGGATGGGGAATCTGGTTTTCGTCAGTTTACCTCAGTCTCTAGAAGCTTACCTCAGTCCCTGGAGTGATGTTTTAAGCTGGCATTTCCTGATGACAATGGCTACAACGCCAGTAAATTCCTTCCAAACGCATGTGACGAAATAAAGTGTAGGAACAGCAAAGGCAAATATGCCTGCCGAGCATCGATTGTCCGATTGTTGGGGATAGAGTCGGTTGGTTGCGACCATTGGTTAGTTGGGGCGGCGAGCGCATCAGACTCGTTGGTAAAGCTTTCATCTTACAGACCTGGATTTAATACTATTTTAATTTTAACCTATTTTTACCATAAAATCTGAATTTTTTAAATACATAAACTTTATTTTTGTGATACAATGCATAGCAATATTAATTGCTGGGTGAAAGAACCTTAGCAAGAGATTTTTCCTGTCGTCGTGGAGAGGAAAATTAAGCTCAGTCAGCGGCTGATAATACTAGGGATAAAACAGCTTTTATGCCAATTTATTTATGAGGTTGAGTAATGATGAAAATTCAAGCGTTGGAGATCCAGGTAGGCGATCGCATCATCGCTTACTGCAACAACAAGAGGCAAATCTGCACGGTGCGACGCATCTTAGATCCAGATCAAATTAATATCACGCTATCGGTATTCACGACCGATCATTATCGCAGCTCTATATTGCGCGTAATCAGGTTCCGGCGGGATGCTTTAGTGGATTTGGCAAGCTAAAAATTTATCTCCAAAGCTAAGTGTCCCGCTTGCTTGCCTTGTCCTCACTTAAGGAGTACGACTTAAGAGCGGCGGGGGGAGACTGGGTTAATGTTGCTGGTACAAGGTGATGCGCCGTTCCCGGACGGTATCGAGGGCAATTTGCCAGATGACGCGAAATGATTGGAAAGATTCTGCAGAAATGACATCTTTGTTGAGGTCATTTACGGCAGATGTCAGCAGTTTTAGCAGGTCTTCCGTTTTTGCTTATAGCTGTTTTAAATCATTGGTTTTTGGCACTTCATTTAATAGGTTAATCACCTTCTTACTGTACACATCTGCGGCATTTTTCTTTACTCGTTCTAGCATCCGCTTTATTTGTATACCCCAAGACCACAACAAAAGCACAATAGTTAATATTAACGCCAAAAAATCGGCGTTTTCTTGTAGGAAAGAAGGAGTTTTGCTCGAGATCTCTGCCGGGAGGTTTGCGGAGGTTGAGGGTTCGTCATACGGGTGCGTCTAATTTTGACCACCAACTAGTGCATTAATCTTAATCGATTAAGGTTAAGATTTCGCAATTCCCTCCCAGGGCGGCTACTATTTTTTGCCGTTCATTAATCGCTGCTGTGCTTCGGCGGTAATCTCGGCTTTGGACTCGGCGACAACATCCCAAAACATTTCTCCAGCTTCCGCTACTGCTCCCTGACTTTTTTCGTATAAATTTAGACTCGTTTTAATCGCTGCTTTGAGAATTGGTTTACCAATTTTGGCGACGGCGGGTAATATAATCGGTGCTAAAGCAACTGCACCAATTCCGATTAAAATTGCGCGATCGCTTGCCAGGTTGCGAACGTTTTGTAGAGTTTTATTTAGTTTTACTTGGCTACCTTTTGCTGACATAATTTTATCGATTGGTAATTGCTAATTGGTAATTGGTAATTGTTCGCTTTGGCGGGGCGGGTTTGGTTTAATTGTCTGTTGGAGTTGTGAGGTTATCGGTGAAACCCGCCCCTACAATTGCCTGGTTTCTATTGGTGGATCGCGATGCATTAGGGGGCGTAACCCATTTAATCCTGCTGCGATCGCCGAACCGTTATGCACAACTGTTGCTGCTAATGGATGCAATCCCACAGTCGATGCAAGTCCCAAGGCGGCTAAATTGGGAGTGACTGCTAGAGCGATATTTTGCTGGATGACTCGTTTGGTTTGACGAGCGATCGCAAAGGCATCTAGCAAGCTAGTTAAATTATTACTCATTAACACTACATCTGCTGTTTCCCTCGCTACTTCTGAACCATTTCCAAAAGAAATTGCCGCATCTGCATAAGCAAGTGCTACCGAGTCGTTTAATCCATCCCCGGTAAAAGCGACAGTTTTACCTGCTGCGTGCAATTGTTGGACAACGGTTGCTTTTTGTTCTGGAAATGCTTCGGCGTGAACTTGTTCTAGGGGAATACCGAGTTCTTTTGCAACTGCGATCGCTCTTGGTTTTGTATCCCCGGTTAGCAGGTGAATTTCCATGCCATATTCGGTTTGCAATTTTTCTATTACTGTTTTAGTTTCAACGCGCAACGGATCGGTGTATTGAATGATTCCTTGAAATTCTCCGTTAACGGCTACATACAATAAAGATGCGCGGGTAGAAATCTGACAACTGAAGTTTTGAGGACAATTTGTGCTTGTACACAGATGCGGTTCGTAAAGACAAGTCAATTTTATTCCCGATTGTTGTAAGAAGCGATCGCTTCCCACCAATACTTCTCGATCGTCTATTTCTGCCCGCACTCCCAAACCAACTTCATATTCCCATTTTCCCCGGGGTAATATGTTCGTGCCTTGTTTTGCTGCATAGCGCATGACTGCTTCGGCGACGGGGTGAGTTAGGCGTTGTTCGGCGGCGGCAGCTAATTCTAAAACTCTCGCAGCGGATAGTTTATCGGTTGCGGTTTCGACTGCTACAACTGCCACATCTCCTTGTGTGAGCGTGCCGGTTTTATCAAACACAATTGCATCGACTTGCGCTAATTTTTCCAATGCCCGTCCGCTGCGAATTAAGACGCCGTGGCGGGTGGCGTGGTTCAGTGCGGCTAAATAAGTTGTTGGCAAAGAAACTCTTATTCCGGTGACAAAATCTAGGGTTAAAATTGCTGCCGCTCTGGCTGGATTGCGGGTAATTGCTAACATAATTCCTGCTAAAATTAAAGCAGGTACAACCGCTCGGTCTGCAATTTGTGAGGCATAATTTTCCATGCGGGTATCGTGAACGGGAGCTTGTTGCACCAATTGAATGCTCGCTCCGGCACGAGTTCCTGCGCCGACTCGTTCGGTTTTGATGTAAATTTCTCCCGTTCGCACTAAGGTTGAGGCATAAACTTGTTGTCCAATTTCTCGGACGACTGGCATCGATTCGCCTGTAAGTTTTTGCTGGTCAATTAAAGCTTTGCCGCGCCATATCGAACCATCTACTGGTATTTGTTCTCCTGGATATACGATGACAATATCTCCAGGTTTGACTTCAGTCGCTGGAATTTGTTTTTTCTGTCCGTTGCTTTGTTCTACCCAGGCATAATGGGCGAGAGAATTGAGTAAGTCTTCGGCATGGTTGTGGGAAACTCTGGCAGTGCGATCGCGTATAATATCCCCAATTTCATGCAAGGTCATAACTAGCGCGGGCGTGACTAAATTCCCCTGCAATGAAGAGAGACTAAGCGCCATCATATCCAGGCAATCTATATTTAATCGTCGTTCAACTGCAAGGCTGTTATAAGCGCGTTTTGCTACTGGAAACGCTGCCGCTGCTAAAGTTCCTGCAATCAAAGGTTTGGGAATCGGATATCTTAATCCCAGTAAAGCTAAAATTGTGGCAAAAGCCGGTAATTTTAGTTCGTTCCAATCGCTGTTTTCTTGTAATTGTGGATTTTTCTGCCCTGTCTGTTTTCCTACAGATATGTCTGATAAAACCGCCCCTACCTGGCTGGAGGGCGGGTTTAATTCTGTTGTCGCTTGGATGGAAAGATTGTCGGTAAAACCCGTCCCTACAGATGCTTGAATCAGCCGCGCTAGATCCGAGCGCATCGCGCTATCGTTTATATCATTTCCCCTATAACTGATAGCAATTGAAGCGCTTTGACGTTGAATTCTAACTTCAGTAACGCGATTATCTAACTGAATTAACCTTTGCACTCTGTTGGCATATTCTGCATCTTTAGCCAACAGCGGTACTCGAAATCTTACCCTTCCTGGAACTGCATGAACCACGCTATACGCTATTTTAGAATAGCTAACCGAATCCGCCATCACATCGTTGGTTGGATTTGGTGCTGTTTGAGGGTTCATTATTTTTAACTCCAAGTTCCCAAGTTAACCTAGATTGGTTTTTATTTTATAACGGCTGATGCGCCCAACTTGTTAAATAAATCTAAAACTTAAATATTAGGACTTACGCAAAGAAACTAAGGGCGATCCGAAAAATCGTTGGTTTGGGAACAAGAGATCGACAAAGAAACCGGGTTTCTGACCTTGTTGTGCATAAGTCCTGAATATTTTATTTATAATCGACTAGGCGGGCGAGACGCCCACCCCACAAGAGTTTTTTTCTTGTGGGATAAGCATCCTGCTTGTCCCACCGCCCACACCACAAGAGTTTTTTTCTTGTGGGATAAGCATCCTGCTTGTCCCACCCATGTCAGGTGCAATATGTGAGTAGATAAAACGTTGGTCAGGACTTACGCAAATCACCTTTGTTTATATGGGTAAGTCCTGGTTGGTAATAGCGCTGAAGCGCTAGCTTTTTGTCTCTAGAATTTGTTTGAGTTGCAAACAAGCTTTTTCGATGCTGTCTATGCTACCGGGATTGATCAATCCATAATAGTCAAAGACGTAAACTCGATTGCTTTTTACGGCTTGGAGTTGATTCCAAAAAGAGTCAGATTTAAACTTTTCTATGATTTTATCTCCCGTCTCTACTAAAAGGATAATTTCTGGATTCACCTGGAGAATCTTTTCTGGAGAAAGGGTAACATACCCGCGCAACGGCGAAGTTCCCTGCAATTGGGCAGCTAGATTTTTTAGCTTAAATTGCACAAGAAAGTCACCTGCCCAGCTAGCTTGATTGGGAGATAAAATCGGTTGGCGACTGACCAGGATTAAAGTAGAATAATCTCGATTGGGAATGTCGGCTAAAAAGGTTTGGTAGCGCTTGAGTAAAGGTTCGGGATTGGCGTCGAGCGATCGCGCTAAATTCACTGTCAATTCTTCCAATGCTTTCCAGCTTTTTACTTGCGTCAACAGCGTCTTTATTCCTAACTGCTGTAACCTTTCCATTGTTTTATCGTGAAACCCCGCCGCCCCGACGACGAAATCGGGTTTCAGCGCCACAATTTTTTCTAAATTCGGGGGAGTTTGTTCGCCGCTGACTGTAGTAATTCCCTTAAATCGAGGGTCATTACTAATTATTTTGCTGCCCGTAACACCGACAATTTTTGTTCGATCCAATTGATAAATAATATCGGCGGTTAAAGGAGTCAGCGCTACAACTTTTTGGGCAGATTCGCGATTGGTTGTTTCCGTTGCTGCGGGGGAAGAAATTGGGTTTGACAAATTTTGGTTGTTTGTTGTAACTGAGCAAGCAACAAATGCTAGACTTAGGAGGAAGATAGTAGCCAGTCGTAAAAACCGCCCGGAAATAAATTTCCGGGCTAATAGCAAAAGTCCACTAAAGTGGACTGAAATCAAGCTAACAGTCCTCTTTAGAGGACTTAAGCTATTAGCCAGGGATTTTAATCCCTGGCGGGTGATATAGCTTGTGCATGCTTTTAAATACATCCAATTTTTGGGCATATCAAGTCAAAATCGAGGAGATAAAGGACAAATCTGCAATCCTACTGGCGTTTCTATAATGGTAACTTCTACGCCAAAAGTTTGGGCTAAATTATTAGGGTTCAAAACTTGCTTAGGAGTACCGACGCAAGTAAGTTTTCCCTCATGTAGTAGGGCGATGCGATCGCTATACCTTGCGGCTAAATTAATTTCGTGCAATACTGTAATAATAGTCAAGTTTTGTTGATTGAGTTTTTTGAGTAATTCCAGCAATTGCAACTGGTAGCAAATATCCAAATAAGTCGTAGGTTCATCTAACAGCAAAACTTGGGGATTTTGTGCCAAAGCCAGGGCTAAAAAAGCCCGCTGGCGCTCGCCGCCAGAAAGTTGTTCTACCGAGCGATCGCTAAATTTTTCTATCCCAGTTTGATGCATGGCAATTTCAACTTTTTGGGCATCTTCTCGACTCAATTCCCACTGCCACCAAGGTTGATGGGGCGAACGTCCTAAACTGACTAACTGCTTGACGGTTAATCCTTCGGGAATCGTTTGTTGTTGGGGCAAAATCGCCAATCTCCGCGCCACAATAGCGGCAGGTTGGGAGTGAATTGCTTTGCCATCGAGCAAAACAAATCCCTTTTGGGGTGCGAGAATGCGGCTTATTAATTTTAGCAAAGTAGATTTACCGGAACCGTTAGCGCCGATCAAACTCAACCATTCACCGTTTTGGATGGATAGGGTGATGTTTTGCGCGATCGCAATGTTTCCGTAACCGCCTGTTAGCTCTTGAATTTCTAGCAACATTTATTGTCTCTGGGTTTGTAATTGATCGAGCATTGGTTTGACATTCAAAACATAGAAAGCGGGTTTCTTGCTGCGCTCTCTGGTTGTAAATCGACTATTTTTCAGAGAAACCCAAACCAAGAAAGCGGGTTTCTTGCTGCGCTCTCTTGTGACAAATCGACTATTTTTCAGAGAAACCCGGTTTATTTCCATAGGCTAAAATTTTGCTGAACGACGATACAACAACCAAACAAATAAGGGAGAACCTAACAGAGCGGTAATCGTTCCTACAGGTAATTCTACCGCACCCAAACGGGCAAGTAAATCCGAGAGAGTAAGTACCAAAGCACCGCCAACTGCGCTCAAAGGTAATACCCAACGGTAATCAGTTCCCACTAATAAACGCACGCCGTGGGGGACAACTAATCCTACAAAACCAATCAATCCGCCGATACTGACAGCACTGGCGGCGAGTAAGGTAGCGACGGCACCAATTAATAAACGCGATCGCATCAACGATACCCCCAATCCCACTGCCAAATCATCCCCCAAAGCTAGTAAATTGACGCTACGAGCTAAAAAGCATCCGAATAGCAAAGATACGCTAATATAAGGAGCAGCAATTTGAATATCCGACCAACCTCGTCCGTTTAAACTGCCAATTAACCAGTTTAGTGCTGCTTGGATGCGACTATCTTCTGCTAATAATAGCAACGTTGTTTGTACCGCCCCAAATAAAGAACTAACCGCCACTCCACCTAAAATTAAACGTTCTACAGAAATACCCGTCGCCGTTTTTCCTAAAAAATAAACGATCGCCGATGTCAGAATTGCACCCACCCAGGAAAATAAGGGAACCCAAGCTTGAAATATTCCTAACGTGACGAGAGCGATCGCTACCAAACCCGCCCCCGCCGATATTCCCAAGATAAACGGATCTGCCAAACTATTTCGCAACAATCCTTGTAACAAAGCACCCGACATTCCCAACGCTGCCCCTACGGTTAATGCTGCTACAATTCGAGGTAACCGTAGTTCCCAAATAATAGTTTGATTGACTGAATCTCCCTGATGCAGAAATGCTTGCCATATTTGTGCCGCACTCATCGGCACAGCACCTAAAGAAAGCGAAAGAATAATGGTTACGACTAACCCTATTGCCAGGATTAAACCTGCTTGGAAAACTCGATAATTCAGAGCATTTTGTTGCTTTTGTACTGGCATTTTTCCATCGAAATAACTCAGATCGCGTCAGGTTGCATCGGTAAGAGCGGGCGGGGCGGGTTTAACGAAATATTTGTTGGTTCCACAGATTGATTGGTAAAACCCGCCCCTACAGTATCAAAAACTATACAAAACCTTTGCCACCGGACATCATATCATAAATATTCATTCTGGTTGACACAGCCAGTCTTATATCCGTACAAACTGCTGGCTCTGCCTTTGCGAGTGTTGTATTTACGGGGTGAGCATTTACCCAATTAGCAATTAGCAATTAGCAATTAGCAATTACCAATTACCAATTACCAATTACCAATCAAGCAGGATGCACGTGAAACATTCCCTCACAACCTTTTTGCGCCACCCAATCTTGATGGGGATGGAACATATACATACCTGGGTGACTGTAGGAAAATTCAAGAATGTGTCGTTCTGCGGTTCCCATTGTAATTACATCTGTTGCTTCTGTAGGCTGAAGCGTACTACCCGTTCGATAAACCTGAAATATATTAGCATGAAGGTGAAAACTTACTGCTGATTCGTATTCAATCATATTCAAAAGATAAAGCCGAACCAGTTGATTTTGTTTAACGGGTATTGGATGTCTCATGTAATATTGTGGAAACCCATTGAAAACGACAAATTCATTTTTACCATCCCCATTTGTGTCGTAGCCTGACATCGTGATGGCGATTTCATCTGCCTGGGGGCGTCCTCCTGGCGGATCGATAATAAACATACCATAAAGCCCCTGCCCGATATGATAAGCAACATCTCCCACGTGGCAGTGATATAGATGAACGCCAAAAGGTTTAGCATCAAATTCATAAACTGTGGTTTTTCCATAATTAATGGGTTCTATGCCATCCATTTGTGCTTTATGAATCCCATGAAAATGGATCGAGTGGTCTTCACCGTGATGCTGATTTGTATAAATTACCCTGATGCGATCGCCTTGATTGGCTCGCAAAGTTGGACCGGGAACTCTCCCGTTATAACTCCAAGTAGTGAACGAGGCACCATCAAGTAAAATTTCTGTAGTATTAGACGTTATTTTAAATTCTCTAATCTGACGCCCATTCTCTTTTTTCAAGGTGCCATACTCAAATTCTCGCAGCGATGAAGAGGGGTTCCAAGTCAGTTTTGGAGGTGGCAAAATTTTCGCCTTTACCCTACGCCAAATCGGGTCACCAACAGTGATGCCAGCAACTGCGATCCCGGCACCCAATCCTAATTGAATCAGTCGTCGTCTTTTAATTAGTAATGAAGATATTTTATTCATGAATTTTTTGGCTAATACAGCAACCGACTAATGAGCCTTCGGAGTTAGGTTTCATGATGAAACCCGCATAAAATAGTTGAAAATTATAAGCAATAACTTTATTTAGCGAGTGTAAATCTCAAAACCGAAGCCGCCTGATTTCTTCAACAACTCTTAATTTCTCAATTAAGTTGATGGCAAGATTTGCTGCAAGCCTTGCAATAAGCGGTTTTAGGCTCAAAGTCAGGACAAGCGATCGCTTCAAGAGAACAAGCCGTCATCGGTCGCACCGTACACTTGAGGCGATAATCGTTAGTAAAGTATTCGCAAGCATGACAAGGAATTTCATGCAAACGGTTGACATAAGACATACCTTTTTGGAATGAAACCATAAACTTCCAAGCCAATAAAATCGTCACAGTCCAAGCACAGAAACAGTAAAAAATTACAGCTATCATTTCCAGCTCCTGATTGCAAATTCTTTCCTTTTGAGTAATGAAATCAAAGAATTTTGTTGGCGTTTCCAGCCCACCAGGCATATTTAACCTCTGTCTTGTCGTAAGTTTGCATTGAGTCCGTCTCCTTGCGATTTTCTTGGCTGTTTTCCCTTGCTGGCGATCGCGTAGCGTCTTTGCAGCAGAATCGCTCGCTCAGTCGGTTCGCAGCTTTCTTGCTAAATATTCTCATCAATCTAATCTAGTTGCATAAAATTATCAATAATCTTTGCCAGTTTTATCCGGCTGATATCGGTCTATTTGTCATCATTTCTTGATTTTGGGCGCATATATGCCCGCTGATGCTTTGTCAACTAACTGCAATAATTGTTTATTTTATTTCTACTAAATGCAATTATTATCAAATAACGCGGATTCAGATGACGCGATCGCCCCTAAACCACCAACACACAGGTTTTGTATTATAATGTATTACATAGGATCAAGGGGAAGCCTCTGCGGGGAAGCGATATGCCTGCGACAATTTGGTGCGATCGCAGAAGTATTTCCCTCAGTCCCTGACATTGTTACAATAATAATCATTATCACTTTGTTTTATGGTCAGTTCCCTACCCCAAGCCCAATCGAGTCACAGCCCCAACCGAAACGACGAGGAAAAACTGCTGCGAATTCGCCACACCTGCGCCCACGTACTCGCAATGGCAGTGCAAAAGCTATTTCCAGAAACCAAAGTGACAATTGGACCAGTGGTGGAAAACGGGTTTTATTATGACTTTGACCGCCAAGAACCATTTACCCCGGAAGATTTGGGTAAAATTGAAACCGAAATGCGGCGAATTATGCAAGCCAATTTGCCGATAATTCGCGAAGAAGTAGAGCGAGAAAAAATCAAAGCCGAAATCGAACAGCTAGAAGAACCTTACAAACTAGAAATTCTCGACAGCATTAAAGAAGGCGAGATAATAACTCGCTATCTAATTGGAAATAGTGATGAAATTTGGTGGGATTTGTGCGCGGGGCCGCATTTAAACTTTACCGGCGAAATCAATCCGGATGGATTTGCTTTAGAAAGCGTCGCGGGTGCATATTGGCGCGGCGACGAAACCAAAGCGCAACTACAACGCATCTACGGCACTGCGTGGGAAACCCCAGAACAACTGCAAGCTTACCTGCAACAAAAAGAAGAAGCCAAACGCCGCGACCATCGTAAATTAGGGCAAGAACTCAAACTGTTTAGCATCCAAGAAGATGCAGGCGGCGGGTTAGTTTTCTGGCATCCTCGCGGCGCAAAAATCCGCTATTTAATCGAAGATTATTGGCGGAAAGCGCACCTAGAAGCAGGTTACGAACTACTTTACACCCCCCACATAGCCAATTTGGAATTATGGAAAACATCGGGTCACTGCGACTTTTATCGCGAAAATATGTTTGACTCGATGAATATCGAAGAACAGGCTTATCAACTCAAGCCGATGAACTGTCCTTTTCACGTTCTCACCTACAAAAATGACCTGCATTCTTACCGAGAATTACCTTTGCGTTGGGCAGAATTAGGCACGGTTTATCGTTACGAACGTTCTGGAGTTTTGCACGGATTAATGCGCGTGCGCGGATTCACCCAAGATGACGCCCATATCTTCTGCTTACCCGAACAAATTACCGATGAAATTCTGGGAGTGCTGCATCTGACCGAAAAATTCTTAACCGATTTTGGCTTTAAGAATTATCAGGTGAATCTTTCCACTCGTCCGGCTGATTCTGTCGGTACGGATGCGGGATGGGAATTAGCAACCCAGGCATTAATTCAAGCCTTGAATCGGAAAGGTTGGAATTACGTCATCGATGAAGGCGGCGGTGCGTTTTACGGCCCCAAAATCGATCTGAAAATTCAAGATGCTATCGGGCGTTTGTGGCAGTGTTCCACGATTCAGGTAGACTTTAACTTACCAGAAAGATTCGATATCGAATACGTCGCCGCTGATGGTAGTCGCCAACAACCGATTATGATTCACCGGGCAATATTTGGCTCGTTAGAGCGGTTTTTTGGCATTTTGATTGAAAACTACGCGGGTGATTTTCCCCTGTGGTTAGCACCCGTACAGATACGCCTTTTACCCGTCAGCGATGGTCAACGGGAGTATGCCGAATCTGTGGCAGCTATGCTGAAAAAAGCGGGTTATCGCGTTGAAGTTGATAGGAGTGGAGAACGTTTATCTAAGCAAATTCGCAACGCAGAAATAGAAAAAATTCCTGTGAGCGCAATTGTCGGTAAGCGGGAGGTAGAAAATCAAACCTTGAGCGTGCGAAGCAGAAAAGCGGGAGAGTTGGGAACGCTTTCTTTATCTAACTTGCAAGATCGTTTGCAAGGGGCAATTGCAGAAAAAACCAACATCTAAAGAAAGCGGGTTTGTGTGATAATATCGTCGCCAAAAAGCCGACACCCTTAAGGGTGCGGATACACAAACAAAGGCTGCCTACGCAGCCTGTAAGTAAGAATTTAAGCCCGCCTGCGCGGGCTTTGTTTGTGTAGCCCCAGGTTTTAACCTGGGGGCGTTTCTTTCTGACCTCGCGTGCGAAAGTTCTGGAATCAAAACAACACCGTGAAGACTCGTTGGAGTATAATGGATCTGATAATAGCGATCGCATTTTTCCCTCATGTCTTCCAACGCAGCCACCTTGCCACCAAACCTCGCACGCATGGTCGAACGCTTTGCGCGTCAGTCAGATCCGAAACAGCGCTACGAACAACTGATTTGGTTAGCCAAAAAGCTGCCTGAATTTCCCGAATCAGAAAAAACACCTGAAAATAAAGTTTCGGGATGCGTTTCCCAAGTTTATATTACTTCTGGGTTCAACGATGGCAAGGTTGTTTATCAAGGGGATTCCGATTCTCAGTTAGTGAAAGGATTAGTGGCATTTTTAATCCAAGGATTGAACGGACTTACCCCCGAAGAAATTTTGAAAGTCACTCCTGATTTTATTCAACAAACGGGGCTGAATGTAAGCTTAACTCCTTCCCGCGCCAATGGGTTTTATAACATTTTCCAAAAAATGAAAAACCAAGCTCTATCATATCAGCTATCCGAGTCGGGAGAGTCGCTAAATTAATGTCTCTAACACAACCAACGGAAAGTACCATCGAAGGTCTGACCAAACGGGGAATGCCGGTGACAATTATTACCGGCTTTTTGGGCAGCGGCAAAACCACCTTGCTCAATCAAATCCTCAAAAATCGGCAAGATTTAAAAGTCGCCGTTTTAGTTAACGAATTTGGCGATATTAATATTGACAGCCAACTGTTGCTTTCCCTAGAAGAGGACATGTTGGAATTAAGCAACGGCTGTATTTGCTGCACGATCAACGATAACTTGGTTGAGGCCGTTTACAAGATTTTAGAACGGCAAGACCGAATTGATTACATGGTAGTGGAAACGACAGGACTTGCCGATCCGCTACCAATTATTTTAACATTTGTAGGCACGGAATTACGAGATTTTACTAACCTGGATTCAATTCTGACGGTGGTAGATTGCGAAACATTTACGCCAGAGGATTTGGAAAGCGAAATAGCGTTAAAACAACTAACATACGGGGATATAATCTTACTGAATAAAACCGATTTAGTTCCAGCAGAAAAGGTTGACGAATTAGAGAACTATATCAACGATATCAAAGCAGGGGCTAGGGTTTTGCATTCGCAACACGGTGAAGTACCCCTACCGCTAATTTTAGGCGTAGAACTCGCCCAACCAGAAATCTATCTAACTGACGCAAATCTGAGTAACGATCAAAAGTCAAATCACCTCGCCAACGATGGCTTTGTGTCCGTTTCTTTTAAGAGCAATCGACCTTTTGCGGTGAAAAAATTTCAGACATTTTTACAAGATAAAATGCCTGCGAATGTTTTTCGCGCTAAAGGGATTCTTTGGTTTAAAGAAAGTACGAGGCGTCACATATTTCAATTGAGCGGCAAACGGTACGAATTGAAAGATGAAGAATGGCAGGGCGAACCTAGCAATCAGCTAGTATTGATCGGGCGCTCGTTAAATGCGCTGGAAATTAACCAGCAACTCAATAATTGCCTGACTCGGTAGTAAATTTTTTGATGGTAAATTAATAATTGTTACGAGAAAAAATAGGTTGTTAGCCTCCCCCTTTAAGGGGGAAATGGGAAAGGGGGAGGATGAGCAGAACTTTTCCCTTTTTCCCCTTCTTGGTCAACTGTCAACTGTCAACTGTTGAACAATGGGCGATCGCATCTTTAATAGTTTCCCAAGCGCTAGCCAGTCCTGCTTCATCGTGGTCTAATATTTTAGATACAGAATGCAATGCCATCCGCGAGCGGCTAAGGAGTGTACCCAACCATGAAGGTGTTTCGTAAGCGCGACGTTTCTTTAACAGATATGAGCGATCGCGACACTCCTCCACATCAAAATCAATTGCACTGGCGCGAGCTTTGGGGAGAAGCCCGCACTAGAATTTTAGTGTGGTATGTGGTGATTTTAACGCTGACGTTTGGCATTGCAATTCCAGCCTTTCGCCAGCTTTTGTTTGCCCGTGTTGATGCTCGCGTTCGTCAGGATATGCAGGGAGAAATCGAAGACTTCAGAGAATTGTTGGCAGGCAGAATTGACCTCGAAAGATTAGAAAATAACCGCATAGACGACAGCGACAAAGCTATGGCGGCAGAAGAGCCACCGATCAATTATGATGAAAAGGCGCTGATCAGAGATCTGAAGGTGCCTACAAACGAACAGGAAATGAAGCGGTTCTTTGAAGCATACTTAAAAGTTGAAATTCCAGAAGACAATATTTTTTTGGTTACATTTGTTAATGGACAATTCTATGAATCTAGTCCCAAAGCATTACCGAAAACTATCAAACCAGACACGGCTCTAATGCAACAATGGGCAACACAAGCTGAACCACTACAGGGGGAGCAAGTGAGCCAAAATCGCGACGTCAATCGCCTGTTCTACTATGTGGAACCTGTTAAAAACAACGGAAAACTACTCGGAACCTTAGCGATCGTCCATAGTGCCGAAGAACATGCTGAAATCCTGGAAGCAGTGGTTGCGATCGCTCAGGTTGCTCTGGCAGTGCTG
>DNGG01000625.1:0-1878 GCA_003486675.1 Cyanobacteria bacterium UBA11372
CCTCATGCTGCAACAGTCTGATCCCAATTTAAAAACAAATGTTTGCTCGCCCAGCCACAAAAGCAACTCCCATCCCGCAAGAGTAGCTTCTGCTGCAACACCGACAAACCATAACCCCCTGTTTGACAAAGCTAGGCGTTATCGCACTGACTCGCAAACAAGCTACCCCCCTCCCAGTGAGGCATCTCTGTCTATCAAGAGCAATTTTGAACCAGCTTCAGTATCGCCACCCTCACCCGGCGAGGTGTCTTCCGCACCCAGGGAAGATAAGGTCAAAGATGGATCTAATGGTAGCGTTGCCCAGTCGGATAAAGAGACAAGCGCTAGCAACGGCGCTGCAATACCGCCCCAGGAAGCCGATTGGGAACAGGGATTTTTACCCGTCCTGAGAAATCGTAACTTTTTGGCGCTGTGGAGCGGTCAGGTATTTTCCCAGCTGGCGGATAAAGTATACCTGGTGCTGATGATCGCGCTGATAGACAGCCATTTTAGTAGTGGCGATCGCACGATCAGCGCTTGGGTATCGGCAATTATGATTGCTTTTACCATCCCAGCGGTGCTGTTTGGTTCCCTCGCCGGTGTATTTGTAGATCGTTGGTCGAAGCGCGTGGTGCTAGCAGCAACAAATCTCCTGCGCGGTATCTTGGTGATGTCCCTGCCGCTGCTACTATGGCTAGCACAAGGATGGGGCAGCATCTGGACACTGCCAGCAGGCTTCTACTTGCTGCTGTTGGTGACGTTTTTGGTTTCTACCCTGACTCAGTTTTTTGCCCCCGCAGAACAAGCCGCAATTCCGTTAATTGTAGAACGGCGACACTTGCTTTCGGCAAATTCCCTATACACCACGACGATGATGGCATCGGTGATTGTAGGATTTGCTGTAGGTCAGCCAGTATTAGACTTGGCGGATAATTTGATGGCTTGGGTGGGTCTGGGAAATGGGAAAGAATTAATTGTAGGTGGGAGTTATGCGATCGCAGGTTTATTACTTCTAATGCTCAAAACCAATGAAAAAACTACTAGCGATCGCGAAGCCCCTCATATCCTAGAAGACCTACGGGACGGACTGCGTTACCTTAAACACCAGCGCCGCGTCCGTACTGCCTTAATCCAATTAGTGATTTTATTTTCGATCTTTGCCGCCTTATCCGTTCTGGCGGTTCGCCTCGCCGAAGTCATTCCCGGACTTAAACCTGCCCAGTTTGGCTTTTTAATGGCAGCAGGCGGCATCGGTATGGGCGTTTCTGCCGCAATTTTAGGTCACTTCGGTCAGGGAGTTTCCCATACCTGGCTGAGCTTAGTTGGCTCTGGCGGCGTCGCAGCCGCGTTGATAGGTCTGGCTTTACTGCCGCACCAACTGTGGATCGTACTGCTATTGGTGATGCTTCTGGGAGGATTTGGCGCGATCGTTGCCGTACCGATGCAGACAACGATCCAAAAAGAAACCCCTCCCGAAATGCGGGGTAAAGTGTTTGGGCTGCAAAACAACGGGATAAACATCGCCCTCACCTTGCCATTGGCTTTAGCAGGCGTAGCCGAGACATTATTTGGGTTACAAGCAGTTTTTCTCGGATTAGCGGCGGCGGCGATCGCAGGAGGACTCCTAACCTGGTATATTTGCCGTAAAAGCTCGAACATCAGCAAAAGCTGATAAATATGGCTAATCGCTAACGGCTAATCGCTAATGGCAATACTTGTCAAAAGTCAACCCTGACAACAGACAATAAACAATTAGCAATTAGCAATTAGCAATTAGCAATTACCCATTACCAGTTACCCATTACCAAGACTTGAATGCATATCGCTTGGCTTGGAAAAAAATCACCCTTTTGCGGCAACGTTACCTACAGTCGGGAAATAACCAACGCTCTGCTAGAC
>DNGG01000625.1:2144-6511 GCA_003486675.1 Cyanobacteria bacterium UBA11372
CGGAAAACTGGCCTGAGTGTCAAGAAGTTTCCCTACCCTTCTTGTATAAATCTCAGGTTTATACAATTCCTACGCCAAAATCGGGCAAAGTCTTAATGGATTCTTTGCGAGACTTAAAGCCCGATTTAGTACATGCTTCGTTAACACTTTCGCCCTTAGATTTCCTCCTCCCAGAAATCTGCGAAGAGTTAAATTTACCTTTAGTAGCAACGTTCCACACTCCCTACGCCCGCAAGGGAGCCAAACTTAAATCGGGAACGCAACTGCTAGCCTATCAGCTCTACGCGCCTTTTTTAGCTAACTACGATCGCGTCATCGTCTTTAGCGAAATACAGCGAGAACTGTTGGCGAAAATGAGCGTACCGCCAGAACAGGTGGCGGTAATTCCCAACGGAGTAGACGAACAAAAATATTCTCCCGGCCCTTCTCAATTCAAGTCAGAATTGCAAGCAGAACGCATTTTTGTCTACCAAGGGCGCATAGCCGTAGAAAAAAATGTAGAATCTTTGCTCAAAGCTTGGCAAAAGGCAAAAATGGGGCCAGAGTGTAAATTAGTCATCGTCGGCGATGGGCCGAATCGCTCTTCATTAGAACCATTTTACGACTCGGAATACGGCATCGTCTGGCTGGGATTTGTCGCCGACGAGCAGCGAAGAATCGAAATTCTCCGGGGATCAGATGTATTTATTTTGCCTTCTTTAGTTGAAGGACTTTCCTTGTCTCTGTTAGAAGGAATGGCTTGCGGTCTGGCTTGCATCGCCACAGATGTGGGAGCCGATGGCGAAGTTTTGCAAGGGCAAGCCGGTGTAATTGTCAATCCCCAGAGAGTGGTAACAGAATTGCTGACGCTGCTACCTTTAATGCGAGAGCATACAGAATTTACAGCCCGCTTAGGACAAAAAGCGCGTCAGCGGATTTTAGAACGTTACACCCTCAGCCGCAATATCACTCAGTTGGAAAAACTTTATACCCAGGTATTGCAGCAGCCGCGCCTTCAACTCAGTCGTCGCGTCTGATTTAACGGGTGAAGCTAAGGACGGGATGGCGCTTGGTGTTGCTCCATTCCAGTTCTTCTAGTTCCCGCAGCGCTTTGGCGATTTGCATTTGGGCGTCTGCTACAAAGACTTGCCAGCAAGCTTCGCCAACTTTTTTGTCGGCAAAAACCGGGATAATATCATGTCCGCTGAATCACTTACGATAAACGTAGGTTGGGTTGAACGAAGTGAAACCCAACATTATAAGGATTGGTGTTGGGTTGCGCTGCACTTAACCCAACCTACAAATTATAACTAATCAACCGGACATGATATAACTTGGCGTTCCCAGGGGAAATTTTGCCAGCGATCGCCTATTTCTGGCACAAAACCATCCTCGTCAGCATACCTCTGAAGTTTAGCGCTGACGGCTCCCTACGTTGCAATATGAAAGGCCATCGATACCACTCCTCACGAGCAAGGCCAAATCTCAATCCAAGCACTCAACCCCAGATGTCTGCTCATGCTGAAGCGATTTAGGGTGAACCAAAAACAAAGGTGATGCGTCAATCTCGCGACTCTACAGCCAAGATTTTGCGTAGAAACCGGGTTTCTAGCAAAAATCGTCGATTTGTTACCAGAGATCCCAGCAACAAACCCGGTTTCTGGGTTCCTGCGTATCACCTTTGTTTTTTTGCCTAAGTCCTGGTTGTGCTTTTCCTTTTACTTACGTCAAAAGTGTTTTGAATTCTGTATCGTCGTTATCTATTTCACCCTTTTGTCAGGGTTAGACGATATGGCAAAATTATCTGCGATCGCAAATATTTCACCTTTGTGCCAATAAATCGAGCTACAATGCCTAAAGTGCTTCGCGATACATCATCCCACACTTGATGGGTAGCGAACTCAACAACTAAGAGGTGTTACTTGGTTCCGTACCAGTAAAACTTCAAATTGGTGTGAGGTAAAAAAAATGACCAGCTATACTAAGATTTCTTGGTTGGTCAGTCCAGCTCTATTGGGTGCAGCGCTTTTGGTTAGTCCGGGAGCAGCGGCTGCCGAAGACCTGTATCAAAATATACCCCGCTCGCGAGAAACCCAACTAGCCCAAGTCTCGGACCTACGTTTATCCGCTCCAGCCAACGGCAGCTTCCAGAACAGCGACCAATTGGGGCAAGTAACGTCCGTCTCTCAGCTGACTGACGTAGACCCGACTCACTGGGCGTTTCAAGCACTGCGATCGCTAGTAGATCGTTATGGTTGTATAGAAGGATACCCAGACCGCACTTACAGAGGCAACCGGGCGCTGACACGCTACGAATTCGCCGCCGGGTTAAATGCTTGTTTAGATCGGATTCAAGAACTAATCGCCGCAGCGGTAGCCGACTTACCCAGTAAAGAAGATATCGCCACCATCCGGCGGTTACAAGAAGAATTTGCCGCCGAACTCGCAACGCTGCGGGGGCGAGTAGACGCGCTAGAAGCGCGCACAGCCAAACTGGAAGCCCAGCAGTTTTCCACCACTACCAAACTGACGGGGGAAGCCATATTCGCCCTGACAGATTCATTTGGCGAAGATAACGATAACAATACAGTGTTTCAAAATCGAGTGCGGCTGAACTTCAATACCAGTTTTTCCGGTAGAGATTTACTGCGTACCCGTCTCCAAGCTGGAAACGGCAATCCTTTAGACTTTACTAGCAACAACAACGGCCTAGAGTTTATTAACACGACTCGCGAAGGTTTTCAAGCACATCAAGTGTTTGGCAATAACGGCAACGATATTGTTTTAGACACGTTACTTTATTCCGTTCCAGTAGGCCGTGTTTTTACCCTAACTTTGCTAGCAAATCGCGGTAGGTTTGAAGATTTTACCCCGACTTTGAACCCATTTTTAGAAGACTTTGATGGCGGTAGCGGATCGATTTCTGCCTTCGCCCAACGCAACCCAATTTATCGCATTGGCGGCGGACAAGGGATCGGGTTGAGTTTTAAAGTGGCGCGGAGTTTAGAAATCACAGCCGGTTACCTAGCGCCTGAAGGATCGAGTCCGATAGATGGAAAGGGTTTGTTTAACGGCTCTTATGCAGCATTAGGACAAATTACTTGGACTCCTATCAGTCGTTTTGGCATCGCCGCTACCTACAATCGTGCTTATTTTGGGACGGGAGAATTTGGGTTTGATAACGGCGCACTCGACGGCGTTGGCAATGGTTTTACAGGCACAAGTTTAGCCAACCTAATTGGGACTGGAAGTCCAGTTACTAGCGACTCGATAGGCATTCAAATGGCGGCGCGACTTCATCGCCACGTTCAACTAAATGCTTGGGCAGGTTACACCAACGTACACCTGATCGATGACGATATCAATGGTCAAATTTGGAATGGTGCTGTTGCTTTGGCATTTCCCGATGCGGGTAAGCGAGGAAATGTGGCTGCTCTTGTGGTGGGAGTAGAACCTTTTATGACCAATCTTGATGGACTCAATGATTTCTTTAAGGATGATATTCCTTTTCACGTTGAAGGCTTCTACAAGATTCAAGTGACAAATAACATCTCGATTACACCGGGCGTGATTTGGCTCACAGCGCCTAATCAAGATGCCGATAACGATGACATCATTATCGGTACGCTCCGAACCACATTTAGGTTCTAACGCAAGTTGCAAGCTTGCTAATTGCAAGAAAAGCTAATCTAGCATTTTTAGCGATCGCTCCATTAGCCGCTATGCATGAGATAGAGCTTGCAAGTAGAGTTAATAGATAGATTTTGGCTGCAAGGATTTTGGATTGCAACCAAAGTTTTGTTGAATCGAAAAAATCTAAAATCTGAAATCTAAAATCTGCAATAGCAAATTCATCGCTCAAAATTAACCAAAAAGGAAATAATTGATTCATCACCGATAACCGCTTTTTAGGAGAGCCAAAATTTTCTGAGTTCTCGAAAATTTTTGGTTTGCCAGAGCCACCCACTGCTGGGGCAACCCCAGATACGGCGTTGAATCTGGGGAATCTGAGTTTGTCAGGCGCTCCAAACCGGGTTTCTTTGGAGAAACCCGGTTTCTCAATGCTTGGGGAAAACTTCTGCGATTAAATTTTAGATTTCTGGCAAAAGTCGTCGCTTATTCCCTTGGTACAACCTCATCTAATACTTGCTGGAATTCTGCCAGAGAATTAATTGCGATCGCTCTAGTAAAAAGCGATCGCAGCACAGCCGCATCGTTTATCCCGTTGATCACCTCGACAATAGAACTTGATACTTCTCCAAACCGAATCTGTAGGAATTGAATGATATAGTTTCGACTCGCTTGGACAATGCCTTGTTCAATGCCTTGTTCAATTCCTTGTTTAATTCCTTGTTCAATGCCTTGTTCAATTCCTTGTTCAATTCCTT
>DNGG01000651.1 GCA_003486675.1 Cyanobacteria bacterium UBA11372
CGCGACCATACATTAGCATCCTGATACTTCAATCTTTCTGGTTTTCCCGTTCCTTCAAAAGGATTGCGCCTAATCTCTTCAATTAGAGATAACAGGCGGAGTGCTGTTTTTCTATTGGTTTCTACCCAGAATGTAAGATCTTCAAGAAATCTAACATCAAAAACTAGATCGCGTTTTAAATTCTCCCCTTGAGCCGATTCAGATTGAGGAATATCTTCTGATTCTCTATTTTCGGACATAGACTTTTTATACTTCCTCGACCAGTCCAAAATTTTTACGCAAATCGTCTATAGTTTGAGGTTTATTCGTCCGTTTTTTGGCACGTTGTAGAGCATCTAAAAGACGCATCGCATTCTCATGAGACTGGAACAGATAGATTGTCTCAATCATTCTATTTAGCTCTTCTGTAGGAATGACAGATACGCTTTCATAGCCTTCACGAGTCACAACTACAGGTTCGCGGGTCGAGATGACTTCATCATAAATTTGGTCAAAGTTTTTACAGGCTTGATTATAGGTTGTTTGACTCAGCATTTTTGGTTCCTCAGTCTATTAATTTAATCGTATCGCATCTTGTAAAGTATTGACTTCCCTGTGATACCGCCCGGAAATCAATTTCCAAGGCGAGTAGCTAAAGTCGGTTAAAACCGCATAAAAACCAACCTTGAAGACAAAATATTTATTTCTCTTTATCCGGGCATTTTTGGGGGGTAGTTTACCTTAAAATATCCCATCTAAAACCACGTCGGCGAAATATGAAAAAAATCCGCTAATTTCCCGATTTCCTCATCAGTAAGTTCGCGTTCTCTATTGATAATTTCTAAAACACTAGATTCGCTTTCCCATATAGATACTAAATCTTTTGGTTGAAGATTCGCTTCTTCTAGCAAAGCTTTGAGTAGTTCTACCCCCTTAAGACTAGGCATCGGTTCGTGTTGTTGTTCGTAATCATAAACAAGAATACCAAGTACTTTGAGATAGTCGCGGTCATCTTGTGCGAGCTTGCCTTTATCTAAAATACAATTAATCTGGTTTTGGGTAGCAATTAGCTCAGCTTCATTTGTAATTAAACGCGGCGGAAAGTGGTTAATTGATTCCATATATTAGTTGCTATGAGTATTTTAAATTTAATCTTGTGGGGTGGGCATCCTGCCCGCCCCACAATGACAATTTATCGCAAGGTTACAAACTCTTCTGCTGTGGAAGGATGAATTCCCACCGTGGCATCGAAGTCTTTTTTAGTTGCACCCATCTTGACAGCGATCGCAATTCCTTGAATAATCTCCGCTGCGTTATCACCTATCATGTGCGCGCCCAACACCCGGTCGGTATTTTTGTCAACAACTAACTTGACCATCACTTTCTCTTCAGAACCCGTAAAACTATGAAACATCGGACGAAAACGGGCGCGATAAATTTGCACTTCGTCTTCACCAAATTTTTGTTTTGCTTCCCTTTCTGTCATCCCCACAGTAGCTGCTTCGGGTTGGGAAAACACCGCCGTTGCCACATCTTGGTGACTGAAAATTCGCGAATTATTGCCAAATTCAGTATCGGCAAACGCGCGCCCTTCCCCAATCGCCACTGGAGTTAAATTAATCCGATTGGTGCAATCTCCCACGGCGAAGATATTGGGTTGAGTCGTGCGACTGTATTCGTCAACTTTAATCGCGCAGTTGACGCTGTATCCGTGCAACCTTGGTATATCTTGATCTTCGCAATTGACCGTTTCAATCCCTGCATTTTCTAAACCCAATCCGCCTAAAAGAGGGGCGCGACCGATGGCAACTAAAACCGCATCTACCGTCAATGTAGAATCGGTATCTTTGCCAAGTTCAGAATATTTGACCTGCAAACCTTCTGCGGTTTTCTCAATGCCTTTGAGGGTCATATTGCAGACAATGTTAATTCCCCGTTGTTTCATGCCATCGAAAATGCCGATGCGAACATCTTCATCAAACCCCCTTAAAAATAAATCGCCGCGAATCAATTGGGTTACCTGGGTTCCCAATCCTTGCATAATTCCGGCAAATTCGACAGCGATATAACCAGCACCCAAAACTGCGAGGCGTTTCGGTTGTTCTTTTAACAGAAACATTTCGCGGGAAGTGAGGGTATATTCCATCCCCGGTATATTTGGTTTGACGGCTTCACCTCCGACGGCAATTAATATTTTATCAGCGGTGATTTTACGCCCATCAACTTCGACGGTATGAGGATCGACTAATGTGGCACGATGGGGAATGAGTTCGACGCCAGCTTTTTCGAGAAAACTGATGTGTAGCTGACTTAAACGGTGGACTTCTTTATCGACAGAAGTTTGTAAATGTTCCCAGTTTAAGTGGCTTTGCACTTCACTCCAACCATAGCCAACCGCATCGTGAAAAAGATGGGAAAATTTCGAGGCATAAACCAATAATTTTTTGGGTACGCAACCGCGGATGACGCAGGTACCGCCGACTAGATCTTGTTCTGCGATCGCTACCTTCGCACCATAAGACGCCGCCCGTTTGGAAGCCGCTAGCCCCCCAGATCCGGCACCTATCACAAAAAGGTCATAATCGTATGTCATGGCTGCACTTGCTCCCTTGTAGATTTGTTAGTTATCAGTTATAACCACCGATAGGTGACTGCTGAATGGGGACTATTGTGTAATTCAGATGTTATGAGTTGTTTGAAACTGTTTCGGTCACATAGAACTCAAACCATCTGGATCTTTATCCTTAGCTTTATTTTGACTTGCTCTACAAGTCTAATGCCGGTTTGGGCGCAAGCAAATTCTACTGCGGCGATTAGCGT
>DNGG01000392.1:0-4721 GCA_003486675.1 Cyanobacteria bacterium UBA11372
GTGCTTTTCGAGTGAGGTACAGCCTTTTGGCTTGATGGTGTAGCGGCAGCAAAAATGGCAGCCCCTATACAAACGAAGGTCTTCTCCACAAATACAGCGGTTTTCCATCGGGTGCAACCCAACATTGTAGGGGGCACGGCATTAGATAAACTTTGAGCCAGGTACAAAACTTACTGCTGCCGTGCCCCTACTTTCCATCGCTCTTGCGCCCTTACATTTCTCACCTGCTCACCTGCTCACCTGCTCACCTGCTCCATTCTGCTCATCTGCCCCTTTAAGCAGCACTTTGCGGATAACTTCTGCATGTCGCTCTGCTTCTTGAGCCTGCGCTTCAAAACGTTCCGCTGTCAAGTTGTGACCTTGTTCCCGCGCCCGAAGAGCCATTCGCCGCGCCAATACACCGCGCTCTTTGAGTCCCCTCAGCGCGCTCCACAGTGCCTCTTCCAGCACTTGATTCTGATTATCTAGCAAGCTGGCTGCCGAGTAAGCATGACCGACGCGACACCGGAAACGGAGTAAATTACTCTCTTCCAATTCCCACAATACGCCGCCGCACTCTGGACAGGAATAACCGGAAACTTTTCCGGGGCGATCGCTGCTTTGCATCGCACCTATATCGAGTTCTGCCATACCAGACTCCATTTCCAGTTCGCGATCGCTACCATTGTTTTCGGGTTCAATTTCTGCCACTGGCTCGTTAGCCAAGCGTACCAGGACGTGTGCCATCTCAGACACCGGCAAAATGCAATCGATTTCTACGTTCTCGATGGCGCTGCGCGGCATACTGTCATAAAGGGCTTCTTCTGGATCTTGAGCGATCGCCACCCCACCTTGATTTTTGATCGCGATTAAACCTGCGGTTCCGTCGTCGAGACTACCCGATAGCACGATACCGACTACTCTCGCTCCATAAGCACGCGCCGCCGTGCGAAACAGCGGATCGATCGCTGGTCGATGGCGGTTCTCTTTCGGACCATGCGCCACGTGGACATGTCCGCGTTTCACCAGTAAATGCCGATCCGGGGGTGCTACGTAGATGCGCCCGTGCAAAATTGGATCGCCGTCTTTCGGGTGATATGCATTTAGACTGCTGCGACGGTTTAGAATATTTGGCAGAACGCTGGGGCCGTTGGGTGAAATGTGCAGCACCACGAAGATAGCCGCTGGCAAATTGGCTGGTAAACCGCGCACCAGTTGACTCAGCACTTCTACTCCACCTGCGGATGCTCCCACCACGATAATGTCGCGTCCGCTTTTGTTGTTCTCAGGTCTTGACGAAGTACTTTGTCTGGGTTCCATGCTTGAGGAAGGCGCTCTTGTTAGGGATTAGGTAGGTTTCTACTTAGATTAAACTCTCAAACTATTGATTTTTAATCTGCTAAAAGTAGCAGATCTGCTACTTTTAGCATAACTATAAATTTTGGCAATCAATCAACGGTTTCAATGTAATATATCATTAGCCTTTATTTCGCGAAGCAATCACTTATCAGATAATTTTTATTAAGTTTTGTAAAAAAATCATAAAGGTTAATTTGGATTTGGCAAGGGCGAGAAAAAAATAGAGGCAATAAAATGGAAACAAAGGAAGATAACGCTATTGATTCGAGTTACATAAGGGCTTTTGATATTGTGGCGATCGCAGCATCGGCGGATGGACTTAAAGCTTTAATTGAAATTTTGTCGGCGCTACCGTCTAACTTTCCCGTACCTATTGTAATAGTGAAACATTTATCACCTAAATATCCCAGCTTTTTGACCGAAATCCTCAATCGCCACACCTCGCTAACAGTAAAATCCCCTGAGCATGGGGAAACATTACACCAGTCTGTGGTTTATATTGCACCACCAGATTATCATTTGCTAGTAAAACCAAAGGGTATTATAGAGCTATCCCAGTCGCCAAAAGTTCATTTTGTCCGCCCATCAGCGGATGTATTGTTTGAGTCAGTGGCTCAAAGTTACAAAGAGCGGGCGATCGCTGTAGTATTAACAGGTGGTGATAGCGATGGTTCAAAGGGGGTAGAAGCGATAAAAAAAATGGGAGGGATAGCGATCGCTCAAGATAAAGCAACATCGACAGTATTTGGAATGCCAGCTGCGGCGATCGCCACCGGGTGTGTAGATTTTATATTACCATTGCCGGAAATAGCAGGAGCGATCGCTAATTTAGTATTAACAGGAGGGTTGGCTTGACAAATGCTCCCATAGATCCAAGTTTTGAAGCGTTGCTAGAGTATCTCAAACAAATTCGCGGCTTTGATTTTACAGGTTATAAACGCCCCAGCCTGAAGCGTTTAACTAGCAAGCGGATGCAACGAGTGGGCGTTAATTCGTTTAGCGATTATTTAGACTATATCCAGGTATATCCCAATGAAGTCAATCACCTATTTGATACCCTATTGCTCAACGTCACAACTTTTTTTCGAGATGCGCCAGCATGGGAAGTAATTCAAAATGATATTATCCCGCGCATCATCAGCATTAAGCAAAACAAAGATCCGATTCGGGCGTGGAGTGCTGGCTGTGCCTCTGGGGAAGAAGCTTACACAATTGCGATGATATTGGCGGAAGTTTTAGGAGCAGAAACGTTTCGAGAGCGAGTAAAAATTTATGCCACCGATTTAGATGATGAAGCACTTGCTCAAGGACGTCTAGCAATATATTCAGCCAAAGCATTACAAAACCTACCTGAAGAACTGCGAAACAAATACTTTGACACCGCAGGAACTAACTACATGTTCCGCCCAGACTTGCGGCGGTGCGTGATTTTTGGTCGTCACGACTTAACCCATGACGCGCCAATTTCCCGCCTAGATTTGCTCGTATGCCGCAATACATTAATGTATTTTAATGCGGAAACGCAAGCGCGGATTTTGGCAAGGTTTCACTTTGCCCTCAACGATAATGGTTATCTGTTTGTAGGGAAAGCAGAGATGTTGCTGACTCATGCTAACTTATTCAATCCGGCTAACTTGAAGCATAGAATATTTGCCAAAGTACCGAGAATCAGCTTGCGCGATCGCTTGTTAATCATGGCAGAATCTGGTAACACCGAAGCTGGCAACAATATAGTAGCAAATATGCGTTTACGTGACGAAGTCATTGAATCTCTACCAGTTGCCCAAATTGTTGTAGATATTCAAGGCAACTTAGCACTAGCAAATCGCGAAGCCAGGATTCTGTTTAATATAAATACCCAAGATATAGGTCGTCCGATACAGGATCTAGAAATTTCTTACCGTCCAGCTGAATTGCGATCGCGCATCGAACAAGCATACACCGAAAGGCGCGCGATCGCGATCGCCAACGTAGAATATCCGCAGGGAGAAGAAAATAATTTACACCTAGATATTCAAGTAATTCCTTTACTCGATACTAATGCCGATGCCCAAGGTGTCAGCATTATTTTTCACGACGTGACCCGCTATCATTTATTACAGCGAGAACTTCAGCGCAGCTCCCAAGAACTAGAAACAGCTTACGAAGAACTTCAATCTACTAATGAAGAACTAGAAACCACCAACGAAGAACTCCAATCTACCAACGAAGAATTAGAAACTACCAACGAAGAACTTCAATCTACCAACGAAGAACTGGAGACAATGAACGAAGAACTCCAGTCATCTAACGAAGAACTGCAAACAACAAACGAAGAACTGCGCCAGCGGACTGAAGAACTAAACCGCGTTACCATATTTATGGAAGCAATTCTTACCAGCCTGCGGATTGGTATGGTGGTATTAGATAATCGGCTCAGCATCCAACTTTGGAACGGTAGGGCAGAGGAATTATGGGGATTGCGTAGCGAAGAAGCAATTGGACATTTCTTTTTTGATTTGGATATTGGTTTACCCCTGCAAGAGTTGCGCGAATTTATCCGCACTTGCCAAACTCGGAATCACGACGAACACGAAATTGTATTAAATGCCGTTAACCGTCGCGGCAAAGCAATTCGTTGTCGAGTTATTTGCACCCCATTAATAGTAGCAAATCAGCAGCAAGGAGTCATCCTATTGATGGATGAGCGCCAGGATGAAATTAGCGAAAATAGCTAATGGGTAATGGGTAATGGGTAATGGGTAATGGCGACAAAAACAATTACCAATTACCAATTACCAATTACCAATTACCAATCACTTATGTCTCAAGAACAACAACAGCGCGCCAAGGAAGCACAGGAACACGCCCAGGATTCCCACAAGCACGGGAAAATGGTTGAAGAAATGGGACAGTTCCTGCAACAGCACGCAGAATCAAACGAGGATGAAGAACGCGGTAAATTAATCGAAGCGCGTGGTAAGTCAATCCAGGCACATGCAAAAGTATCCCTAGCCCACGGGAAAGCAGCAGAGGAGTATAGCGCCAATTCACCTCACCAATCAATCGAGTCAACAGAACAACACATCAAAGCAACAGAAGAACACGTCAAAGCAGCAGCAGAACACGTGCAAGCAACTAAGGAGCAATTGGAAAAATCTCAGGAAATTTTAGCCAAATCAAAAGAGCATCTAGATCGATTAAATATACACCCCCTCAAGTAGGGGCGGGTTTGACCAAAAATCTATGCCATCAGCGACATTTTACTTAAACCCGCCCCCGAAGATCTATGCCATCAGCCCTTGCGGGTTTATTTAAATTGTCTGTAAAATGCCTTAATTGTCTGTAAAACCCGCCCCTACATTCATCAAAATCTAAAATTCTGTAGGGGCGGGTTTGACCAA
>DNGG01000392.1:4964-5175 GCA_003486675.1 Cyanobacteria bacterium UBA11372
TAGGGGCGGGTTTGACCAAAAATCTATGCCATCAGCGACATTTTACTTAAACCCGCCCCCGAAGATCTATACCATCAGGCGGGGCGGGTTTATTTAAATTATCTGTAAAATGCCTTAATTGTCTGTAAAACCCGCCCCTACATTCATCAAAATATCAAATACATTTTCACCGCAACATCATATCAAATTCTGTAGGGGCGGGTTTGACCAA
>DNGG01000542.1 GCA_003486675.1 Cyanobacteria bacterium UBA11372
TTCAATAGCTGGCTGCCAGGTAGCAGTACTATTCTGAGCATTTAAAGCGAATTGATCGAACATTTTATCAAGTTGAATGCGGACGTTTTCAATTTCAATGCCGGGATGCCAATAGCGAATCATCATAGTAACAATTGCCTCGATTTGAATCTCTAGATTTTGGGTTTGGCTGCGGTGTGACGCTGCATTTGCTTACCTTTTTATAATGCCAATAACTCTATTTGAGTGAAAGTATAGAGAACCCTACCTATTTATTCGTATTCACCCTAATTTTTGGCTTAGGGAATAGGGGATTAGGAAGTATAAGGGAAAGGATAAAAAAGCAATTGGGTAAACCCTACTTGATAGGTTGGGTTTACCTCAATACCGTTGGGGTTTCTATAAAAGTCCAGCGGCTTTCAATTGGGCTTCGTTGGGGAGGGAAGATCCGGGTGTTTTGCAGATTGCTTCGATTTTGGAGAAAAGCTCATCTTTTTCTTCAAAGGTACAGGCTTCGAGCTTTTCGAGTAAGGCTTCTGGATCGCAGCCGTAATCTGGTTGGTTGGTAACCGCATCCTCGATCTGAGTTATAAACGTAGAAGCGCAGCACTTGATACCGCCCAGAGCTGCGATCGCAAAAGTAAGTTCTTCTTTAGTAAATTTCCCCATTGACAACAAACTAACAACTCAACTTGCTAATTCTCTCATGGTAATTGCTAATAGCTAATGGCTAATGGCTAGTTTCAGACAATCGTAATTACCAATTACCATTAATAGTTAAAAACTAATTTCCGCCATTCCTCCACAGCAAAAGGAGGGATGCTCAGTTCTACTACTTGGTTGTTTTTGAGCGGGAAATTTAATTGCAGAGGCATGTTATAATCTAACTCTTTCATAAATTCTAGTAAGTCATACTCCCCGACGTTAGAGGGTAAAGATAATTCATCGAATACATCTTTAGCTTGCCAAACTTCCCCAGTGCCTGCGGTAATTTTTAAGTTTTCTGGGTGCGATATCTCGACAATTCCGGGAAATCCAACCAAGCGCAGATGAATAGAATCCACCAGCCCCGACTTAACGCGCTTATACAGGACTACCTGCCAAGCTTTATGGGAAGCATCGCGAAAGCTTTGCACAGAGCGATACATGGTTTGAGTCGGCGATTCGGGATAAGCATGAATAGAAGCCGAAGTGGGAATCGGATTACCTAGAATCAGATATAAAAAAAACGGTATTATAACCCAAAATCGCCTGGTTGTGAAACTCTTGATCCCCAAAATTGTATCGATCATGTGAAAATTTTCCCTTGGCTTGTGGCTGCTAATGAAAGCGAGTCCGATCTCGGAATTATATTGGCTGTAAAGATTTTTTGGCGCTCGAGCGCCAAAAATCTATTTTTCTGCAAAATCAACAGGTTTTTTGCATTAGCTGTGGCTTTAATAATTTGATTATAATTTCAAAAAATCTGTTAATATTATAGCATATTTGGCTAGATTTGCTTAATTTTTCAGGCAACAAATACAAGACCGCAGCGCCAGCTGCGAGATGGCTATTTAAGCTGCTCTTGGCTAAATAATATGGAACCAGACATCAACGGGTCTGGTTATAACCTAGAAATCGCAACTGAAGATGAAAAGGCTGTTTAGGCAAATTTTGCAACGGCGCGGCATCGGGATAACAGTTATTGGGGTAACGGGAGCAGTATTGGCGCTGCAATGGTCTGGATCGTTGCAATTGCTGGAATGGGCAATTTTAGATGGATGGTTTCGCCTGCGTCCGTTAGAATCTGGAGAACCCCGCGTCGTCATCGTCACGATTGACGAATCAGATATATCGCGCTTGGGACGATGGCCTATGTCTGATGAGACTTTAGCAAAACTGTTGGAAAAAGTGAAACAGCAACAACCAGCAGCGATTGGGTTAGACTTGTATCGCAATCTGCCGGTAGAACCCGGACACTCAGAATTACTCAAAGTCTTTGCTTCTACGCCTAATTTAATTGGAGTGCAAAAGGTTGTTGGCGATGCCAGCGGCCCCGTAGTTGAGCCGCCGCCGGTGCTGCGCGATCGCTCTCAAGTAGCAGCGAGCGACTTGGTAGTAGATGCGGATGGCAAAGTCCGCCGCCACCTATTATCGGTGCGCCTGCTTGAGGGTAAAACTATGTTGACCTTGGGAAGCAAGCTGGCATTAACTTATTTGGAAGCCCAAAATATTCGACTTGAAACTAATAGCAACACCAGAACACTCAAGCTAGGTAAAGCGAAGTTTTTGCCCCTGGAAAAAAACGCTGGCGGGTACGTGGGGGTGGATATAGGCGGATATCAAATACTGTCTAACTTTCAGAGATTGCAAACCGGATTTCCGAAAATTTCGCTTACGGACGTGCTGGAGGATAGAATACCGGCTTCTTTGATGCGCGGGCGGATTGTGGCGATCGGATCGACAGCGGAAAGTTTGGGCGATCGCTTCTACACCCCCTACACAAACAATATTCGCACCACTTGGTCTGGGGTAGAAATTCACGCTAACCTTGCCAGTCAGATCGTCAGTGCTGCCGAGTATGGCAGACAACTGCTCAGAGGCATTCCAGAACCCACAGAATGGTTGTGGATCGGCTTCTGGTCGAGTTTGGGATCTGCCTTGGGATGGAGCGTGCGAACCCCACGGTGGGCAGTTATTACCATCCCCGCCGCGATCGCCAGTTTGTTTGGCAGCGCCTACCTGTTATTTTTATCTGGTTGGTGGATAGTAGCCGCCTCGCCCTTTTTAGCACTCGTCAGCGCCGGATTGGCAAGTCGCGGCTACCTGCTGTGGAAAAAGCTACAACTGTCGCACCAAGAGTTAGAAAATTACGCCCAAACTTTAGAACAAAAAGTGCAACAGCGCACCCAAGAATTGCTAGAAAAAAACATCGCCCTAGAGAAAGCAAAACAAGCAGCCGAAGCCGCCAACCGCGCCAAAAGTGCTTTTCTAGCAAACATGAGCCACGAACTGCGAACCCCCCTCAATGCCATCCTAGGATTTAGTCAATTATTGAGTCGAGAGCCAGAACTACAACCCCAGCACAGAGAGCAAATCGGCATCATCAACCGCAGCGGCAACCATTTGCTCAGCTTAATTAACGATATTCTGGAACTCTCCAAAATTGAAGCAGGCAAAGCAGTCATCAATCTCAGCAACGTTGACCTGTACAACTTGCTGCAAACCTGGCAAGAAATGTTTCAACTCAAAGCCACATCTAAAGGATTAGAACTGATTTTTGCTGTGGCTTTAGACTTGCCCCGATACGTAGAAACAGACGAGCGAAAACTGAGTCAAATTTTAATTAACTTACTCGGCAATGCCGTCAAATTTACCGAAAAAGGTAGGGTAATTCTCCACGTGAAAAGGGGTAATGGGTCATGGGTAATCGGTAAAGGTAAAGAAAATTACAATTACCAATTAGTATTTGAAGTCGAAGACACGGGACCCGGTATTTCTCCAGAGGAAATAGAAAAATTATTCGCCACCTTTGTCCAAACCGAAGCCGGTATGAAATCTCAGCAAGGCACTGGACTGGGATTAGCCATTAGTTACCAACTTGCCCAACTAATGGGGGGTGAAATTACCGTTGAAAGTACGGTAGGTGAGGGAAGCGTCTTTAAATTGACGCTTCCCGTCAGCCTGCCTAAATTTGCCCAAATACTAGAGCAAACCCACACCCCAGAAGTAATTGGTTTGGCGCCCAATCAACGGAGCTATCGCATTCTCATCGTCGAGGATGTGGCGGAAAATCGTTTATTTTTAGTGCAGTTACTTTCATCGGTGGGCTTTGAAGTACGCGAAGCCGAAAATGGTCAAGCAGCGATCGCGATCTGGGAAAGTTGGCAGCCCGATTTAATTTTGATGGACATGCGGATGCCCGTGATGGATGGTTACGAAGCAACTCGGCAAATTAAAGCCACTCTTGCTGGACAAAAAACAGCGATTGTCGCTTTAACCGCGAGTGTGTTTGATAATAAACCGGCGATTTTGGCAGCCGGATGCAATGACTGCGTGCAGAAACCTTTCCGGGAGTCAGAACTGTTCGCCAAGATAGCCGAACATCTTGGGGTACAATACCTCTACGCACAAAAGCCATTGAATCCAAAGCTTGCTCGCTCTGAGGAAAATGGCAATCTAAAATCTACTGGTATAGTAGAAAAAACTGCAAGAGAAAATCTCGAGGCTTGTCTGTCAGCGATGCCAACCCAATGGAAAACCGAGCTATACGATGCAGCGTTGCTGCTCAACGAGGAAGGATGCATGGAACTGATCGAGCAAATTGCAAATGAGTACCCGGATTTGTACCGGACGATCAAAGATTTGATCGTTAACTTTCGGTTTGATCTGGTGATGAATTTAATTAAACCAGATGAAAATGGTGAGTAGCTTTCCCTTGCCCCCCAGCCAAACTATGAAGGTTAATTTTTGGATGCCTTCTTTCTCCCACAAAGCGGATTAAATTTTGATAAAATGGGATTAGATGTGGCGAATTTACACCCAAAAAATCGGATTTTAATTTCTCCGGCGATCGCCTACTACCTGCAAAAATTACTGCTGATCAATTTAGATAGATTAATGGCGATCAACTCTGACGCCGCCGATAAGGTGAGCAATTTAGATGCAGTTTTAGAAAGTTTGTATTTAACCGACCAGCAAATTAATGCCGCCGCCCTTGAATTAGAACAGTTGGTGTTATCCCATCAAAATTTGAGCTATCAAGGAGCGAAGGCGATTTTACAGAGAAATAAAATAGAGCGGCAAATTTTTGAGCGATTAGGATTTAAGCTAAAAAATGATGGAAGAGTCAATATCTTAATTATTGACGATACCCCCGATAATCTGCGTTTGCTATCGGCAACTCTGATTCAGCAAGGGTACAAAGTTCGGAGCGCAATTAGCGGTAAAATCGCTATAGAAAGTATTAAATATTTTGTTCCTGATTTGATTTTACTCGATATTTTGATGCCAGAAATGGATGGCTACCAAGTCTGCACGCACCTGAAAGTAAATGCGGTGACTCGCGACATTCCAGTCATATTCATCAGCGCAGTAGATCGGGTTATAGACAAAGTTAAAGCGTTTGGTATTGGGGGGGCAGACTACATTACCAAACCGTTTCATGTAGAGGAAGTATTAGTCCGAGTCGAGCAACAATTGCAACTGAGAAACTTGCAAAAAAGACTGTCAGATCAAAACATGCGCCTGCAACAAGCGCTAGTTGAACGCAAGCAATTAGAAGAACGATATCGCAGCATGTTTGAAAATTCCGTTGACGGCATTTTTCAAAGTACGCTTGACGGACGTTTTTTAAGAGTAAACCAAGCTTTAGCGAGAATTTATGGTTACGCTTCTCCGGAAGAAATGATAGCGGCGATCGCAGACATCAATCAACAAGTATACGTCCACCCCGGACGCCGATATGAGTTTGTCGCCTTTATCGAGCAATACGACACCCTATCGGATTTTGAATCCCAAATTTACCGCAAAGATGGCAGCATTATTTGGATATCCGAAGACGTGCGTGCAGTCAAAGATGGGAATGGCAATTTGCTATTCTATGAAGGTACTGTAAAAAATATTACAGCGCGCAAGCAAGCTGAAGACGAACTGCGGCGGGAACGCCTGAAAGCAGAACGGTTGCTGCTCAACATTTTACCGCAACCCATAGCCGAACGGTTGAAACGGAATGAAACAGCGATCGCCGATCGGTTCGACGCGGTGACGGTTTTATTTGCCGATTTAGTTGATTTCACTTCACTAGCTGCCAAAATTACACCCACCCAACTGGTTAATTTACTCGACGAAATTTTCTCCGCCTTCGATCGCCTAGTCGAGCAATATAAATTAGAGAAAATCAAAACAATTGGGGATGCCTATATGGCAGTGGGAGGCTTACCCACCCCGCGCAAAAATCATGCTGAAGCGATCGCCGATATGGCATTAGCAATGCAGCAAGCTATTGTCAACTTTCAACAAGATGTAAAAAAACCCTTTCAACTTCGCATCGGTATCAATAGCGGCGATGTAGTAGCAGGTGTGATTGGTAAGAAAAAATTTAGCTACGATTTATGGGGCGATACAGTTAATATAGCCAGCCGCATGGAATCAGAAGGCATGGCAGGAAAAATTCAAGTCACCGCCGCCACCTACGAACTATTAAAAGATAAATATATATTACAGCCGCGAGGAAATGTTTTGATTAAAGGTCGAGGAGAAATGTTGACTTATTGGTTATTGGGTAAAAAAGAATAATCCGCAAAGAAACTAAGGTGATGGCAACGCCCTTGCGAAAGTCCGATAAATTCCCGGAAAACCTAGACGAACGATCAAATCAGCAGTTAGCTTAGAGGCAGAGCCTCGCTTGATCTCGTTCCCAGGCTCCAGCCTGGGAACGAAAGTAACGAGGCTCCGCCTCGCTGAAACGATCAAATCAGCAGTTAGCCTAGAGTTAGTTTCCCGTCGCACCAAGGAGGCAGAGCCTCCCTTGATCTCGTTCCCGTCGCACCAAGGAGGCAGAGCCTCCCTTGATCTCGTTCCCAGGCTGGAGCCTGGGAACGATAATCTAGAGGCTCCGCCTCGCTGAACTACCCCAAAAAAGCCTAAATGCTCCCACTAAACATCGACTCAATAATTAGCGCCATTACCGGCGTCGCCAGCCCCACCGCCGTACTCAAAGAAAA
>DNGG01000616.1:0-2603 GCA_003486675.1 Cyanobacteria bacterium UBA11372
GTAATTCCTAATTTAAGCCAGGGTGAAGTTTAATTAGACTTCAACGGGCAAATTTCTTATGTTTCGTAAAATTAAATCAAGATGATGAAAAGACGGACATTTCTATCGGCAACTGGTTTGGCAGGAGCTGCACTACTTGGGTCTCAATTTCTGAGTAAATCCAACAATCGGGCAATTGCACAAACATCTGGATATAAAAAGCCCAATATCCTGGTGATTGTCGTAGACCAACTACGCACTCCACAATGGTTTCCAGCACAAGCCACTCTCGACAATTATCTACCCGCGATCGCTACATTGCGAAAGAGTTCTGTCAACTTCACGCGGTACTATACAGCAGCAACAGCCTGCACTGCGGCTCGCGGCACATTGGTGACTGGTTTATACTCCCACCAAACATTTGTGATGGATACACATTTGAATGATGGTAGTGATAGTCATAGTAGTCCACTAATTAAAGCGCCAGCGCCAAGTCTTAACCCTGGCTTTCCTACCTGGGGAAAACTGTTGCGAACTCACTTTGGTTACAGTACATGGTGGTTCGGTAAATGGCATTTATCCACGGTCGATTCCCTGGAACCTTACG
Source organism: Cyanobacteria bacterium UBA11372 (assembly GCA_003486675.1). Taxonomy (GTDB): domain Bacteria; phylum Cyanobacteriota; class Cyanobacteriia; order Cyanobacteriales; family Aerosakkonemataceae; genus Microseira. Next base: position 587 of record DNGG01000616.1, read on the forward strand.
GATTTAGTGGCGGAACTTATCCTTCCCCCAATGGTAATCCCGGAGAAGGTTTAACAGTAGATCCATACATTGTCAAAGGCGGTACACCTCCTCAAGAAATTAAAGCCACCCAACAGTTCGCCGAGTGGCTCAATTCCAACGATGCCAAACATACTCCTTGGTGTACAACCATCAGCTTAATCAACCCCCATGATATTTCTTGGTATCCCCAAGGGACAAAGGAAATACCAGCAGAAAGCAACCCGCCAAGTGTCTTCAAAGATAAGATTCCCAACTTTGAAACTCCCATCGAGTTAGCGAAAAAACCCCGGTTGCAAGAAGCATTTCGCCGAGCAACAAACTTAGGAGCTGGCTTCGTACCACCAAAATTCGGAGAACCCTGGCTGAAACTGTTGGATTCATACTTACTATTCCAACAATTTGTAGACGCTCAAATTGGGAAAGCACTTAATATTTTAGAAAACTCTCCCTATGCCGAAAATACCATCATCGTGTTTACCTCAGACCACGGTGAGTATGGCGGTTCTCACGGGTTGCGCGGTAAAAGTGCTGGTGTCTATGAAGAATCAATTAACGTTCCTCTTTACATCAAAGACCCAACTAAACAGTGGGTTTCCACCCCAGGAACAGAACGGACACAACTGTGTTCTAGCGTAGATATTGTTCCCCTGTTGCTTACCTTCGCTAGTGGAGATAATAAATGGCGCACCCAACCAGCTTTCTCGCATTTAAATACACGTTTGGATATCGCCCAAATCCTGCGCGAACCAAATGCGTCAGGTCGCCCCTACATTCTTCACACTACAGATGAACTGATTTTAGATTTGTTAGGCGCTCTGCTACTTTTAGGCGATGCCCCAAATCATGTTATTGGATATCGCACAGACAAAGCGAAACTAGGAGCTTATAACTTCTGGCGTTCTGGCACCATAGATATTGAAACCAAAGGTATGGAAGCAGAACTTTACAACTACAGTACAGCTAGAGGACAGCAGGAATTAGATGACGTTAGCAAAAGTCAACCCAAATTGTACGAACAACTTGTTAGCAATCTGTTTAATGACGCTATTCCCAATGAGTTGCGTAAACCTCTACCTACACCAGAACTACAAGCCATACAACAGCAAGCATTAAAAGACTATTTGTTCTTCGCCGAGCAGACAATCAAGACAAAAAGCAGGCTGGATAAAACAGATAAACATCTCCAGGCTTTAAATGCTGCAATTGCTAATTTGTAGCTTCATGCCTCAAAAGCGGAAAATTTTGGGGGAGGTGAAATAGATAGTGCGGTAGAATCACCCAATGTCTGATTTCTAAGCAAATCATGACTTACGCAAACACCAAAGTTTCTCTGAAAAATCGTTGCTTTAGAACTAACTATCTACGCAGAAACCCGGTGTCTGAATTCGTCGTGCGTAAGTCCTGCAAATGTTAAACCCCATCGATTTTCGGTTTAAGTGCTGATGGCATTGTTGGGAATAACACCTGGACAATTCTCGAAGACGCATTCTTAAAAAGCTAACACAGCCGAATTGGCAATTCCTAATTTAAGCAAGGGTGAAGTCTAATGAGACTTCATCCATTTTTTTTTATGAGTCGGGAAAGGAGGAAGACTAATGGATAAGACCGCTCAAGTGGCAAGTCTAATTATGTTGGGCACAGCGGGATTAATTGTGTGCGTTCTCTATCATGAACTCGGTTGCTGGCGGCGAATGCGTTGTTTGGAACAACAACGGCTGACGCAGCAACGGTTAAGGGAGCAACTCGAGGCAGAACTTCACAATGGTCCGCTACAACGGCTGGCTTTCCTAATCAGAGAGCTTCAGATTCATGAGTTGTCCCAACAAGAGTTACTCGAGCATTTGCGCGAGGTTTATCAGGATGTTCAGGCTGCTCTCTCTAGTGACAAATTCAACTAATTCTGAACTTACGCAAACACCAAAGTTTCTCTGAAAAATTTACGAATAAACTAAGGTGATGGCAACGCCCTTGCGTAATATCATGTCGGGTCGATTAC
>DNGG01000616.1:2901-32861 GCA_003486675.1 Cyanobacteria bacterium UBA11372
ACAACTCTGTGAGGTTTTTTTATCATGGGCAATTCAACGGACATGATATAAGTCCTGTAATTGAAGATTGCCTTGACACCAGTTCTCTTTCAGGGCTAGAAGGAGCTAGAAGCGGCTGGAAACGAGCCGCATCGGTAGAATAGCCTCAATTGAGGAACAGGGCTTCTGAAGCTAGAGAGAGCCAAGCTGGGAACAATCAAGGGTTTGGGCGATTAACCCTGGACAGTTTTGCCAGAGCGGCTGATTACTGAAAACTGCCATGTGCCTGACGGAAAATGCCAGCTCAACTTGTCTGAAACTACCAATGACTTCACTTTGGGATTTTTCCATACTGGAATCATCAAAGAGCAACACACAGTAAGGAGAAAAAACCGATGGACGCTTCCACAACAACTCACTCCACCTTAACCCCAGCTAGCAACAACAATCAGGAGAAAACCCTCGCTATGATGTCAATGCTCAACGCAGCTGATGCTGAGGATAATCCTACTCCTCGGATTCAACAATTTTTTGATTTTCTGGATAAAGTAAGTGAATCAAGAGGTCGGAATGTCCCCCAGATCGTATACATAGAGGAATTGCGATCGCTCCCTACAGGCACCTTCGGTCGTGCTGTGGCTGATTTTCTCGACCAGAACAACCTATCACCTTTCACCACTGGATCGCGTCGCAAGCAGCAGCATGACACCATACATGTACTCACTGGCTATGGTAGCGACCCAGTGGGTGAAACTGAAGTCCAGGCATTTTTACTAGGTGCTAAATTTAACCTCTTCAATTTGGCATTAGGACTGGGACTGCTCAGAATCATCCACAAACAGTTGCAAAAGAACCCAGCCAAAGTAGCTGATTTCAGCTGGGAAAGGCTATGGAGAGCCTATCAAAGAGGTTGCAATGTTCGGTTCGATCCAGCAACTTGGCAAGCAGAACATCTCTGGGAATTGCCTTTGCATAAGGTACAAGCTTTTATCGGCATCTCATCAGAAGTAAAGGTAGGATAGAAGGCAATACGGCTCGGTTAAAAACAGGACTTACGCCAGGGCGTTCCTATCACCTTTGTTTCTTGCTGCGATCTCCCCTGACAAAGCGACGATTTTTCAGAGAAACTTTGGTGTTTGCGTAAGTCCCGAAAAGAATTGTAGGTTGGGTTATAGGGGTTTGCACTCGGTGTACCTCACACGAAAAGCAATTTGCTGTAAGCTTAAGCGTTACCCAACTTTTGAAAGTTATCTCAGTGGAATTGAAGGAATTAATTATGAGCGATCGCAGAAAACGTGCTAGCTGGTAATGCCATGAGTCGCCGCGCCAGTTATATGTACGGTAACTTACTCCCCGTCGATGCTAAAGGTCAAGTGGGCGCAGGATTAGGCATGACTACTTCCACCGGAACTATTACCCTGATTCCTCCTACTCATACGATCGCGCATACGGGAGAAAAAATGAATATCGATGGGCTAGATTTCGAGTTTATGATGGCACCCGATAGCGAAGCCCCCGCCGAAATGCATTGGTATATCGAACAACTTAAAGCCGTTACTGCTGCCGAAAATTGTTGCCATACTCAGTTGAGTCACATAGGTTATGCTTCACAACGACCTTCAACATCACATAGGCTGAAATCCACGCCCCATAAGGGTTTCATCGATTGTAGCCATCTGATGAACTGCCGCAATCTGGAAAATCTCTCATTGTCATCGTTTCAGACCTTGCTGCGGAGGCCATTTCCGGGTGAAAAATTCTGATATAATCTCAAGCACATAAAAATAGTGAAGTGCATCTCTTAACTAGCCTTTTCTCCTCTCTCGGAGAACTCGATCGCAACGTCGAAGTCAGCGGCATCAACGAACTGAAGGATTAGCAGATCGCTCAACCAAATGGCAACAGCGCAAAACCTCCTTCACGGAACTCGAAGATACGGCTGCCACCCTAGAACTCATCCGCCTTGGTGAGGTTTGGGAACTCCAACAACTAGGGGCATTTATCCAAAGCTAACTCGCGTCATACCACAAATTGAAAATCAAAACCCAGGATAAATAATCATGTTTTGGAATTAGCCTTCACGGAATGATGTTTAAGAAGATTACTTTTGCCTGCGATCGCACCGTTTTGCTGACTTTACCGATCGTGCCTCTACTGGTTAATAGCTGTAGCAATTTTCGCGATCGTCCGGACGGTCAATCTATTTTGTTGTAAAAGCAATTATAGCATTGCGATGCTTGCGACTCGGTATCTCATGTTTTGAGGTGGATGTCGTAGATCTTAAACAATTAATTGTAATCCAGTTGTAAAAAGTCAATAACTATTTTTTTCAAGCATGACTACTCCCTCAAACATCAAAGTTTTAAAACCAACCAAATCTATTAGCAAATTTGCCGCAAAAGCATTGCGTTCGCTTCCTTTGCGAACGGTTTTAATTGTACCCTTCGTCGCGCAAATTGTTGGGGCAGTGGGGTTAGTTGGCTACCTATCTTTTCGCAACGGGCAAAAAGCAGTTGAAGACCTCGCCCAGCAATTAATGGGTGAAGCGAGTAAAAGAGTTGAAGACAAACTGACAAATTTTCTGGGAAATGCTGAGTTGGTAAATCAACTCACCGCTGACGCGATCGAGCGCGGCGAATTGAGCTTAAATTTAGAACAGCCCCAACCCAAGGGAGAAAAGTATTTCTGGCAGCAAATGCAAGCTTTTAAAAGCTTGCGGTGGATTTCCTTCTCTGGCGAAGCCACAGGAGGGTTTATCGCTATTACGCGCCACGAAAAAAATAATAAGTTGGAACTCGTCAATGTAAATAGCTCTACTAACCATCAGAATGTTTACTATGATATTAACAAAAACGGCGTTCGCGGGCGGAAACTAAAAATAGTCCCGGGACTCTACGAACCTCGCACTAGCTTCTGGTACAAAAAAACGGTTGCGGCTAACCAATTAATATGGCTGGACATTTATCAGGGCTTCGATAAAGGTTCTGTTTATCTTTCTGCGCTGCAACCAATTCGCGATCGCCAAGGTAAGTTGCTGGGAGTTAGTTCAGCAGATTTTACGCTGGCAGAATTTCAAAAGTTTCTCAATCAAATCAAACTTAGCGAAAACGGACAAATTCTTGCGATTGACCAGTCGGGATTGCTAGTAGCAAGTACGAGTCGAGAGTCACCATTCCAAGAGGTTCCTGGCAAGAAGAAAGCGCAGCGGTTAAGTATTTTAGATAGCAAGACACCGATAATTCGCTCTACAGCCCAGTATTTGTCCAAATCTTTTCAGGGTTTTGACAAAATTGAACAGCGGCAGCAACTGCAATTTACCGAAAATGGGCAGCGTTATTTTGTGCAAGTGGTGCCATTTACGGGCAAGAACGGTTTGAAATGGTCGATCGCGATCGCGGTTCCCGAATCAGATTTTATGGCACAAATTAATGCCAACAATCGCACGACAATTCTTCTCTGTTTGGCAGCACTCACGATTGCTACAATTCTGGGCATCTTTACCTCTCGTTGGATTACTCGTCCGATTCTTAAGTTGCAACAAGCGAGTGAAGCGATCGCTACTGGAGAACTCGATCGCACTATCGAGATTGATGGCATTAACGAACTAAACAGGTTGGCGCGAGCGTTTAATGAAATGGCAGCACAACTGAAAACCTCGTTTACCGAACTCGAAGATCGCGTCGCAGAAAGGACTGTTGAACTGCAACAGGCTAAAGAATTAGCAGACAATGCTAATCAAGCAAAAAGCACATTTCTTGCCAATATGAGCCACGAATTGCGCTCTCCCCTCAACGCAGTTTTAGGCTTTGCTCAAATCATGATGAGAAGTCGATCGCTCCCATCCGAACATATCGATAATGTCGGTATTATTAGCCGCAGCGGCGAACACTTATTAACATTAATTAATCAAGTGTTAGAGATCTCTAAAATTGAAGCGGGACGCACCACACTTAACGAGAAAAACTTCGATCTCTATCGCTTGCTCGATGATGTGGAAGATATGTTTCGCCTCAAAGCTGATGATGCTGGATTGCAGTTACTATGCGATCGCACTGCCGAGGTACCGCGTTACATTCGTACCGACCAAGTTAAACTGCGTCAAATCTTGATTAACTTACTCAATAATGCGATTAAATTTACGGCAGAAGGTGGAGTTTCTGTGCGAGTTGGTACGAGTAGCGGTTTCCTCGGATCGAGGGAAGTAACCGAGGAAGATCGTCAAGAAATCCTAGAAAGCAAACAACAAATTTATTTTGAAGTGGAAGATTCTGGAGCGGGAATTGCACCCGAAGAGTTAGATAAACTATTTGAAGCTTTTATGCAAACTTCTTCCGGTAAAAATGCTCAAGAAGGAACGGGATTGGGATTGGCAATTAGCCGTCAATTTGTCAAACTCATGGGTGGCGATATTAGCGTCAGCAGTCAAGTGGGAGTTGGCACAATTTTTAAGTTTAATATTACTGCCCAATTAGTCGATGCATCTGACGATGAAGGACAAAAGAACAAACGTCGCGTCATTGCACTCGAACCCAACCAACCTCGCTATCGGATTCTGATCGTCGATGATAAACCCCTCAACCGTCAGTTATTAGTTCAGTTGCTCAATCCCTTTGGATTTGAACTGAAAGAAGCCTGTAACGGACGTGAAGCGGTGGAGATTTGGAATGAGTGGGAACCTCATTTGATTTGGATGGATATGCGAATGCCGGTGATGGATGGCTACAGTGCCACGCAAGAAATCAAAGCTACAACCAAGGGACAAGCCACGGCGGTGATTGCGCTAACAGCCAGCGTACTCGAAGAAGAAAAAGCCATCGTTTTATCAGCTGGATGCGATGATTTTATGCGGAAACCATTTCGAGAGGATGAAATTTTTACAGCCATGAACAAACATATCGGCGTGCGTTATATTTATGAAGAACCTAGCGATAAAGCAGCTCAGAGTTTAGCCAAAACCGAAATTAAAGATGTGCTGGCGCCAGAAGCGATAACTAAGATACCCTCTGAATTATTGCTCGAGTTAGCCAGCGCGGCGAACAGATCGGATATGGTTGAAGTGGATAATCTGATTCAGCAAGTCAAAGCCATAGATCGAGCGATCGCCGATGCGTTTTCAGTATTAGCCAATGAGTTTGAATTTGGCAAAATTGCGTCATTAATTGAAGCAGCTATTGGATAGATTCTGTTGTTTAGTTAACTAGAAAATCGCTCTCCTCCTATGAACGAACTCAAGCTCGATTCCGCCCAATCCAATATTTTAGTTGTTGACGATACGCTTGCGAATTTACAGTTATTAGTGGGTATCTTAACCCAACATGGCTATAAAGTTCGACCGGCAAGAGATGGATTTCAAGCAATAACCGCTGCTCAAACTGCCCCAATCGATTTGATTTTACTGGACATTAATATGCCGCAAATGGATGGCTATGAAGTCTGTACTAAGCTCAAATCCGATCCAAAAACGCGGGATATTCCAGTCATCTTTATCAGTGCGCTTAGTGATGTACTTGATAAAGTTAAAGCTTTTGGTGTAGGTGGTGTAGACTACGTCACAAAACCCTTTCAATTAGAAGAAGTTTTGGCCCGCGTCGAAACCCATTTAGCCTTGCAACGACTCCAAAATAACTTGCAATTGAAAAATGAGGAACTTGCTCAAACAAATCAGAAATTAGAGTGTACGTTAGAGCGATTGCAAGCCACTCAACAAGAGCTAATTCAATCCGAGAAAATGGCAGCACTGGGACAGCTAATTGCAGGAATTGCTCACGAGGTGAATACACCTTTGGGTGCGATCCGCTCTTCAGTTACTAACATCTCTAAGTTTCTGCAAGAAATTTTTGAAGAGTTGCCCCGCCTTCTCGATACGCTTTCTTCCGCAGAAATTCAATTAATTCTCAAAATGGCATTATGTTCGATTAACAGTAAGGCAATCGTTTCTGCTAAAGATGCTCGCAAACTAAAGCGTTCTTTAACTCGCGAACTAGAAGAGATTGGCATCTCTGATGCAGATACGATAGCTGATACGCTGTCGGATATGAGAATCTATGAAGGTATCGAAACCTTTTTACCGATACTGACTCATAGCGATCGCGATAAAATTCTGGAGTTTGCTTACAATCTTTCTGGTTTGCAGCGAGGAAACAATACCATCGACACTTCAGCAGAACGAGCTTCTAAAGTTGTGTTTGCCTTGAAAAGCTATGCTCATTACGACCAAGAAAATCAGCTATTTAAAGCGAGTTTGACAGAAGGAATTGATACGGTTTTGCTCCTGTATAAAAATTATCTCAAACAAGGAGTCGAAGTCGTGCAAAATTACGCAGAAATTCCACCGATTTATTGCTATCCGGATGAACTAAACCAAGTCTGGACAAATCTAATTCATAATGCAATTCAAGCAATGGATAATAAAGGAACGTTAGCGATCGCTGTTACCGAGGAGGCCGGATTTGCCAAAGTCAGTATTACCGATAGCGGCAAGGGAATTCCGGAAGAGATTAAATCTCGAATTTTTGAACCGTTCTTTACCACCAAGCCACCAGGTGAAGGCAGCGGACTGGGATTAGATATCGTTCGCAAAATTGTGGAAAAACATCATGGTAAAATAGAAGTGGATTCTGTTCCCGGAAACACAACATTTACAGTTTCCTTAAGCATGAACCTCCAACCTCATAGTGAATCATAAGAGCAATTACTGTCAACTGTCAACTGTCAACTGTCAACTGTCAACTGTTTAACCGCCATGCCTAAACCAGCCATTTTGTTTGTTGATGATGAAGCCATCATTTTAGATAGCTTAAAAGCCCAATGCAAAAAAGGATTGGGAAATTCGTATAGTTATGAAATGGCACAAGATGCAGAGGAAGCGTTAGATATTATTGATGAATTAAAAGCAGATAATGTAAGTATTTTAATCGTTGTTTCAGATTGGTTGATGCCGGGAATGAAAGGCGATGAATTTCTGATTATGGTTCATAAAAACTTTCCGGAAATTGTGACAATTTTATTGACGGGGCAAGCAGATAAAGAAGCGATCAATCGAGCTTATCAAGAAGCTAATTTACACAAATGTTTGTTGAAACCCTGGTCGGAAGCTGAGTTGCTTGAAACTGTCAAATCTGGATTGGCAAAACTATGACAAAAATTGTCAGAAAACCCGTCATTATCTGTGTAGATGATGAAGTTACTATTTTAACCAGTTTAAAATCAGAACTGAGAAAGGCATTCGGAGAACAGTATCGAGTTGAAATTGCTGAAGGCGGAGAGGATGCGCTGGAGTTATTTGAAGAATTAATTGAAGATGGCTATGAAATTCCCTTGATTATTTCCGATTATATTATGCCGGATATGAAGGGAGATGAACTTTTACGTCGCATTCACGAACTTTCTCCAAAAACACTCAAAGTTATGCTGACGGGTCAAGCTACTATTGAAGCCGTCGCCAATGCAGTCAAACACGCTAAACTCTATCGCTATATCGGTAAGCCGTGGCAGAATGAAGATCTAAGATTGACAGTTACAGAAGCAGTCTACAGTTATACTCAAGATAAGGAACTGGCAGAAAAAAATGCACAATTGCTGCAAATGAATCAAGAGTTAGAAGCACTAACTCGCAAGCAAGCTCAACTGATTGTAGAACTGCAAGAAAAAGAAAGTCACTTACAAGCACTCAATGAATCATTCTTACGCTTTGTGCCGCGTCAGTTTCTTCAACTATTAAAAAAATCTAGCATACTCGATATTCAATTAGGCGAACAAATCCAGCAAGAAATTTCAGTTTTGTTTTCAGATATTCGAGATTTTACCCGTCTATCAGAAACAATGACACCAAATGATAATTTTAAGTTTATTAATGGTTATCTATCTCGCATGGAACCCGCAATTATCGAAAATAAGGGGTTTATTGATAAGTATATTGGGGATGCGATCATGGCTTTATTTAATGGAGAGCCAGATCGGGCAGTCACAGGCGGAATTGAGATGCTACGAAAGCTAACTGATTATAATACCACTCGCACCAGACCGGAACGCCCGCCGATTAAAATTGGCATTGGTATTAATACGGGGATTTTAATCTTAGGAACGGTCGGTGGTACATCTAGGATGGATGGAACTGTCATCGGCGATGCGGTGAATTTAGCATCTCGTTTGGAGGGATTAACTAAAGAGTATGGCGTGCCATTACTGATTAGCGATCGCACATTTCAAGCATTAAAAAATCCCCAAAAATACTGCATTCGTTTTATCGATCGGGTTCTAGTCAAGGGGAAATCCGAACAGGTAGCCGTGTATGAGGTTTTCGATGCCGATTCGCCCCAATTGCAAGATCGTAAATTAGCCACGCAAAGCGATTTTGAACGCGCGATCGCATCCTATCATGCCTCGGATAGAGAGACTGCAGTTCGACTGTTAAACCAATGTTTGCAAGCCAATCCTGATGATACAGTTGCTAAAATGTATCTGCAACGCTGTCAGGAATTTTCCGAGAGATTCAACTAACGCTTAGGTAACAGCTTCTTCACTGATTCATCAACTAGCAAAGACTCAAAAACCTGTGGTGCGATCGCGACTCAAATTATCCTGGAAAAATATGGCGGGGAGAGCGATACTCTCCAGGTATTTGCCGGTTGGCTGAGAGAACTGCCGGGAGGGATGTCATGACTGAAACCCCAACCTGAGTGCTTTGCTCTATGCAACAACTTGGAATTTGTTCATATTGCTTTGTCTCTTGGCACAATAAGGGTACGGTCTGGCATCGTCAGTTTACGGGAATCAGTCGCTATGCCTTCTTCCTCAGAACATCCGAGCGATCGCAGTCTTTTTCGCCCCGTTCCCTTACGAGCAGTTTTGATTGTTCCGTTTGTGCTACAAATTTTTGCCGCAGTCGGATTAACGGGCTATCTGTCGTTTAAGAACGGACAGAGTGCTGTCAATCAGCTTGCCGATCAACTGATCGATAAAGCTGGACAACAAGCGGAAAATCACTTAGATGCCTATCTAGGATTACCGCAAAAATTGAACCAGATGAATGCAGATGCGATCGCAGCAAAACAGCTCGATCTAAAAGATCCCGAAGCTACGGCACAATACTTTTGGAGACAAGCCAAGGTTTTCCCAAATCTGAGTTACGTCGGTTACACCTTACTCAATGGGACAGAAGTTGGCGCAGGAAGGTGGATTAATGGTGTCGATCTACAAGTTTACGAAAATCGTAACGGCAAGGGTTACGATTATGGAGCCGATCGTCGGGGAAGGCGGACTAAACTGGTTCAGTCTTATGATTTCGAGCCAGAGAAACAGCCTTGGTTCGCAGAGGTTTTTAAGGCAAATAAAACTCTTTGGTCTTTTTACTCTGTTGGTTTAAGTAACTCAAAAATCCACGGGGGAAATATATCAATATCCCAGGAGCGAGAAAGTGTGGGATATTATGTTGCCGTTTCGGCAAGGCGACCTTTTTATGACGACAATGGGAACTTGCAAGGATTAGTTACAGCCGAATTTTTGTTAGTAGATATTAGCCAATTCCTTCGCCAACTTAAAGTGAGTGCTTCAGGACAGGTATTTATTGTTGAGCGCAATGGAAAACTGGTGGGCAGTTCTAGCTCTCAACCACTCTTATACAAAATAAATGATAAGGTAGAAAGATATAAAGCGATCGCTAGTCCCGATCCTGCGATCCAGGCAGTATCACAGGAAATACAGAAACAATTCAATGGGTTTCAAAATATCCAAAATCAGCAAAAATTTTCGCTGACTTTGAATAGAGAGCGGAAATTTGTCAAGATTATTCCTTGGCGCGATGAATACGGTTTAGATTTGCTGATTGTGGTTTCTGTGCCGGAATCGGATTTCATGGGGCAAATTAACGCCAACAAGCGCACCACGATTCTGCTTTGCTTAGGAGCATTGGCTGTGGCGACGATTCTGGGCATTTACACCTCTCGCTGGATTGCCAGTCCAATTGTCAAATTGCAGCGAGCAAGTCTTGCGATCGCGAAGGGAGAACTCGATCGCACCGTCGAAGTGAAAGGCATTCACGAACTAGAAGGATTGGCGCGATCGTTCAACCAAATGGCTATACAACTCAAAACCTCCTTCAATGTACTCGAAGAGCGGGTTGCAGAACGCACAATTGAACTCGCACGCGCCAAAGAAGCTGCCGACAACGCTAACCAAGCCAAAAGCGAATTCCTCGCCAACATGAGCCACGAGTTACGCACCCCGCTCAACGGTATCCTGGGCTACGCCCAAATCCTCAAACGCACCGAACCCCTCAGCCAAAAAGGACGCAATGGCATCGATATCATTTATCAATGCGGTTCTCACTTGCTGAAACTAATTAACGACGTATTGGATCTCTCCAAAATCGAAGCCCGAAAATTAGAATTGCATCCCACAGCATTGCATCTGCCTTCCTTCCTACAAAGCCTAGTCGAAATTAACCGCATTCGCGCCGAACAAAAAGGGATTGCGTTTGATTTCCAGGTTGACTCCCGATTACCTGTAGGTGTTTGGGCGGATGAAAAACGTTTGCGTCAAGTTCTCATCAACCTTCTGGGTAATGCGATTAAATTCACCGCTCGCGGTAGCGTGACTTTTAAGGTTGAATTCATCGCTGCCAAAATTCGCTTTCAGATAGAAGATACTGGAGTGGGTATGACTCCAGAAGAAATCGAAAAAATCTTTTTGCCCTTTGAGCAAGTCGGCGATACCAAAAAGCAAGTAGAAGGTACGGGATTGGGATTGACAATTACCCATAAAATAGTCTCGTTGATGCAAAGCGAAATCCAGGTTCAAAGTGTTCCAGGCAAAGGCAGCACCTTTTCCTTTGAAGTAGAACTGCCGGAAGCCCAAAATTGGGCTGGCGCTTTGACAGTCATGGAACAAGGTATAATTAAGGGTTACAAAGGCTCAAAACGCAAAATCTTGCTCGTGGATGACCGTTGGGAAAATCGTTCTGTATTGCTCAATCTCTTGGAACCCATCGGCTTTGAAATTATCGAAGCTAAAAATGGAAAAGAAGGGATCGAGCAAATTCTCAGTGCCTCCCCAAATTTAATTATTACTGACTTAGCGATGCCGGTGATGGATGGGTTTGAATTTTTGCAGCAAGTGCGATCGCACCCTCAATTACAAAACCAAATTGTTATCGTCTCCTCTGCCAGCGTCTTTGAGAGCGATCGCCACAAAAGCCTAGATGCCGGGGCAAATGATTTCTTACCCAAACCCGTGCAAGCCGAAACTTTACTGGAACTTGTGCAAAAATATCTGCAATTAGATTGGATATATGACATAACTAACAGTGAAAACCAGAATGTTGAGGTTGCCCCCGTTCAAATGCAGCCACCCCAGACAGAAATCTTGTATCAACTCTTTGAGCTAGCCCAAGACGGAGAACTCGATGGCATTATTGAAGTCGCCCAACAACTTGAGGATGCTAATACGGCTGCCTTTACCCGAGAACTCATCCGCCTTGCTGAAGCTTGCGAACTCAAACAACTGCGGGCATTTATCCAACACTACCTCATTTAATACCCTCAAACTGAAAAGCGAAACCCATGCCATACCCAACCCAACCGTTTATCTTGATTGTGGATGACAATCCAACTAACTTATCGGTGTTGTCTGCTGCCTTGAAAGCTGCTGGCTATAAAGTCCGTATGGCAGTTGATGGCGAAGATGCCCTAGCCCAGGTTACGCGCCACCCTCCAGAACTGATCCTGCTGGACATTGAAATGCCGAAAATGGATGGTTTTGAAACCTGCCGCCGTCTGCAAAAAAACCCCAAAACTGAAGGGATTCCAATCATTTTTATGACGGCTTTAGCCGATACGGAAAATAAAGTCAAAGGCTTGTCATTAGGCGCAGTCGATTACATCACCAAACCTTTTTCAGCAGCGGAAGTATTAGCGCGGGTAAAAATCCACTGGCGACTAAAACGGCTGACGGATACTTTAGAACAGCAAGTAGTAGAACGTACCCAGGCACTGGAACAGGCTCAAGTGCAATTGGTACAACAGGAAAAACTCTCGGCGCTGGGGCAATTAGTAGCTGGGGTTGCCCATGAAATTAATAATCCGATTGGTTGCATTGTTGGCAATGTCAGCGCTGCCCAAGATTACATCAAAGATTTATTGGACCTCATCGATCTGTATCGCGAGACATTCCCTCAAGCCGGTACAGAAATTGAAGACAAACTAGAAGAGATCGATCTCGATTACCTGCGAGAAGATTTACCGAAGTTAATTCAAGCGATGAAAGATGGAGGCGATCGCATCACCTCTATCAGTAAAAGTCTTCGGACTTTTTCTCGTGCCGACAGCGACACCAAACAACCTTTTAACCTCCATGAAGGCATCGATAGCACTTTATTAATTCTGGGTCATCGCCTCAAAGCCAAGGAAAATCGTCCCGCTATTGAAGTAGTTACCCAATACGGTGAGCTTCCGGAAGTTGCTTGTTTTCCCGGACAGTTAAACCAAGTATTTATGAATATTCTGGCGAACGCAATCGATGCGCTAGATGAATCGAATCAAAGACGCATTTTTGCAGAACTTAAAGCCAATCCCAATCGAATTACTATTCGGACGAGGGTGGAAGGCGAACAGATAAAAATAGCGATCGCTGACAATGGATATGGTATGCCTGAAGATGTGAAAACTCGCATTTTCGACCATCTATTTACTACTAAAAGTGTGGGGAAAGGGACGGGATTGGGGTTAGCGATCGCGCGTCAAATTATAGTCGAAAAACATGGCGGCGCCATCGCAGTAAATACTGAAGTTGGCAAAGGAACTGAGTTTGTTTTGACTCTGCCGATCGGTTAGCACCACCATCCTAACGGGCATACTATTCTTGATATGATGCCAAATGAGGTCACTACCGATGAATACCACCGTCTATACAACCGTTGCTCTAGCTGGCTATCGTTTACTGGAGCTACTGTATTGTGGTACTAGAACCGCCGTCTACCGGGGTATTCGATTGGTAGATTCTCAGCCCGTCGCTCTCAAACTGCTACAACTTGACTACCCTAGCTTCCACGATTTGTTGCAGTTTCGCAATCAATATGCGAACGCCAAAAACCTCAACATTCCTGGCATCATCCGTCCTTACAGCCTAGAATCGTACCGCAACAGCTACGCCCTGGTTATGGAAGACTTCGGCGGCGTTTCCCTGCGAGACTATACTTGCAATCGGGGACTGGCGATCGCAGAAGTATTAGAAATCGCCCTGCAACTGGCTCAAATCCTGCACGACTTACAGCAAAATCGCGTCATTCATAAAGACATTAAACCTGCCAATATTCTGATCCATCCAAAGACAAAACAAGTTAAATTAATCGACTTCAGCATCGCTTCCCTATTACCCAAAGAAACCCAAGAAATTAAAAATCCCAACGGATTAGAAGGCACGCTGGCATATCTTTCCCCCGAACAAACCGGACGGATGAATCGAGGGATTGACTACCGCAGCGATTTCTATAACTTGGGAGTGACATTATTTGAATTATTAGCCGGACAATTGCCCTTCCAATCTGACGAGCCGATGGAGTTGGTGCATTGTCACATCGCCAAACAACCGCCCGCTCTGACTCAATTCAACATTCCAGAAGCCTTAGGGAACATCGCGATGAAACTGATGGCGAAGAATGCAGAAGATCGCTATCAAAGTGCTTTGGGTTTAAAGTACGATCTGGAGATTTGTCTGCATCAATTAAAGGAAACTGGCAAGATTGAGGGATTTGAGATTGGCACGCGGGATGTGAGCGATCGCTTCCTCATCCCTGAAAAACTCTACGGACGGGAAACCGAAGTCCAAACCTTACTTGAAGCCTTCGATCGCGTCGCCAATGGCAGAGCCGAAATGATGCTATTGGCGGGATTTTCTGGCATCGGTAAAACAGCCGTTGTCAACGAAGTTCACAAACCGATTACCCGTCAGAAAGGGTATTTCATCAAAGGCAAATTTGACCAATTTAATCGCAACATTCCCTTCTCAGCTTTCGTGCAAGCTTTGCGGGATTTGATCGGACAATTACTGTCACAATCAGACGGTCAATTAGCTCAATGGCGCACCAAAATTTTAGCAGTCGTAGGCGAAAACGGTCAAGTTTTGATTGAAGTGATTCCCGAACTAGAAATCGTTATCGGCAAACAACCTCCAGCACCAGAACTGTCGGGAACCGCTGCCCAGAATCGATTTAACTTATTGTTCCAAAAATTTATTGCTCTTTTTGCAACCAAAGAACATCCCTTAGTGATGTTTCTCGATGACTTGCAGTGGTCTGATTCGGCTTCCCTACAGTTAATGAAACTACTGATGTCAGACAATAGTTATCTGCTGTTATTGGGAGCTTATCGAGACAATGAAGTTTCACCCGTCCATCCCTTCATTTTGACGGTAGATGACCTGAAAAAATCTGGAAAAACTGTCAATACAATCGCTCTCGCTCCTCTAGCATTCTCCGATACAAATCAGTTAGTTGCCGATACATTGCATTGTGACAATATTACAGCCCAACCTCTAACCGAATTAATTGTTCGCAAAACCAAAGGCAATCCCTTTTTTACCACTCAGTTTCTCAAAGCATTACACGAAGATGGACAGATTATATTTAATCGCGACCAAGGCTATTGGGAATGCGATTTAACTCAAGTGAAAGCGCTATCTCTCACCGACGATGTAGTAGAATTTATGGCGCAGCAATTGCAGAGATTGCCTGCCCAAACTCAAGAGATTTTGAAACTCGCCGCTTGTATCGGCAACCAATTCGATCTTAATACCTTGGCAATTGTTGCAGAAAAATCCGCCACCGATGCGGCAGATGCTTTATGGAAATCTTTACAAGAAGGATTAATTCTGCCCCAAAGTGAAGTGTATAAATTTTATCTGAGCCAAGATGAAGGAAATGTCAATACCGACCAGAGCGAAAATGTGCAATATCGGTTTCTGCACGATCGCGTCCAACAAGCTGCCTATTCTCTGATTCCAGAAAACCAAAAACAGGCAACCCATCTGAAAATTGGACGATTGCTACAACAAAAATTGTCAGAAATAGAAAAAGAAGAAAAGCTGTTTGATATTGTTGGGCATTTTAATTTAGCAATTGAGTTGATCGATCGAGCAGAAGAACAAGAATATTTAGCTCAACTTAACTTAGCAGCCGGACAAAAAGCCAGAAATTCTATCGCCTATGCAGCCGCCAGAAGTTTTGTCCAAACCGGGCTGGGATTGCTCGCCAAAAACTGTTGGCAAACTCAGTATGAATTAAGCCTGAATCTTTATGTAGCTGCGGCAGAAATGGCTTACTTGAATGCCGATTTTGACAGCATGGAAGCAATGGCAGATCGGGTTTTGTCCTCGGCCCAAACCATACTAGATAAAGTGAAGATTTATGAGATTCAAATCAGCGCCCTGACAGCCCAGGTTCGGATGTTGGAAGCGATCGCTGTAGGCAGAAATGCCCTAGCACAATTAGGGGTTGATTTCTCCTCTGAATCTGACGAAACCTTGACTGACAAAGCGCTACCAATCCTTGCCGATCGACTCCAAGGCAAACCGATTGAGGAATTGGTTAATCTGCCTGTGATGAGCGATCCTCATAAGATCGCGGCGATGCAACTTTTAGCCATGTTGTTTATCCCCATTTTTCTAGGAAATCCGGCCTTGCTTTCTCTGCTTTGCTCGACAATGGTCAGTTTATCGCTGCAATTTGGCAATGCACCCGCATCAACCATCGGTTATGCAGGTTATGGCATGATGCTGTCTGCTGGTTTGGGAGAAATCGAAAGAGGCTATAGTTTTGGGCGAGTAGCAATGGGTTTACTCGAGCGGTTGAATGTGCGGCAATACAAGTGCATAACTTTACTTTGGTTTGCCAGTTTTCTCCAGCATCGTACTGAAGCGCTGAGGGCAACAATCCCAACTCTGAAACAGGGCTATCTGGCGGGAATGGAATCCGGTGATTTCCTACATGCTGGTCACAATATGAGTGGTTATTTTGATGATAATTTCTTCGGGGGAGTTGCTCTGGACTATTGGGATCTAGAACTAGAAAATTGCTGCCTCATTTTAGCTAATGTGAAGCAAGATTCTCCTCTGACTTACCTAAAGATGAAACAACAGATGGTGCAGAACTGGAGGGAAATTGTCGAGCGACCGGATTTATTAAGCGGCACTGCTTACGATGAAAAGTTGATGCTTCCTAAGCACCTTCAGGATAATGAGCTGAATGCGATCGCTTTTGCTTATATCTACAAACTGATGCTTGCCTATGTCTTTAGCAACTACACCGATGTCCTAGAGTACATTGCTCAAGCTAATCTCTATTTGACGGGAGTGGCAGGATTAATTCATACTCCGATTTTCCATTTCTATGCTGCGTTAACCTACTTGGCACTAATTAACCCAGAAACCGGGTTGCTTTCAGGTTCTGAATTAAACCAAGAAAGATTTGCACAGAAACCCGGTTTCTGCCCCGAAATTGAACAAGCGAACGCTCTCGCCCTGGTGGAAACTCATGAAAATAATCTGGCTAAGTGGGCGCACCATGCCCCCATTAATCACCAACATAAAGTTGACTTAATAGAAGCAGAAAAATGCCGGGTTTTAGGCAAGAATTATGAAGCAGGGGATTGGTACGATCGCGCCATAAAGGGAGCTAAAGCCAACGAATACATCCAAGAAGAAGCCTTAGCGAACGAACTGGCAGCGAAATTTTACCTCGCTTGGGGCAAAGAAAAAGTTGCAGCCGGATATATGCAAGAAGCTTACTACTGCTACGCCAAATGGGGTGCATTAGCCAAAACTTCTGACTTGGAAAAACGCTATCCCCAACTGTTGCAACCCATTATCCAAGAAGCGTCAACCTTAAATACACTAGAAACCCTAGCAACTTTGATCGCTCCCAATCTCTCAATTCATACCTCTACATCAACCAGTCCTTCTTCTAGTTATAGCATTAATAACCTACTAGATTTTACCTCGATTATTAAAGCTTACCAAGCAATTTCTAGCATGATTCAAATCGAGGAATTGCTTGGCAAAATGACGCAAATTATTCTGCAAAACTCTGGGGGAGATCGCTGTGTCTTAATTGTGCCTAATCTGAATCAATCATGGCAAGTTCGCGCGATCGCTACACCCGAATCAACCAAACTTTGCTCAGAATTACTCGATAACAATCCCCAGATTTCCATCAAATTGATTCAGTATGTGAAAAACACTCGCTCGGTAGTTGTCATTGACGATATGAAAACCGATCTCCCTGTAATTTGCGAGTATTTGAATCAACAACAGCCTCAGAGTGTCCTGTGTTTGCCAATTTTGAATCAAGGGCAATTGCGGGGTATTTTGTATCTGGAAAATCGGGTTACGAGTGGCGCGTTTACGAGCGATCGCATCCTCATCCTCAACTTCCTCTGCACCCAAGCTGCCATTTCTCTAGAAAATGCTCGCCTCTATCGCCAAGTTCAACAAACATTGGAAGAACTACAACAAGCACAATTGCAAATTGTTCAAAGCGAAAAAATGTCCGCTTTGGGCAATCTAGTTGCTGGAGTCGCCCACGAAATCAATAATCCCGTTGGTTCTATTGTAGGCAATGTCAGTGCAGCCCAAGATTACATCAATGACTTGTTAGGTATCATCGATCTCTATCAGAAAACATTTCCTCAACCGGGTGCAGAAATTGAAGATGAGTTAGAAGCAATCGATCTAGACTATGTGCGATCGGATTTACCGAAGTTAATTCGATCGATGAAAGATGCAGGCGATCGCATCAAGTCCATCAGCCAAAGTCTCCGTACTTTCTCCCGCGCCGATAGCGACACCAAGCAACCTTTTAACCTACACGAAGGCATCGATAGCACCATACTAATTCTACGCCATCGCCTCAAAGCCAACGAAAATCGTCCCGCTATTAAAGTCGTCACCGACTACGGTCAACTTCCGGAAATTGCTTGTTTTCCCGGACAGTTAAATCAGGTGTTTATGAATATTCTGGCGAATGCGATCGATGCCATATATGAATCAAATCATGGACGCAGTTTTGCTGAAATTCAAGCCAATCCGAATCGAATTACGATTAGGACGAGAGTGGAAGGCGAAGAAGTGAAAATTGCGATCGCTGATAACGGCAAGGGCATACCGGAAGATGTTAAACCTCGTATATTTGACCATCTATTTACGACGAAAAATGTCGGTAAAGGGACTGGATTGGGATTGGCGATCGCGCGGCAAATTATAGTAGAAAAACATGGTGGAAGACTAGAAGTTAACTCAACTCCGGGTCAAGGATCGGAGTTTGCGATCTCAATTCCAGTTAAGTAAACGCCAATGAGAGAGTTATGGAACTAAAAGAAGCGCTTTTAGAACGCAATGGACTTAATATCCACTATTGGACAGGCGGCAAAGCCGCTGCGCCACCTGTCATCTTTACTCATGGTGCGACGATTGACCATCATGAATGGGATGCAACGTTGCCGAAGGTCGGCGAGCATTTTCGCCTATTGACCTGGGATATGCGCGGACACGGACTCTCGCGTCCCGCTTCCTTTTCCCTGAAGCACGCTGTTGATGATTTACTCACCATTCTCGACCAGCTTCAGGTGCAGCAGGCCATTTTCGTCGGTCACTCACTGGGCGGAAATTTGCATCAGGAATTGGTTTTCCAGCATCCCAAACTTGTCAGGGCAATGGTCTTTCTAGATTGCACCTGGAATTTCCAAAAACTCTCGGCGTTGGAAGCCTTCAGCTTAAGCATCGCCGAGCCGATTTTCAGAATCTATCCCTATAAAATGCTGGTGAGTCAATCCTTGGCCTTAACAGCCACCTCGAAGGCAGCGCAGGAGCTTTTGCGTCCGGCAATGGAAAGCTTGAGCAAAGACGAATTTATCCACATACTGATGGAGTCCGCTGCTTGTCTGCACCACGAACCAGATTACAGAATTAACAAGCCATTACTCCTCATGGTCGGGGACAAAGACGCAACGGGTAATATTCGTAGAATCATGCCACTTTGGGCTGAACGCGAACCCAACTGTCGCTTTATTGTTATCCCCAACGCCAAACATGCAGCCAACCTTGATAATCCCGATTTTTTCCATCAGACATTGATGGATTTCTTGATCGGTAGGTGTCAATAACAGCGAAACAGACGCGCCTTGTTAGATAATACTAACTATGCAGCAAAAGCAGCAGAAATTGGATGTACTTTGCAAGCAGAAAATGGTGTAGGCGTGGCCTGTGATGCGATTGAAAAACAGCTTTTCAACAGTTGACAGTTGACAGTTGACAGTTGACAGTTGACAGTTACCTCTCTCTCTAGCGAAGAGGATTGGCATCGGGGGAAATTATATCATGTCCGCTAGCATCGGTTGTGCAAGTGCGAGCTTTATTCACCAATACTCCCTTGTCTTCCTTGTCTTCCTTGTCATATTGTTTACGCTACCGATGTAACCGGACATGATATTAATTTTTCCTTTCCCTTAAAGGGGGAGGCTTTAAACTTTTAACAAGGTTTGTATCCTATGATGTTGAAAAAATGGGGTTCTTGTCCCTCTATCCTTACAATAGCTATTTTTGCAGGTTTAGTTGGAGCGATCGCACCAGGATGTACTAGCCTTGCGACTCCCAGCATTCAACAAGTTCCAGCCAGCAAACAGAATTCTCCCACTGCTGCCAATCGGTTTGGTCTTCAAGAAGGTATGCCATATCAAAAAGCACGAGAAGTTCTAATTCAAAAAGGTTGGCAACCCCACTTAATGGGCGATGCGCCCAACCTTAACGATACTTCGGTCAGAGAGTTATTTGAATTGGGCTATCAGGAAGTGAAAGACTGTTCTGGAACGGGACTGGGGCCTTGTCGGTTTGAGTTTACTAATGCAGCAGGCGAATTGTTAGCTGTATCTGCGATCGCCGGAGGAGCTAGCAATAGAGAACGTCAAGTTTGGCGTTGGTTCATTGAGAAAAGGACGGACTCTGATGCCACACAAAACCTGCCATTCGTAGGAACTAGATTTTTTAATTTTGTTGGGGGAAATGGCACTGGTCAATCAATTACTATTCAAGCAGATGGAACGACTATCATTAAAAGTCATGGTACGGTTAGCAGTTCAGTTGAATATCAGGGAAAATTCTCCAATCGCATCAGATTGCAAGATGGATTTGGCTTAATTTTAAACTATGACTATGATAAAATATATAGCTTATCCCCTAATGGACAACTAGCTAAAGGCTGTAAGCGTGAAGGCACGCTCTGCGAATCAAACCTTTACCAACCTTCTATTACAGAGGGTTTGTATATTATTGGAGGAACAAGTCAGGGTTTAGAAGTCAAAGGAGAACAGTATCGATATTACGACGAGGGTGGGGAAAAAGAGTGGAAGCCCATTTCTGAGTTGAGTTACGTTAGCGATGGTGTGGTATTTGATGGCAAAATTTATTGGTGCATACCTCCTAGAAGAGAAGCAGGAGTATGCTCTGCAAATGGATGGACTCCAGTCAGATAAAAGACAATCTCGACAGTATTAGGACTGACAAGTAATATGAATTATTCTATTCGACTCGAAACTGAATCAGATTATAGAGAAACTGAGATGATTACACGTGAATCATTTTGGGATGTATACAAGCCTGGATGTGATGAGCATTTAATCTTGCATAAAATAAGAAAGGTGAAAGCCTTCGTTAAGGAATTAGACTTGGTTGTATGCGATCGAGAGCGGATAGTAGGAAATATTATATATTCAAAAGCAATAATTATAAATGAAAATAACGATTGCTTTGAAGTATTATGTATGGGGCCAGTCTGTGTCTTACCAGATTATCAGAAAAAAGGAATAGGTAGTCTCTTAATAAATGAATCGATAAAAATGGCAAGAAAGCTTAAATATAAAGGTATAATCCTCCTGGGAAATCCAAATTTTTATGGAAAGTTTGGATTTAAGAAAGCAAGCTTATTTAATATACAAACATCCGCCGGAAAGGATTTTGATTATCTTCTAGCGTTAGAACTATACGAAGGCAGCCTGAATGGAATATCAGGAAGATTCTATGAAGATAGTGTCTTTCAAGTAGCTCCTAATGAATTAGTTGAGTTTGAAAAGCAATTTCCATTTAAAGAAAAGCATATAACAGATACACAATTGAAATGAAAGTAGAACACCGCTAAGGCTCAAACCAGATCGGGATCGAGCCGCTGCGAACTGAAAAGTCAGCGCTGGCGCGATCGCCCTGTAAGATTAACTCATCTTTGGTCAAATCAAACAACAAACATTATGGACGCTACCCGCAAAGCCCAAATCGTCGCCTGCGAGAACTGTCTTCTGGAAGCGATGAAAACGAGTAACGTGGAACTTTTGGATCTATTGCTGCACGACGATCTTCTGTTCAACGGGCCGACTGGCGAAACGGCAACCAAAGCGATGGATCTGAAAAATTACCGTTCGGGAAACATCAACTTGCATACAGTTGAATCGAGCGATCAAATGCTAAGTTCGATTGGTGATGATGTTGTTGTTGCCGTTACGGTAGAAATTAAAGGAAACTATTTAGGGCAAGAAATTGATGGTAAATTCCGCTATCTCAGGGTTTGGCAGCTGTTTGAAAATAACTGGAAAGTTATTGCAGGCAGCGTGGTAGCGCTGACTACCGACAGCTGAAGGCGCTCAAATCAGATCGGGAGTGATTCAAGTCTGGTAGATACTTGGAAAACAAATGAACGATTATCGCGCTATTTTAAACCGGGTGGGTATGGTGCTAATCGCGATTGGCATTCTCGATATCGCGTATTGGATCTATTGCATATCGCAAGGTCAAAACTACTCGTCCAGCTTTAACTTCCCAGCTGTGGTGGCGGGTGTGTTTCTCCTGCGGGGTAACCTGCGTGCCGTTCCCATCATCACCTGGTTCGCCGTCTTCATGCTCTCTAACTTTGTCAGCGGAATCATACTGATTCCATTTTTGCAACCAGCAGATCTGTGGGCAACTCAATTTCGCCTCAATTTGGTCGGTCTTCCTATGTCGCTTCTAGCTAAAATTATGCCGATCCCCGTTCTTTTTTGGCTCTATGCACAACTACGTGCTGCACCTGTAGCGTCGGCAAGCATTAGATATGGTAATTCTGGCTTTAATCCGAAGCTGGCATTCATTCTTGGGATAGCGATCGCAATTTTACCCGTCGGCATGATGCACTTGACGCGAACTGGTGCGGCTGGAGTTAAAGCTGTGGAAATAGCTCGTGCAAAATACGGAGAAAACTATAAATATCATCTCACAAGCATTTACTGGTCAAACGGGAATGTCAAAGCTAATCTCACCGCATATAACGAACAGGAAATCAAACCCGTTCAAGTAGAGTGGAAGGATTAAACAGTTGACAGTTGACAGTTGATAGTGGTGCGATCAAAGGTCAATTAACCTGCGATTCTACAGTTGGAATCGGGACAAAAGTTACGATTGAGATTCCGATCAACAATTGAAACTAGCTTCCCAGCCGAGAATAGCAGTCTTGCGCTCCAATCCCCAACGATAGCCACCGAGTTCCCCAGACTCTCGAATTACCCGATGGCAAGGAATCAAATAGCCGATTGGGTTGTTAGCGATCGCATTGCCAACGGCTCTGCTGGCAGTAGGACGAGCGATCTTTTGAGCAATGGTTTGATAAGTCGTAATCCCCCCAAATGGTACTTGCAAAAGTGCCCGCCAAACTTGAATTTGAAAATTAGTTCCTTTGACTAAAAGCGTGAGAGATTTTTTCCCCTTGCCAGTTACTGAATTAAAAATTAAGTCATGCAAGGGTTGAGTTGTTTGTGGCTCGTAAATAATCTCAGCATTTGACCAAGTTTGCCGCAAAATTTGGGCGCCAGTTTGCACGTTGGTTATATCCAAAAAATCTAGGTTACAAATACCACGATCGGTTGTGGCAATGACAGCTTTACCAAAGGGAGTATCATGAATGCCATAACAGATTTGCAAGCCAGTGCCACCAGCTTTAAATTCCCCAGGAGACATAGCTTCTAAATTCACAAACAAATCGTGCAATCGTCCTGGGCTGGATAAACCTACATCTAAGGTTAGATCTAGTAAACTTTTGGTTTCGTCGATCTTCGATTTGGCATATTCAATCGTTAGATATTGCAAAAACCTTTTGGGGCTAATGCCTGCCCACTGCGTAAATAGTCTTTGAAAATGGTATTCGCTCAAGCCAATGTGTTGTGCTACTGTGGCTAAATTGGGTTGACTCAGGTGATGCTGGCGGATGAATGCGATCGCCTGAGCAATTCGGCTGTAGTTTTCGCTGTCATAGACACTCACAATGTTTCTCGACATCATATAAGCTCAAGCAAAAATTTTTTTACACTTCTTACTTTATCGATAGTCTAAACTCAAAGCCACCCGTTTCTTGCGCTCAAGCCATCCCATGCGTCCAGAAATTGCCAGCATCTCTACAACAGGCGTGCGGCTGCCTCACGCAATCGATAGTTGCAATCAGCAACGATTGGACTACCATGAGCTACAGAAATCACCTGCAAGTCAGGTATACTATCGGCTAATGCTTCTAACCACTGACGATAGGCATTGCGATCGCTCATAAAAAACTGCCTACCCAAACCAGTAATACCGAAAAATCCACTCGATCCGATTGCACTTGCTCCTAACCATTGAAACAGATATTTACCTGTGGGTAAGTTCTGCTCAAAATATGACTTGTTTAAGTTAAATAGAATGTCTGTAAACACTAATGCCTTCCCCGTCGATAGTGGCAGTTCATAAACGAGTTCTTGGGGACGAATCCCAGCAGGTGCGTGACAAGTAATTCCGTATGCCGATAAAACTTCCTCTGCGATTCCATCTACCGCTACCACTTGTTCCACATAAGGTTTTGCTGCTGCGGGACAAACAACTAAAAGCTGCGGATAGCGCTGTTTATAGACACGAGCATCGAGTCTGTGAATGCGATTAGGTACAATTAAAATGTTAGGCACACCTAAAGATTCCAGTTTTGTCATACCCGCTTCATTTAAAGCGATCGCGCTGTGAATCAGTAGGCTACCATCTGCTAATTTATAAACTATCATTTCCCGCGGCACCATAGTAGA
Organism: Cyanobacteria bacterium UBA11372; assembly: GCA_003486675.1. Taxonomy (GTDB): domain Bacteria; phylum Cyanobacteriota; class Cyanobacteriia; order Cyanobacteriales; family Aerosakkonemataceae; genus Microseira. Next base: position 26,985 of record DNGG01000616.1, read on the forward strand.
ACTAGGTAAAGTTCCGGTGACGTGCCAAAGATTTAGCGCTAGTTCTTCGATTTCACCATGAGGTAAAACATGAGACAGCCACTCATCCTGAGTAGAAGTGCTTTTAGGCTGAGGAGGTTTAATTGAGGAGAAGAAAGAATAAAATAGCTCAGAAGCATCTTTTTTTTCTTGATTCATATGGCTCCCTGCCCGCTCGGCTTTAACTCAATATTTAATCAATATATCTTTATCGGGGCTTTTGAGAGCGATCGCTGTGGATAAATTTCATCCTTGGGTTATGCCGTCGTCTCACCATAAAAAATTCAATTGCCTAGCGATCGCTCGAATGACAAAGCTTACTGATTGTACAAACCATAAGATGATTTAATTTGCCATTGTTTGTCGGTTCTTTCTAAATAAAGCAGGCTACCAAAATCATGGGAACCCGGAGAATAACAGCAGAGCTTAATTAATGCTTGTGAAAAATCTTGAGAAAATCCCGGTCTACTCACCCAGTAAAAACTCTGATAAGCATAATATTTGTTAAAATCGGATTGGTCGTATGATTCTTGAGAAATTAGAGTAATTTGATGATGTTTTACCCATACCGCTAATGAGTATCTTTGATTGTTGATTGATACCCAATCATCGTAAGTATCTTTTTGCAGGCTATATGAACCTTGAAAAGAAGAACCGCTAGGTGATAGATTTGGAAAACTAATATTTTGCCAAATTTTTTTTATTTCTTGGTGGTTTTTAAAATTTATTCCTAAAGATGTTTCAATTAAAAAATTTTCTTCCATCCCATAGCTTTTATCTTTGATTGCAGCAGTATAAACCTCTGGCTCGTGTTGCGATCGCATATTTTCCCTCCACAGCTTGGGCAAAGATTATAGTTGAGATAGTATACTACAGGTAAGCTCGAAGTATATCTAAAACTGATTGCCTTATAGAGAGCTAACCTACGCAAAAGGTTAATATCAATGGCTGCGATCGCGCAAAAAACCCTTTCATTCGAGGAATTTCTCAACTGGGATGACGGCTCTGGCAGGTCATTCGAGCTAGTCAATGGAGTTGCTATGCCCCTGAGCGAACCCACTGCCAAACATGAGGATGTAGTTGATGGATTGTGTCGTCTCTTGGTGGAGCATTGCCAATCCTTGAACCTTCCCTACGTTCCTCGACAAAGTAAACAAGTAAGATTGAATGCTGCTCCTGGTGAAAGTGAATCGAGTCGTAAAGCTGATATTGTGGTGTTTGCCAAGGAAGAATGGGTCAGAATGCGTCAAACTTCTGCCTCTGCTGCTGCTTATATTCCACCTCCCTTGGTGATAGAAGTCGTCAGTACTAATTGGCGGGATGATTACCGGATCAAATTGAATGAGTATGAAAATTTAGGAATTATGGAATATTGGATCGTAGATTATGCAGGGTTGGGAGGAGTGCAGTATATTGGCTCTCCAAAACAGCCTACTGTGACTATCAACCGCTTAATCGATGGTGAATATCAGGCAGAGAAATATCAAGCAGAAGCCGCTATTGTTTCTCCAACTTTCCCTCAGTTGGAATTAGCGATCGCTCAAATTGTTGCCATGACAGAAGTTTAGCATCTTATCCGGCGCGGTCAAATCTCTTGATCCCATTTTGGGAGCGCGTTATTATAGACGAGCGTTGGGTTGTGGTAGATCCAGAAGCACTCAAGCCCTGGAGTGGTGAACTTCTACCTCAAAGTGGTATTGAGGCAGCAAAAAAAAGGGCGCATGAGTGGCAGTTGAAACGTAAATGCACATCTGACAAATAAAGTCATATCTCTGACTCCGGGTCGTCGGTTATAGTATGAACAGGTAGCGATCGCATAACACAACTGTTCCAAGAATAGACCTATGAGTATTCAAGTCGAATTTAAAGTTTCTGCTCCACCGTTTCGTTGGGATGAAGCTGGAGGTATCCGCATTGGCCAGAGTCGCGTTACCCTCGATAGCCTTTTAGCAGCATATCATAATGGCTCTACACCTGAAGAAATTGCGGTTCAGTATTCTGTTCTCCATTTAGAGGAAATATACGCAGCGATCGCTTACTATCTTAACCATCGTCACGAAATTGATAACTACTTAGAGCAACGTCACCAAAAATCTCAGCAACGACGTAGTGAATTTGTCCAACAGTATAACTTGGTTAATCTTAGGCAGCGCTTGCGCGATAAATACAGCTAGAGCATCTCGCAGTCTACAATTATAATAAATTGAGGTTTTTTATGGAAAACTCCCAACCCGATACAAACCAACCTGTTAGCGTTCTCACAGTAGCCGACTTAGAAGCGCTATTAACAAAAATTGTTCGCCAAGTAATCCAAGAAGAAATGATGAAATTGCCAATTCAACAAGTACAACCAAAAGAAATATCAACACAACATACCCTTGAAAAATTTATGGAAACATTTGGCGCTTGGGAAGACGAGCGCACAGATGAGGAAATCATCAAAGATATCTATGACAGCCGTAGTTTTTCCAACTCAGAATATAGCCTGTGACTTATTTACTCGATACTGATACCTGCATATATTGGCTTAGAGATCGTTACTCAGTCAGAGAAAAAGTTAGACAAATTGGATGGAATGAGATTTCCATTTGTGTGATTACTGCTGCTGAACTGTACTACGGTGCATATAATTCTAGTTGTGTCACAGAAAATCTAGGTCGGGCAGAATTTTTTATCCAACAATTACCTGTTTTACCTTTAACTGATAATCCTCTCAGACCTTTTGGAGAATTAAAGGCGCAATTTCGTAGAATAGGACAACCGATCGCTGATTTCGATCTAATGATAGCTAGTGTTGCTATTACAGAAGGTAAAATTTTAGTTACCAACAATACTCGACACTAAGATCGCATTAGTGGACTACAAATAGAAAACTTGTCTTTGCCTTAAAAAGATCGCGAAGTTTCTCTTTAAACACCAATTCAGTAGCAGTTTGAATTAAACTGACTCCACCGACCAAGAGAGTTCGCAAATCGCGCCTCCCTTGGGTAAAGATTCTCGTCGAAACTGTCCCCCCAATCGTTTTGCCAAAACTTCACTCTGCTTTGTTCCCTGTTGTTCCTGTCCGGGTTTTAGTCCAGCACCATTGTCCTGCACTTTGAGGATATATTTCCCTTGTTGATGTTGTCCCGTTACTACAATTCTAGTCGTTCCTTCAGCGTGTTTTCCTACGTTGCACAAAGCTTCTTCTAACCACAAACATAAGTCTCGCTTCATTTCCAGGGTGAGGTTATTTTGCTCAAGGGGTGCGAAATTTCGCACTTTGACTTTAATGGTTTTGAAGTAGGGCAAATTGCGCTTCAAAGTCAGAACGTAAACTTCATGCAATAGATTATGTAGGGGGCGATTGAGATCGATGCAAGTTCCTTCTCCCAGACGCAAAGTTTGTTCGGAAGTAGCGGTTTCTAATGTGTCTGGATACACTTCATCGGTGAGACTGCGCCCGACTGCCCGAATTTCTAAATTAAGTTCTTCCAAGCGTTGGAATAATTGTTGAGATGGCATTTGTTCTGTTTGCACATCTCGCAGCAGGAGTGCTAGAGTTTGCAACGGGCCATTATGAATTTGGGTAAAAGCTTGTTCGATTGCTTGCTGACGAATTGCCTGCCGCTCGACTATTTGGGCATAATATTGGAGGCGTTCGGTATATAAGCGATCGACCATATCCTGGAGACGGTTATAAAACAAAATTAGCACAATTTGTATCCCCATTGCTGGGCCGAGGGAGATGAATAAATCCAATCCGCGCGAGGTGATTAATTCTGTCGGATGCAGGCTTAAATAGGCCAGAATTGGGGCTGCGATCGCAATCCATGTCACTATAGTTGCGATCGCCAATCGCTGGGGACGCATTCCAATCAGCATCACCATTGTCAAGACGAACAAAGCTGATGTCAGGGGGGGCAAACTGCCTACGAGGGTAGCCTGCGATGATGCCGCTTCGATCGTAAATAACCAACTCGGCACTACTACAAACAGTACCGCCCCCAGTAACGCCAGATTGATCGCTTGTTGCAAACTATCCGGTTTTTTGTAGAGGCGAATCAGTAAAATAAAGAATGCGATCGCCAACAATGGAGGGGCAATCAGATCGACGATATGAGGGTTTGGTTGCAGTCGATGCAGAAATGTAGCAACAGTTGCAGCCATCATCGCCAAACTCAAAATTGCTAGCGTGACTCGGCGCTTTAATCTATTTTGAGGCTCTAGAATCGTAGACATTGCAACTCATATCATTTCTAGTGGTATGGGTATTGTATGAATGGCTAACTGCTAATTGCTAATTGTCCATTGCCAGAGAGTAGCTATTAGCGATTAACTATTAGCAGTTACACAATCGTTGTTTAAGGACATGATATCAGTCAATTAATCCGGTTTCACGGGCACGTATTTGGGTAATTGCCCGGATATTTTTACCTTCTTCAGGATAGATCTCCAGTGCATCCTGAATTTTAGACCAATAGTGACGGATCGTTCTTTCTGATTTGTGCATTGCTATTGCGATCGCTTTATCCTGAAGTCCCTCTTCAAACGCCAATCGCAGCACTTCTAACCATTCTGGTTTCACTTCCAAATCGGTTTGCAAGTCCTTTGTGTGCGTTAACCCTTGCATTGCCCACTCCAATCGGGTTAGAAAGGTTTCTACTGGCAGACTTTTATCTGCTATGGTAAATCCTGCCTGATGATTGTCTATTTCCGGCATGATGCGAACTAATGCCTTGATGTTACTGCTTTGCACCATCAGGTTCAGGTGTGGATAATCGCGCATTAAGCACTTGAGCAAATTCAATCCATTGTCAATGTGTGCAGTCGTTCCCGATCTCTCTGGGATGGACAAATCTGCGATCGCTAGATCGGGTATAGCCTCTCTCACTTGCGCGATCGCGTCTTGGACTGTTTGTGCCGAATGGATCTGTGCGTTGGGAAAGCGATCGCTAACCAAACTAATCGTTCCATTTAGCAGCAGGCGATGGTCATCAACAATCAGTATCTGTGACATAGTACGATCTCTAGTTTCCTTTTTGTAGATCCAATCCAAACAGTTCCTCGTATACCTCTATAGTTCAACATTTAGCAGGAGTTCGGGATGAATTAAGCTTTAATCTTACCCCCATCTCGCCCTGTTTAGTTGATGCGATCGCCAACAATCTAGAAATATTTCAGAGGTTTTATGATTCATCACATTTCTATTCCGGCTGAAAATCCGGTCAAAGTTGCTCATGTTTTGAGCGAACTATGGAACGGTCAATTTGCTCCATTTTATCCCTATTCGGGCAGTTACGTTGTTTTCAAGTTGGACGATAGCGGCACCCTGATCGAAATTTATCCTTTGGGAACCGAACTTTTACCCGGTACTGGCGATCAACAAGTTGGCTTTACGGCGAATCCTCATTCCTCTGCTTACAGTGCTACTCATGCGGCGATTTCAACTGTATTAAGTGAGGCAGAAATTCTAGCGATCGCAAATCGCGAGGGCTGGCGTGCTTTGCGTTGTTCGCGGGATGGCTTTTTTGATCTCATTGAATTTTGGGTGGAAAATCGGCTGCTGTTAGAGTTATTACCGCCGGATATTGTGCCTAAATATCTTGCCTTTATGCAACCGCGATCGCTGCAAAAGTTCCTATTAACAGTTGACAGTTGACAGTTGACAGTTACGCAAAGAAACCGGGTTTCTGTGAAAACTCATTTATGAAATGAAATATCTCCGAATAAACCCGGTTTATAAGAGCGGATTGCGAGCTAGGGAAATAAAGTTTTCCTTTCCCTCTAAAAGCGGGAGGCTTTATATTATGTTCGTTGAATTGCCCATAATAAAAAAACCTTACCCCGTTGTTGCGTAGGGACACGGCATCTGACGAT
>DNGG01000616.1:33041-35176 GCA_003486675.1 Cyanobacteria bacterium UBA11372
GACAAACAGATAACGTTAATAATGCCGTGTCCCGGCTGCTAATTATGGGTAATTTTAAGGACATGATATTAAACCATGTTTCTTATAATTAATATGCAAATAACTTCGATTTCTCAAATTTTTGCACGTAATTTATAAGCGTTTTCAACTTCTTCAACAACTCTTGTGGGGTAGGTATCCTGCCTGCCCTTATCTTAATTTTATGGAAAAGTTCAATTACCAATTACCAATTTAGCTAAAATAAAGATATCCTCGCGCTCTCAGCATTTGCCGATCAATCGTTATGCCTTCTCCATTTTTGGGAATGAACCCATATTTAGAAGATCCCAATCGTTGGTCAAGCGTTCATAATCGCTTGATTGTAGCACTTGCTGATGCTCTGACTCCTCAACTGCTACCTAAATATCAAGTTGATATTGAAAAACGCATTTATGAAATTATTGCAACAGATGACCTGTTTATCGGCAAGGCGGATGTTACCGTACAACGTAACCTAACCCCAACGCCTTCAACTTCTTCCAATGTTGCTGTTGTTACTCCGGCAACGCAACCAATTACAGTAGATTTACCTGTGTTAGAAGAAGTTAGAGAAGCTTATTTGGAAGTAAAAGATCCCAGCACTAAAGAAGTAGTCACAGTTATTGAAATACTTTCTCCTACAAACAAGCGAGGCGAAGGCCGTGCAAAATATGAAAAAAAACCTTACTCTGTCTTGGGTAGCTTAACCCATTTAGTAGAAATTGACCTGCTGCGAATGGGCGAACATTTACCAATTTTAGGCAATCCACCCCAAACTCATTATCGAATTTTGGTCAGTCGCTCGAATAAGCGCCCTAAAGCCGATCTATATGCGTTTAATTTACCCGATCTAATTCCTTCTTTTCCATTACCATTAAGACCGGGAGATGTAGAACCAGAGGTCGATTTACAGGCGTTATTACATGGGGTTTACGAGCGCTCTGGTTACGATTATTTTATTGATTATAATAGCGATACCGTGCCACCTTTATCAGAATCGGATGCAGCTTGGATGGATGCGCTGTTACGCGAGAAAGGGTTGCGGGGATAATATTTTGATTTTGTAGGGGCGGGTTTTACCAACCATTCTGTGGAACCACGAGAGATTTGATTAAACCCGCCCCTACAATCATTACGTGTTGGTGTATAGCAAATCCATATATGGTGGTAGCGGTGCGTTATATCATGTCCGCTTGTATCGGCATCGCGCGGGGGGCGGGTTGATGAATCCAATTCGCTTGGTATCAAAGGTGGAGGGTTTTACCCGCCCCTACAATCGCGATCTGTTGGTGTCAACTGTCAACTGTCAACTGTCAACTGTCAACTGTACCAATGAAGGCTTTTTCCGCAGGGCCGGTCATGTATACTCGTTGGTCTAGTTCTGACCATTCTATTTCTAATGGGCCGCCGGGTAGTTCGATTGTGGCAAAGCGATCGCACATCCCCGTCAACACCCCCGCTACCAATGACGCACATGCACCCGTGCCGCAAGCTAATGTGATGCCAGCACCTCTTTCCCAAACTCGCATTTTTAGGTAGTCTTTACGCACTACTTGAATAAATTCCGTATTTGTGCGTTGGGGAAACACTGAGTGATGCTCGAATTGCGGGCCAATATTTTCTAAGGGAATAGCTGCCACATCGTCAACAAACGTGATGCAATGAGGATTGCCCATGCTGACGCAAGTCACTTGCCAAGATTTTCCCGCAACTTCCAAAGGCAGATTGATGACTTTTTGGTCGCTTGGTGCCAGGGTAGTAGGAATTTCCCCGGCGAGGAGGCGCGGCAGTCCCATATCTACGGTAACTTGTCCGTCGGGGCGCAATTGGGGTTTCATGACGCCAGCGAGGGTATGAATGCGATATTCGACGTTAGAGTCCGATTTTCCCTCTAATTCGGCGATGAAACGTGCTAAACAGCGAATGCCGTTACCGCACATTTCTGGTTCCGATCCGTCGGAGTTAAAGATGCGCATCGTGTAGTCGGTGTCATCTTGTCCCGGTAGTGCGAAGATAACCCCATCGCCACCGATGCCGAAATGGCGATCGCATAACTTCACCGCTTGTTCTGGCGTGACGATAGGATCGGATGAGGCACGATTATCGATCAAAATGAA
>DNGG01000616.1:35354-45522 GCA_003486675.1 Cyanobacteria bacterium UBA11372
GCACGATTATCGATCAAAATGAAGTCATTCCCCAAACCGTGATACTTGGTAAATTCGATTGCCATTAGACTTGTCCTTTGTCAGTTGTGATCCCGTCGTGGCGTTCCCAGGCGTAAGCCGTGGAAACGAGAGTATCCTAAAATTACCAATTACCGATTACCCATTACCCATTACCGAAAATGAGTAGCGAATTCGATACTAACTTGCCCAGCGTTCGTAAAGTTCAATCTGCGATTAAAGATCAAAAACAGGTGGAGATGAAACTGACCACAGGTGATGTGCTAGCTGGTAAGCTGCTCTGGCAAGATCCATCTTGTATCTGCTTGCGGGATGAAAACAACCAGCAAATCTTGATCTGGCGGGGCGCGATCGCTTATATCAAACCCAAAGGGTAGGTAATAGGTAATTGGTAATTGGTAATTGGTAATTGGTGTTTCTTCCCCATGACCAATTACCCATTACCAATTACCCTTCTCTTAAATTATCCACTGGCAGAAACTCTCGCAACGCTTCGCTTTCACCCGCCCTGACGACGGGGACGAGGGGAACGGGTGGCGGGGTTTCCGGTGCGAGAATTTGTTGAATTTGATTCAGGGGATGGAAACCACCGCATAATAGTATGCGATCGCCAGCCAGCAATTCGGTATCTTCTGCGGGTAAGCGGATAAACTTACCATCCCGGCGAATGGCGCGCAGTTGGACGCCATACTGACGACGAATATCGAGAACAGCGAGTTTTTGCCCTAGATAAGGACTATCTGGCGGTACTACAATCCACTGACAGGGATCATCATATCCGGGTACGACAGCTTCACCTTTCGCCAAATCGTCGAAGGCGGCGATTTCTTCCCCTTCTCCCACGACTAACAAGCGATCGCCTTCATGCAGCATTGTTTGCGCGTCTGGATAGTCTACTTCATCGCCTCTAGCTCGGCGAATTGCCATTAAACTCACCCCAGTTAAGTTGCGGATATCTGCTTCTCCTAACGTCATCCCCTCTAAGGGCGAACCGGCGGGTAGATTATACCACCGACTGTTCATATCAGAGGCCGCGACTTGCAGTTCGCGGGAAACTTGGGAAGCGGATCGAATTGGACGCAGATCGAGATAACTGCGATCGCGTATTTCCTGCACTTGCTGTTGAATCGCTCTCTGACTCATTCCCATACCGATCAGCAGGTGACTTGACAGTTCCAAACTTGCTTCAAATTCTGGTTGTACTACTTCCCGCGCCCCCAATTGGTAAAGCAATTCGATATCTTTTTCTTGGTTAGCGCGCACGACGATATCTAATTCGGGGGCTAATTCTAAAGCGCGTTTGAGGGAAAGACGGGTACTCATCGGATCGGGGAGTGCGATCGCCATCCCTCGCGCCTGGGTTACTCCAGCAGTTTCCAGCACGTGCAAGCTGGTACAGTTACCGTAAACATAAGGCACTTTTGCATCTCGCAATTGCTGTATTCTACTTTCCGACTGGTCGATCACTACCACTGGATATTCGTGCGCCTGCAACAGTCGTACCAAATTGCGCCCCACCCTACCATAACCGCACACGACAATGTGATTTTGGAAGGGTATGTCGCAGGCGACTTCTAAAGGTACGTTCGCTTCTTCTAAATAGTTTTTGATCCAGGGTAAATCTAACAATTGCGGCACCACGCGCATCAAAAATGGGGTGACTACCAAGGTAACAGCGGTTGTGCCCAAAATTAATAAATAAATTCGCCGCGAAACCAGCCCCAATGCTTGTCCTTCGCTAGCGAGGACAAAGGAAAATTCCCCAATTTGAGCTAGTCCCAACCCGGCTATTACAGCAGTTTTTAAAGGATAGCGAAACGCTCTCACAATCGGCGCTAGGATTAAGAATTTTCCCAACAATACCAGGGCTACCAATCCCAAAATCAACTCCAGGTTTTTCCACAAAAACACCGGGTCGATTAACATGCCAATTGCTGCAAAAAATAAGGTAGCAAAAATATCTCTGACTGGTTCTACATAGGTTAAAGTTTGGTCGGCATATTCCACTTCGGAAATCATTAACCCGGCAACAAATGCGCCCATTTCGATCGAAAGTCCTAAATGTTCTGTCAGCAGGGCGACACTCAAACACAAAGCCACCACGCCGAGTAAAAACAGTTCCCGGCTCTCGGTTTTAGCTAAAAATCGCAGAATTTGTGGTACAATCCATATCCCAACTGCTAATGCACCCGCTGCAAATAACCCGATTTTGAGTAGCGCCGCTCCCACTGCTAAACCAAGGGCTTCCGGAGGTTCGTCAAGCGCTGGCAAGACGGCTAGCATCAATCCTACTGCCAGATCTTGCACGACTAATATACCCAGCATTACTTGAGCGTGGGGCGTTTCGGTTTCGTTGCGCTCCATCAAGCACTTGAGTACCACGGCGGTGGAAGATAATGACAGAATTGCGCCGAGGAACATTCCCTTGGCGGGTAAAGTTTCCCAAGCCCCCGTCACGCCGCATAATAAAACCGTGATGGCGATGGTGAGGGCGATTTGGAGTCCGCCGCCACCGAGAGCGATCGCTCGCACTTTCTTAAGTTCGGCAAAGGAAAACTCCACCCCCAAGGCAAATAACAAAAACGCTACCCCAAACTGCGCCAGGGTTTCCACCTGAATCACTTCTTTAATCAGTCCTAACCCCGCAGGGCCGACAATCATCCCCCCCAAGAGATAACCTAATAAAACGGGTTGCCGCAACAGCGACGCCAACAAGCCCCCCGCCGCCGCCGCACTCAGAACTAACACCAAATCGACTATCAGCCTAAAATCTTCTTGCACAAGTTTCTAAAAGAATTATTACAGTCTATTGATTAAGAATACAGAGTTTTTCCCGTCTTGGGCGAGATCCGCGCCGCCAAAGTGAGCAAGTTGTAGGGGCGGGTTTTACCGATCGCCTTTGGTAAAAACAGACAATTTAACTAAACCCGCCCCGCCAAGGCGATTAAATTCTAGGGATGGGTTTTACCGATAGCATTTAGTAAAAAAAGGCACATAAATTACGGAGGAAGATTCGAGAAACCTGGTTTGAAGCGTAGGGGCACGGCGAACATTTTATGATCGCCGGGAAAGAAGGTTTCTCCTGCCGTGCCCCTAGGATTCTTCAAACAAGCGATCGCCGCGATGTAACCGATACGCCATCTGATACGTTTGCTCTTGACTTCGCATCGTCGGTGCGTGAGCGGCTAAATATCGCGCCGCAGCGACTAAGACATGAACTCCCGCAGGCGTTTGACTCAGCAAAGAATATTGGCGAAATGCCGCTTCCATTTCCTGAATCACGTGAAAGTCGCGGTTTTCTCGCAACATTAACTTGCCCAACATTGCCATCAATGTTTCGGGTTTGCCGCCAGCGTACAAGTATTGCGCCACCAATTGTCCAACCTGATTTACTTGTTGCTGTCGATCCAATAATTCTGGTAATTGTTCGAGCAATTCGGCTGGATTTTCTACCCCATCTTTTGGTTCTGGAAGTTTGGCGGGCGGTATATTCAAAAATCGATTCAAATATACGCTCATCGCCGCATCAAAAACTCCTCTGAGTAATTCAAGAGAACTCACTCGCCGCAAACCTTGGTGAACCGCATTGGCAAATGTAAAAGGATGGTGTGCTGTATTCCAATCGCTGCGATCGTTGTTAGTATGGAAGCGCGCAACCCGCAAGGCGGCGGCGTAAGTCACCGCGCCTGCTAATTGTTCTTCGGTACAACCTGCTTTTAAAGCTGTTAATAGGGAGTCGGCGATCGCAACTGCATCATCACCCAATAAAATCGGAATCAATTGCTCAAAACCAGACCAATTACCTCGCTGAAATTGACCTAATTCTAAAGCTTTTGGCAACTGCTCAAACGCCCCATCTAAAATTTCTACCAAATCGACTGGATAGCGCCAAGAGTTAGATTCTTCCATGCGAGTTGCATTCGCCAAACCGGCTACTAAACTTGCTAAAACCCCCTCCGATCCTTGCCAATTGACGGCATCTAAAGCTTCTAGTGCTTTGTTAATAAAGTCCAGGGTATGACCCACATCAATGTAGCGGCGATCCGTGGCGGCAGCAAATAACATATCGGCAATTTCTGGCGAACTTGCACCAATTTGAATTGCAGTAACTAAACAGCGTTCTGCTGCTTCGCTGTCGCGCCGTTCGATAAATTGGCGGAACCAACTTTTGAGCGTCTTAATATCACCAGAAAAATTAGGCAGCGGGTGAACGACAAAGTGAGGCGGCGAATTTGCACTGTCGCGAGCAACGGCGGAAAGTCCTTGATAAAGGGCGCGGGGACGATCTTCTGCATCTAAATAAGGCAGTAGATTCATCAAACAGGTGTGGATAGATAACCCAGTATCCCACCCATTTTTGTTGTAGCGAGTGCCAAATTCTAGTCCTATTTGGAAAGGTTCGGTAAAGTCAGCACCCAAGTCTAACAGCGCGATCGCAGACTTAGCAATCACCAGCGGTATACTCTGCTCTAACCCATCTTGCAGTCGTTGGCGTTGGTGGGCGTAAGGGTCAACTTGCGGTGCTAAATTTACCCACACTTCTCCATCACGAATTTGCACTGGAAAACCACGCACATCATCTGCCCAAGAATCAAATGTTCCGCCACTTTTGAGGTCAAAACGGGCGTAATGCCAGGGGCAGGTAACGATACCATCTTTGCAAGTACTGCCGTGGAGGGGAAAACCCATATGCGGACAGCGATTATCGATTGCGTATACTTGGTCGTTGGAATAGAAGAGGGCGATGGCGTGTTTCTCTAAATTTACCAGCAAGCTTCCTTTTGCTTGCACATCAGCCAGCTTAGCCGCACAAACGTAACCGTCTATCGAATTGGAAATCATATTTTTTTCCTCCATTACCAGGATAGGCGAGACGCCCGTCTCGCTCTCCCGACTTTCTAAAGAAACCTCTTTACAAACTACGATAGTCCTACGCACTTGACTTTGTAAAGACTTTCCTTTAATTTCTTAATATGGAAGCCAACACCCAGAAAAACGATGCCACGGTGCGGACTCGACGCGCGATCGTGAACTTGCTCAAGCAAGAAGGAGCAATGGACTCGAAACAGCTATCCACGCGCTTGGGATTTTCCGCAATGGCAATTAGACAACACCTGTACGCCTTGCAGTCGGAACGCTTGGTCACCTATCAAGAAGAACCGCGTCCGATGGGGCGTCCAGCTAAACTTTGGCAGTTAACTCCGGCGGCGGATCGCTTTTTTCCAGCCGGATACGCCGAATTGACTTTAAGCTTAATTAATTCGGTCGCAGAGGCATTTGGCGAAGGAGGAATCGACCGCCTTTTAGAAGTGAGAACTCGCCATCAAATCGCTGCCTATCGAGAGCAAGTTTCCCAAGATGGGTTGCAAGAAAAGTTGGAAGCCTTGGCAATCCTGCGTACCAACGAGGGTTACATGGCAGAAGTAGAACTGTTAGAAGATGGCTCGTTTTTATTAATAGAAAATCACTGCCCCATCTGCGCCGCTGCTACCGCTTGTACGGGATTGTGCGCGAGGGAATTAGAAGTATTTCAGAGCGTTTTAGGGGAAGACGTGAAAATTGAGCGTATAGAACATATCGTCGCCGGTGCGCGACGCTGTGCCTATCAAGTGTCGAGAAACTAATTTCTCAACCTAAAAACCGGGTTTATTTATTCTTCATCTGATTCATCTATCATCGGTTTTTGAGCAGAGTGTCGCACAAAAATAATTTGAACGCTATCATCAACAATCGTAAACAGAATTCGATAGGCATTTCGTCCCTTGCCGTAAACAAGTTGTCGTATTTCTGCATCAAAAAAACTATTCTCAAATGCTAACGAACAACGAGAAGGCATACTTTCTAGCGATAAGATAGCTTTATATAATCCTTCTAACCACGTTCTAGCCTTCTGGGAAGAATAGTTACTTAACCAAAAATAGGCTTCTTCTATTGCCTTTTGCGCTGCGGGTTGGATGACAACTTGATATTTCTGATTCATGGGGAACTGTCTAACTTATCAAACAGTTCATTAAAAAATTCTTCGGCTTTTTTTCCTTTTCCTTGCTGCATTTGTTCCAAACCCAGTTTAATTCCCTTTAACGTCTCTAATAACTCAGCAGCTTCTAAAAGTTTCTGATATGATTCTGCATCTTGAACAACCAACTCTGCTTTACCATTGACCGTTAAAACTAAGGGATGTTTTGTTTGCTTAATCCGCTGCAAAAACTCAGTCGTATTCCGCTTAAATTCGGTGAGGGAATGTATATCTCTTGAAAGGTTTATCATTTTTAACATTCAATTAGCATTTAATTAAATGTTAGTCTGTATGTAGGGAGTTTGTCAATCAAGATTTCTTCAGACATCTATGCCATCCCATAGTTCAGAGATGGGATGTACTCTGCCTTCCCCTAGCCCATAGGGTAGCCTGCGCCACTTCTCAGTATCAGTATTTTATTTTTTCATATATAAATATTGTGTAAAGTTTAACTCTTAGTTAGCATCTATCTATAGATAGATTTTACTTATAGATCAACCTGTTTATGTTAGGAACAAATACTTAATTTATTTTATGGTAGCACAAAAATTTGTCAAAAGTTAGTTAAAATTACTGAGATTTATGATTGGCAAAGGATTTAGTTAACAGAAGCCGCAGCCAATATATTCAGTGTTTTCTGGGAGAGCAATTTAAATTGATATAGGAACCTATAAGTTGTTAGATAACTTTACTATATAAATAATTCATGAAGCATGGTTTTTATGATTTATTCAATGGTATGGTTACTGATATAGGAAAAAAACTTTAAAGTCTTACTCAGTACTAACAAGGAGAGCGATTCGCACATAGCCTGACCAACTACGCAGAATCTACGAGTGTTAGATAACTGCGAAGAGCAAGAGCATCTAAATTGATACTGTGTGCGATCGCATCAACCATTGCTGAATAAATGCATCAGGTATAAAGAGAGCGATCGCACATTGCCTTGCCTGACCAACTACGCAGAAAGTACTGAGTTCTAGGGAGAGGGAATTTCTAATATTCCCAAAGTAACAATTTATTTTTCCTTCACCAACCATAGTCAATAATGCAATGAAAACGAAGCTGACAATATTTTCTCTCAACCTGTTAGCGCTGCTTGGGTTCAGTATCAGCGCCAACGCCACCCAGATCAATTTCACAGGTGGCACGGTCACCCTAAACAACGGATCTAAACAAACCACGAATAACTCCAGCGTATGGGATAACGTAGACTATTACGAGGAAGGCGGGTTCAAACTGGACTTCATCAGCGGCGGCGCTGGCGGCTTTGAATCCATCATCGGGAACTACTACGGCGGTGGCAACGACGTGATTCACGGACACTGGGGCACAGGTAACTTTGGTGGACTGACTAAGATTAAGGTCACCAAGCTCGACAACACCGCGTTTGACCTCAACTACTTCGTGCTGACCTCCAACACTGACAGAGGCGGGGGGCTGGCATCGGGGAACGAGAAGGCTTTCATCCACGCATCGATTGACGGAATAACCAGCAGTTACTCCCAGTTGTTGCCCTCGGAAAACTGGGGTTTGCCAGGAACGCAGATATTTCTAGGCTCCCAATTCGACAACATCAAAGCGTTCTGGTTCACAGCTGAGAATAAGGTTGATTGCTTCGGCATGGACAGCTTTTTCATCGATGAACCACCTCCCACTTCCGTACCCGAACCAACATCCACTTTAACTCTCCTTACCCTCGGCAGTCTCGGTGCAGCTTCAACCCTAAACCGCAAACGGAATCGCTCCCAATCAAGCTAAAAGAGTGCAAAGTTTGCTGCCGCAGGCATCGCTTTTGGAATGAGGTGGAGGTGCGATCGTTGTTTACTGATTCAATATCCGAGCAAAGAGCGATCGCGTAACCTCGTCCTTTGATAGAGAAATGCGTTCGCACTCTGTTATAGGAAGAAAAACAGCGAACAACTTTAATCTTGATCAAAAGCTTGAGGTTGTTGAAAAGCGTAGATATCTTTAATTACTTGCACCCAACCATCGGATACTGAGTCGAGGATGCGATCGCCTTTTTCCTTAGTCGCTACGGTAGGATCGCCAAATACCCCTGTTTTACTCAAATCTCTCGTCGCCCAAGCAAAGGGTAACCTGCCTTCCATACTCAGCAGCGTATCTTGTGGCAAATCGGGATATTCGGCAACGGCTTTATCCATTTTCACTTGATCTGGCAGAATCGAAAGCATCAAACTCGTTTCCGCATCTCCAGCGTGAATGCCCAATTGTGCTTCTTTGGGCGCGAGCAATTCTTTAGTAATATGAGGTACGCGCCAGGTAAATAGGGGGAAAACCATAAAATCCCCATATTTTAAGTGAATATCCCGCGCCGCAATTTCCATTACCTGGGGTTGCCCGCCGTGGGAATTCATCAACACGAGTTTGCGAAATCCAGCTTGGTAAATACTTTCCGCCATTTCATTCAGAATTGCCAGCAGCGTTTGTGCGCTTAAAGTAATTGTGCCGGGAAAGTGTAAATGTTCGGTCGATTTGCCGTAGTATAAAGGTGGCAAGGCATATGCTGGAATTTCGGGTTCAAGCTTTTCCAGCGCCTTGCCCAAGACTCCAACACCGATGGCAGAATCGACAATTAGCGGTAAGTGGGGGCCATGTTGCTCAATTGCCCCTACTGGTTGGATGATTACTATATTGGCTTTATCCGGCATCGCCTGGATTTCAGTCCAGGTGAGGTAGGGGAAAAAACGCGCTGGTGGAATGAAACCGTGCATCAGGGAATTTGAGATTTGAGATTTGAGATTTGAGATTTTATTTTACTGCTTTCTCGGGAAAAGAATACCTATTTAAGCAACCGCCAAGACGCCAAGGACGCCAAGAAAGAAGAGAGGAAGATGATAGGTAATATCATGTCCGGTTGCATCGGTAGCGTTAGGCTAACAGGTGAGCAGGTGAGCAGGTGAGCAGGTGGAAGAAAAAAAACAGCTTTTGGCACAATCAACTATATACAACATATACCACCCGACTTGATATCACAGGTGTTCTCTAAAATTGTATCGGCGATCGCTTGTATTTCGCCGCTCATATTTATCGCCTGTTTGCTCCTGCAATTTCAAAGGTGTTGAAGACTTGAAGGGGTCTTGCAAAACTACATTCAATCCCCATTTTACTGCGGTCGTAATTTCCTTAGCCAACTCGGTATTAGCTTTCTCCTGTTGTTTTTTCCAACCCTCCTCACTCGTAGCATAGAGCGTAGGCAAACGATTGAGAGCATAGGCAATTACCTGTGCTGGATTGATGTAAGAAACCAGTTTCGGCGACAGTTTCTCGAGTTGCCGTTCGACTTCTTGAGCTACTATCGGTTCTATAGCATTGCGATAAATTAGAGGTTCCATAAATCAATTTCTTGCAGTAGGCTTTCCTAGAGTTTCGGGCTGGTGCAACATTGCCATAGTAACTCAAGTTGCTAGTTACATCCCTTGGGGGCTGGTAATTGGTAATTGGTAATGGGTAATTGTACTGAGCAGACTGCCAATGAATCCAATTACCTATTACCTATTACCTATTACCTATTACCAACTTATAACTAGCAACTTGCGTTAGTATTTAATTTAGATATCTGTCAAAACTCAAAATTTTCGCCGGATCTGGAAATTGTTACAAAAATTTATATCAATGCTGCAAAGAAACCGGGTTTCTAGCATAGACAAATTGCCGCGAAATTTTGTCGCGAAACTCCGATAACTACTCATAAGACCCCATTTACCCGGCAAAAAGCCAGTTATGAAAACAAGCGATCGCACTCCAACCAGGGAAAGACAATTGCCAAGATGCTTCCAGAGAGTTGCTTGGAGGAGCAAATCACCCGATCGGGATAATCTGCACCAACGCCTGCAACAGCTTGTCGCCGAAGCGCGTTCTTACCCGCCAAAAAGCTGGCAGCGGCGGCAAAAACTCACCGAAATTGTCCGAACTATCGTCAAATCGGGCAAACTTTGGCAAGAAAACACCCCTTATTACAACGATGCACTGCAACAAACCTGGTTAATAGACTTTGAAAAAAAATATTTGATGCGGGCAAGATGCCCACCCCACAAGAGTTTTTGCTCAGGTTTATCAGAGTGATGGCAAAGATATTTGATGCGGGCAAGATGCCCACCCCACAAAACCAAA
>DNGG01000616.1:45856-46074 GCA_003486675.1 Cyanobacteria bacterium UBA11372
GTGGGGTGGGCGTCCCGCCTGCCTGTTCCATGATGGCGATATTTCCGGAGACGCGATCGCACTGAATGTAGTGAGAGATACCCCTGGCACAGCGATCGCAGGCGCTTACCTATAAATGAACCCCGATCGGAATGGGATGAGCAACCATCAACTGTTCTTGAGTCAGATATCTTTAAACTTATTTCTGGCTTTGACATGAGAAACCGGGTTTCTGGGTA
>DNGG01000616.1:46271-46629 GCA_003486675.1 Cyanobacteria bacterium UBA11372
TGAGAAACCGGGTTTCTGGGTAGCTCTTTAGTTTCAAAGCCAAAAATTTGGCAGAGAAACCCGGGTATTGGACGAGAACAAATCTAGCCCAGGGGATGTTTTCATCTTCCGTCCAGGTAGCACCGTTAATAATAGGAAATCCTGTTTTTGTATCGATAGCATGACGCTCTTTAACATCGCTTTTGCTTAGATATTTTTCACAAGTATCCTGGCGCGGAAAACTTGAACAAAAAGCATCAATATCTACTGGATTTGAAGCATGAACTGTGAGCGGGATGAAATTCTACATCCAGATGGCTTTCCTCGCTATATTTTTCAGTTTCATGTTGGTTATTTTGATGTAATAAGTGATTCATTT
>DNGG01000616.1:46855-47324 GCA_003486675.1 Cyanobacteria bacterium UBA11372
TTAATTCTGGCATTTTGCCTCAACATAGCAATTAGTATTACCAGTAAGTTTTGGTCAAAAAGCCAAGCTGATTCCTGCATCATTTCATCAGAAAGTAGCAAGGGATTGGTTTCAACCTTTTTGATATCTGGGTAGGCGATCGCTTGCCAGTCTAGCCCTAATTTATTGCTAATTTCGATAAAGTTTGTGGGTGAAACTGGTTTGCCATTGAAATAGCTGGTCACGGTGGAACGAGAAATACCTATCGCCTCAGCCAAATCTATTTGGCGAGGAAAGCGACGATATAGAGCTTGCTTCACTGTTTGAATATGCTCTGGAGACACTCGGATTCCTGGTGTTCTTGCCATAGTGTTTAGCAGTTCGTTAAAAAGCTCTTTGTCTGGTAATCAATACCCAGATGGTTTTAAGTTGGCGAAATTCATTATATTTATGCCTCCAATAATTTGTGGTTTTGACGTCTATTAGACTT
>DNGG01000616.1:47582-47772 GCA_003486675.1 Cyanobacteria bacterium UBA11372
CCTTGAGATTGTTTTATGGAGAGGTCTAATATATATATCTGCCAAAATTAAAAATTATTCGCGAGCGCTGGAAAATGTTACAAAAATTTACATCACTTAGGCGATCGCTAGTCCCAGGGTAGCTCGATCGTTGGCACGCCACAAACTTGCCAGCGCCGATTTTACAACGGATTGCTTTTCGAGTGAGGTA
>DNGG01000616.1:48035-55472 GCA_003486675.1 Cyanobacteria bacterium UBA11372
AATGGCAGCCCGCACACTGCTGCAACGTCTACCTCATCCGAGTGCAAACCGCTATACTGCCGCTTCTACCCCCAATCGGGCAAATCCTAATTCTGCTTGTTCGTCTTACTCAATCGGTAGCGCGATCGCAAACTCCGTCCATTTTCCTTCTACCGACTCGCAAGTTAAACTTCCCCCATGAGTTTCTTCGACAATTTGCCGACTGATAGATAATCCTAAACCCGTTCCTTTTCCAACGCATTTTGTTGTAAATAAATGTTCAAAAATGCAAGATTTAACTGACTCTGACATTCCCTTTCCATTGTCTTTAATTTTAATAACTACATTTTGATTGTCATCGGTCATTTCAGTTTTGATTGTAATCGCAATCGAATCGGGATCGATTTCGGCAAACTTGCGTCCCTGGGTTGATTCTTCCAAAGCGTCAATTGCATTTGCCAGAATATTCATAAACACCTGATTGAGTTGTCCCAAATAACATTTCACCGTCGGGATATTTCCATATTCTTTGACGATTTGAATTTCCGGACGGGTTTCGTTGGCTTTGAGGCGATGGCTTAAAATCATTAAAGTACTATCCAGACCTTCGTGAATATTTGCTGATACTTTATTTGTGGTATCGGCGCGGGAGAAGGTGCGGAGAGAAGTGCTAATATTCCGGATGCGATCGCACCCCACTTTCATCGATGAAAGCATTTTCGGTAAATCTTCCAATATATATTCTAAATCTATTTCTTCGGCATCCTGCTCTATTTCTTCATCGGTAGTTACAAGCTTTTCCTGATAAAGCCGCAAGTGATTAATTAAATCATGCAGAGCAACTGTAGCTATCTCTATATTGCCGCTAATAAATCCTACTGGATTGTTAATTTCATGAGCTATCCCCGCAACTAAGTTGCCGAGAGACGACATTTTTTCACTTTGAATGAGCTGGAGTTGTACTTGCTGGATTTCTTGCAGAGATTTTTCTAATTCTTGCGCTTGTTCTTGTAACTTTAACGCCGATTTTCGCAGAGCTTCTTCTGTTTCTATCCGATAGCTAATATCCCGCAATATCACCACATATTCAGAGTCGCTATCGGTTCTTTCTGAAATGGAAACTTCCAGAGTTTTGACTTGATTTTTGACTTGTAAAGTTTGTTCGCCCAGTTGCAACCAATTCTCTGGATTATTTCCTAACTTTGGCAGTTTTTCAGCCAAATAATGACCCAATAAATCAAAGCTTTTAACTTCAAAAAGCCGGAGTGCCGCCTGGTTAGTTTGCTGAATAATGCCCTTTTCATTGACGACGACGATTCCATCTCTAGCGATGGTAAATAAGCGTTCCGCTTTTTGTCTGGCTTCGACAATCCCTACGACTTGGGGAAGACTCGTCCAACAGGCGATCGCAACTGCAATAAAGCTAACAATTAGCACCAGAACTACCAGCAACTCCCCGCCTTGATACTTCGATCTTTTGTCAATCAATGAACGAATTATCCATCCTACTATTGTAGCACCGCACACTAATATAATTAATACATTGACTTGCACAATTAGAAAATCTTTAAAATAGCTATTAAACTTATTTTTCGGTAGTTTTTCCCACCATTGCGGTTGAAAAATTGCGAGTTGGGTGCGAGCGATCGCGGCATTAACTACCACAAGCACAAGCGGGATTAATAAACCCAAGATAAAATCTCGCGGATTCCAAGCTAATCCCCCCACTACTAAAACTATACTTTCTATACAAAATAAACCTAAAGACCACCAAGGCCATCGCGTTTCCGGACGCTTCCTATTCAGCCAAATTCCTAAGTGAAATGCCATGATTGATATGATATAACCAGAGCCAGAAATCAAAATAATTTGCACCACGTTGCCCCAAATCAAACAGCCCAAACAGATAGCTAAAGTAGCTGCCAAAGCCGGTGCCAGTACCTCCCGTTTGGCAATCGCCCCAAATACGGGGGCAGCATAACCATCTCTACCCAATTGATATAAAGTTCTGGCACATAAAGAAACTGTGGTTGCCGAACTGAGCAAACAGTTAAATCCAATCAGCAGCGTCACTAAAAATGAACTCCACCTCCCCCAGAAAGGCAATGATGCTGCTACTAAATTTAAGAAAGCATCCTCACCCATACCGGGATTCGTTGCTAAACGCATGACAACCCAAGAACCGCCAATATAGACTATTGGTAACAGTCCTGCAGTGAAAGATAAACAGCGCAGAGCAGCATTAGGTTTGCGAGCATCTGCTACAAATGCGGCTCCTCCCTCGCTGGCATAAACAGCATAAATGGCAATGTAATACCACTTGTTCCAATCAATCAAGTTAATCCCTGTAAAACTCGGAGGCAATAAACCCGGACTGTCAGGAGATAAAGCTAACCACCCAATTCCTTCAACGGCAAAAACCAACAGAAACCCAACTGCCGGAATCATAAAAAATAAGTGCAGAAGTGCGAGGGCGCGAGTGCCGCTAAATGCTAAAATAAAAGGAATCAGCGTCAAGCCAAATTTCAGCAGCATTTCCGGACAGGGTATCCCTACTGCCTCGGTTTTAAGTTTAATTAATTCAGTGAGGACGATCGCATTAATCGGAATTAAAGCCGCCCAACTGAAGAAATATCCGCTAGCTGCATAAACGCCTAAAAACGGATATTTTCTCAATAATCTGGTTGTGTAATTGGGCGTCCCTCCCGATATATCGGGAAAAAAGCTGCCAAAGCGTTTTAACTGTAGGTTTAGCATGATGGCAGCGATGGTTCCCGGTAACCATACCCAAATGGCAGCCACCCCCAGCGCTGAGTGCAAAGTGGCTACGGTTCCCTGCCAAACAAGAAGACCTGTGAAGCTGAACCCCAAATTTTCTAGGGGACTCAAAGCGCGAGGAAGCTGCATTTTCTGATTTGCTTATTTCGAGAGATTTCAATTATTGTTACAATAATAACTCAAGTTGCTACTTACATCCAAGGGCGCTGGTAATAGGTAATGGGTAATGGGTAATGGGTAATGGGTAATGGGTAATGGGTAATTGTCAATCTTTTGGGGCCGGTTTTACCAATCAATCTTCCCCAAGAAACCGGGTTTTTTCGTAGATCTCTTTTCTTGCTAAACGATTTTTCTCGCGAAACCCGGTTTCTGATCTCGTTAAAGCGTTCCCCTACAGCCAATCAATCCAATTACCAATTACCTATTACCTATTACCAATTGGAGGTAGAAATTCGATTGCTCAGCCTTTTATCCGCACAATGCGGCGGCATGATGGCGGATGTGGTCTTCCATAAACGTGGCGATAAAGTAATAACTGTGGTCGTAACCTGCTTGCATTCGCAAGCTTAGTATCTGTCCAACTTTTGCACAAGCTTCCTGGAAGACTTCTGGTAGCAATTGATTAGAAAGAAACTTATCTTCGGTGCCTTGGTCGATCAAAATCGGACGATTATATTGGGCAGTTAATACTAATTCGCTGGCATCGTAGGCACGCCAAGTTTCTTTTTCATCACCAAGGTAATTGGTAAATGCTTTTTGACCCCAAGCACAGCGCATCGGTGCAACAATAGGCGAAAAGGCGGAAACGGAAAGGTAGCGAGCAGGATTTTTTAACGCACAAATGAGCGCCCCGTGTCCTCCCATTGAATGACCAAAAATACTTTGTTTTTCGGGAATTGCTGGGAAATGTTCGGCAATAATAACAGGTAATTCATCCACTACATAGCTGTACATTCGATAGTGCGCTTTCCAGGGTTCAACGGTAGCATCGACGTAAAAACCTGCCCCAGTGCCAAAATCCCAGTCGTCATCTTCCCCCGGTATTCCTGTATGGCGAGGGCTGGTATCTGGAACTACTAGCATTACGCCATATTTCGCGGCAAATTGTTGCGCTCCTGCCTTGACCATAAAGTTTTCTTCGGTGCAGGTTAAACCTGAGAGAAAATATAAAACTGGCACCGATTTTGATTTTGCCTGGGGTGGTAGATACACGGAGAATTTCATTTCGCTATTACAGGCAGAGGAATGATGGCTATAAAAACCAACTGTTCCACCAAAGCAAGTATGTTCGCTGACTAAATTGGGAGATGCAGACATAAGTTAATTGCTAATTGCTAATTGGTAATAGGTGATTGGTGCTTTTTTATGAGTTATATCATGTCGGGTGACATCGCTAGCCTTAGCCGGGGCGGGTTTAACGAGATCAGAAACCGGGTTTCGCGAGAAAAATCGTTTAGCAAGGAAAGAGATCTACGAAAAAACCCGGTTTCTTGGCGCAGATTTATTGGTAAAACCCGCCCCTACAACATTAAATTTTTAGGTTTTAACGTCGAGTGCCTCTGCTAACTGCTTTTGGGTCAGAAATCGCTGCACTCTAAGCCGCATCAGCGGCGATCGCTCAGATTTGTTCGCCATTACCGTATATCGATCGATCTCTAGATTTTTTTATCTCCAGTAAGGCCGACCTTTCCAGAATACCCCTAATATGATTCCAACGATTGTCAATTCGGACAAATTTAATAGAAATGAGGGAATTGGCAGCAGCGATCTTAGCCAAAGGCACAAGATCAAACACCCTACTAAACCCCATAAATTCGAGGCGTTGAGCATGAATTCCCGCTGGCGTTCTGTGAGGAAAACCGCAAGGGCGCCAATTCCTAATGCTATTGCGATCGCTATTAAAATTCCCAAAGGTGGCGCTAATAAAATCAAGAACATATTTCGCAGCGGCACAAGGTAGGCGATCGCCAAAAATAATAACAAGTCAAATGCGGTAGCGATCGCTGTCGTTATCGCCGCATATTTTACCAGCGATCGCCAAGGTAATAGTTTTAAGCCGCCTAGCGGATCTCTCATGTCAATCCTCCTCAAACAATACACCTACTCAATTAATTAACCCAAGTTGCTAGTTATAAGTTGGTAATTGGTAATTGGTAATTGGTAATTGGTAATTGGTAATCCACAGTAGGGGCACACTTTAACCATAAAAGAAACCGGGTACAAGCTGAAAAATTGTTGAGCAACGAAAGAGATCTACGCAGAAACCCGGTTTCTTTCCACAAAATGGACAGGTATTATCCGCCCCGAATCTTGGCAATTACCCATTACCCATTACCTATTACCAGTCAGCTTGTGCAATAATATTTTAACCGCTTCTAAGATCGCCTCTGGCTCATCGACCCAAACGAAATGACTGCTGCGAGTCGCTTGTATTTGGGTACAATCTGTTGATAGTTTGAGCAATTCGGCGTGCATTCTGTCTCGCAGTTGATTCGCTGCTGCAATTGGCATGTAGAAATTCCAAAGCGATCGCTTGAAAAAGGTACTCGATTTAATACTAACAATCGGCATATCGCCCAAATTGCTTACCCGATCGACTTGCTTAGCACTCTTCTCTAAATTCCACATTTCCCGCCACATGGTTATCCAGTGTTTTGATTGGTAAAAAGACCGCTTGATTTGTTGTCGAGTTTCTGATGGAAATTTACCCAGTTCTTTTTTGATAATTTCAAACATTCCCACCATTCCCAAAAGCCGAATTAAACCCAGTCCCGCTCCTAGCATTGACATGGCAAATCCTGACATAAAAAATAATTGTAGCAGCCGCAGAGTCAAAGACATATTTAACATTGCTGTTTCATGCAATCCATCTGTGAGAACAATTCCTACTACTTTTTCCGGAAACTGACTCGCATAAAGGCGCACGTTATAACTGCCAAAAGAATTACCGACTAAAATGTAAGGCGGCGCTATGCCTGCTTTAACAAGCATTGCATCTAATTCTTTGACAATCTGTTTGCTGCAACGGTTGTTTGGCCCCGAATCGCTCCATCCATATCCCGCTCGGTCATAAATACAAACCTTTGTTATTTTAGCAATTTCTTCGATTAATAAGTAACCCTCTATTCCACCCAAACTATGGTCTAGGATAACGGTTGGATTTCCTTCTCCTCGCGAGTATAAGTGCAGTTTGTAGCCCCCCATGTCAATCAGTTTACCGGGGGGTTTATGCTTTTTATTTTCAATCCAAGTAGCCAGGTGATGATAACTTGTTGTTGCTAATAAAAACAACAAGTTGATTGAAATCGCCATAAAATATTTCCGGATAGCACTCAGAATCACAATTGATATGATGTCCGGTCGATTACCCATAATTAGAAGCCGGGACACGGCATTATTAACGTTATCTGTGTCCCTGATATCTCTGATGCCGTGTCCCTACGCAACTACGGGGTGAGGTTTTTTTATTATGGGCAATTCAACGGACATGATATGAAGTAAAGAAACCGGGTTTCTGGCAAAAATTGTGGCTTTGTCCCCAGATATCGCCGCCAGAAACAAAGGTGATAGGTGGTTCAATCTGAAATCTGAAATCTCAAATCTGAAATTCGTTCAGAATGTTAAAACGCTGCGAATTGATTCGCCTTTGTGCATTAAATCAAATGCTTCGTTGATTTGTTCGATCGGCATTACTTGAGTAATCAAACTATCGATATCAATTTTGCCGTTCATGAACCAATCGACTATTTTAGGCACGTCGGTGCGACCTTTTGCTCCTCCAAAGGCGCTGCCTTTCCAAACTCGCCCGGTGACTAATTGAAACGGACGGGTACTGATTTCTTGTCCTGCACCTGCTACCCCGATAATCACGCTCGTTCCCCAACCTTTGTGGCAGCATTCTAATGCTTGTCGCATTACGTTAATGTTGCCGATGCATTCAAAACTGTAATCTGCTCCTCCTTTGGTTAATTCCACGAGGTAGGAAACTAAATCGCCGTCGATTTCTTTGGGATTGACAAAGTGGGTCATGCCAAATTTTTCGGCTAATTCTCGCTTCGCTGGGTTGATATCTACTCCCACGATCGTGTTAGCGCCTACCATTTTTGCGCCTTGAATTACGTTTAAGCCCACCCCGCCTAAACCGAAGACAACAACATTGGAACCTGGTTCAACTTTGGCGGTATTGACAACTGCACCCAGTCCAGTTGTAACGCCGCAACCTATTAAACAAACTTTCTCAAATGGGGCGTCTTCGCGAATTTTGGCGACGGAAATTTCCGGTAATACGGTATAGTTAGCAAAGGTTGAAGTTCCCATGTAGTGAAGGATTTTTTGCCCATTTAGCGAGAATCGACTCGTACCATCGGGCATGACTCCCCGCCCTTGGGTTACCCGAATTGCTTGACAAAGGTTGGTTTTGCCGCTGAGACAGTATTCGCAGTTGCGGCATTCTGGGATGTAAAGGGGAATTACATGGTCGCCTACTTTAACTGACTTTACTCCCGACCCTACTTCTACCACTACACCCGCGCCTTCATGCCCCAGAATAGCCGGAAATAACCCTTCTGGATCGGCTCCGGAGAGGGTAAAGGCGTCGGTATGACACACGCCCGTTGCTTTGATTTCTACCAGTACTTCCCCTTCTTTGGGGCCTTCTAATTGTACGGTTTCGATGCTTAG
>DNGG01000616.1:55609-58826 GCA_003486675.1 Cyanobacteria bacterium UBA11372
TCGGTATGACACACGCCCGTTGCTTTGATTTCTACCAGTACTTCCCCTTCTTTGGGGCCTTCTAATTGTACGGTTTCGATGCTTAGAGGTTTGCCTGCTTCAAAGGCGACTGCTGCTTTTACGTCCATTTTGCCCTCTCGTAGCCGATTTTTTTAGGGGTTGTATAGATTATGATGCGATCGCTTGCTGCAATGGTACACTACTTACCCACGCGGGGTCACAAACCCGGTTTCTGCGTCGATTTCTCGCGGACTTACCCACAATTTTTCAGGTGAAACCTTCATCGAAACCGGGTTTCTGCGTAGATTTTTCCGAGAAACAAAGGTGATTTGCGTTACTTTTGCTTAAAAAAATCTTGACTTTTTCCTAGAAAGCTGATACCCAAGTTAGGGTCAAAATGTATAAGTTTTCAGTTCAAAACCAAAAACAAGTTTTTGGGGGTTATCTACATATGTTAAAAAAACTTCTGCCGGGGATTTTAACCGCAACTGCTCTGCTCGTTGCTCCCGCCTTCCTGCCCAAATTAGTAGAAGCAGGGCCAAAATTTTTGGGAACGGGAAAGACGATTCAACCCGGACAAGCTGTCAGCGTACAGGTAACAAACAATACTTCCGAATCTATTCAAGTCGAACTGCCATCTTACACCGGCCCCATTACCATGCGCCCCCGGCAAAGACTAAAGTTAAGCTTCAAGCTTAGACCGAAGGATAAAGGTGTGTCTTTTTTATACTGGAGTCCCCAAGCAAATCTACCGCTGCAAGCAAAGGTTGCTAAACCAAATGCCAAAACTTTAGAGGTAGAATTGCAACCCGGTAGTTACTATAATGACGATCGCGCGATATTTGATTCGGAATTTAACGATACGCTATACATCTTCTAGTGCCTAATTTTCACTTACCTAACCAGCGGTGGGAAATTGCCCCGTCGCAAATAGAATCAGCCCAAAAGTTGGCGGAGGTTACCCAGCTTTCCCCGCTTTTGGCGCAAGTACTGCTAAATCGGGGCATTGAAACGCCGGAACAAGCAAAGGTGTTTTTATCGCCAGAATTAGAGGCGTTACCAGAACCAATCGCCCAATTCCCCGATTTAGCGATTAGTCTGGAGTTGTTGGAAAATGCGATCGCTCGCCATCAAAAAATCGCCATCTGTGGCGACTACGATGCCGATGGCATGACAAGTACGGCTTTGTTGTTGCGAAGTCTCCGCTGGTTAGGTGCTAGTGTCGATTACGCCATTCCCAGTCGCATGAAGGAAGGCTACGGCATCAATCGCCGCATTGTCGAAGATTTCCACGCTGAAGGCGTAGCGCTGATTCTAACCGTCGATAACGGCATCTCCGCTTACGATCCGATCGATCGCGCGCGCCAGTTGGGTGTCAAGGTTATTGTTACAGATCATCACGACCTGCCTCAGCAACTCCCCCCCGCCGATGCCATTCTCAATCCGAAGTTAATTCCAGAATCTTCCCCCTATCGCGGACTTGCCGGTGTCGGTGTTGCCTATATCTTGGCAGTATCTTTGGCGCAACAAATGGGTAAAGCCAAGGGATTAGTCAAGCCTTTATTAGAATTATTTACATTGGGAACGATCGCCGATCTCGCTCCTTTAACTGGTGTTAATCGTCGCTGGGTAAAACGCGGTTTGCAGCTACTCCCCCAATCTCAGCTAGCAGGGGTACAAGCATTAATTCAAGTTTCTGGAGTCCAGGGAAGTGGAGGAAAGGATCAAAATTGTAGGGGCGGGTTTTACCCACCATCTTTGACACAGACAAATAACCTCGATAAACCCGCCCCCGTCCAAGGGGCAGAAGAGAATTACCAATTACCAATTACCAATTACCAATTAGCAATTACCAACTCAAAATCTCTAAAACCAGAGGATATTGGCTTTAGATTGGGGCCAAGGATTAATGCAGTGGGACGCATTGCTGACCCTCAGATTGTAATTGAATTACTCACAACCGATGATATGGGATTAGCCAAAGATCGGGCGATGCAGTGCGAACAGATTAATCGACAGCGACAGCTACTGTGCGAAGAGATCGAACAAGAAGCGATCGCTCACATCGAACAAAGTCAGCTCAACTTGCAGCAAGAGCGCGTCTTGCTTCTCGTCCAACCCAACTGGCATCACGGCGTCATCGGCATCGTCGCCTCTCGCCTCGTGGAACGCTACGGCGTGCCGGTATTTATTGGCACCTACGAAGATGAGGGGGGGGAACATATTCGCGGCTCGGCGCGGGGAATTCCGGAATTTCACGTGTTTGAAGCGTTAGAATTTTGCGCCGACCTTTTAGGTAAATTTGGCGGACACAAAGCCGCCGGGGGATTTTCTTTACCGGGCGAGAATTTGGAGAAGTTGCGATCGCGCCTTCGCACCTTTGCCCATCAATGCCTGCAACCGCAACACCTCAAACCCGTTGTCAAAATTGATGCACAAGCAAGTTTAGAGCAAATTAACCTTGAGCTTTATCGGCAAATAGACGCGCTCCACCCTTGCGGGATTGAAAATAGCGATCCCGTATTTTGGACGCCCAACGTGCGAGTGTTTGACCAACAAATTGTCGGGAAAGGACACATCAAACTCACCCTGATGCAAGATATTACAGCAGATGAGCAGGGGTGCAGAGCGGCAGGTGAGCAGGTGAGCAGGTGGGCAGAGGAGAATTACCAATTACCAATTACCAATTACCAATTACCAATCCAAATCAAAGCGATCGCATGGCGTTGGCGCGATTATTTTCCCTTACCTTCGCGCTTGGATATTGCCTATAAGTTGCGAGAAAATAACTGGAGTGGCAGCAGTATTGAAATGGAATTAGTAGGCGTGCGACTTCCAGAGCATCTGAATTCCCATGAATTTAACGGCAAAAACCTGACTGTAAAAGCATTTCCTACCTTGGTTTTTCCGACTATGCCAGTGAATGCAGCGTTTTACTATAAACAACGCCGCTACACTTGCGGCTTATTTGAAAATGGTTCCGAGCGGGAATTAAGAATCCGAAATTCTGAAGGAAAAATCCTAGCAATTGCACCTGGAAAAACCACAGGTTTACTCGGCATGAAGCGTGAAGAGTCTGAGGAAGTTGATATTGCTCAACCTGGTTTCGATCGCTTAATTCAGGCAGCGCTTGAGGCTTTGGCAGTGGCTGAAAAAATCATTAGCTATTAACGTAAGTTGCTAGTTATAAGTTGTGACATTGGTAATTGGTAATTGG
>DNGG01000616.1:59087-59881 GCA_003486675.1 Cyanobacteria bacterium UBA11372
CCATAATAAAAAAACCTCACCCAGTTGTTGCGTAGGGACACGGCATCAGAGATTTATCGGACAAACAGATAAGCTTAATAATGCCGTGCAAGGGCTTCCGATTATGGGTAATCTTAAGGACATGATATGAATTAAAACAGTATGGAATCCTGACAATTACCCATTACCTATTACCAGTGTCAAAGGAAGTAACTAGCAACTTGAGTTATTAAAGTCAATAAAATAAAGTATAGGGCAGGCGAGACGCCCACCCCACAAGAGTCGAAATGGGTGCTACCCGATTAAAGGTCGCCGCTGCGACTTGCCAGTACCAATATTACCGCAGGGCCAGCCAGCACGATCAATGCGAGCATGGTCAGCTGGGCGATCACTTCAAAGTTGATGTTGCCGAAAAAGTTGGTGATAAAGTCCATAATTTCCTCCCGAACTAACCCAAGGTTCCGAATGGCTAAGGTAAAAAATCCGCATTCTATTTTACCTGGCGATCGCACCTCTTTTTTAAGTATCTTTACAAAACTATAAAAAAAGCTAAACAAAAATCAAAGGGGGTGGAAGAGGAAGCGGGGAGTGGGAGAAGGGGCGACGGGGAGAAAGTGGTTGTGAAAGACTCTTTGTATCGACCTGGTTTGGGTAATGGGCAGCAATCCAGTACCGCTTCGCGTTATAATAGTCGATCTGATTGGGCTGAAACTCAACCGTAGCAAGAGTTTCCCAAATCTGAAATCTCAAATCTCAAATCTGAAATCTCAAATCTGAAATCTCAAATCTCAAATCCAATGGCGACTTGGCAGTGT
>DNGG01000593.1 GCA_003486675.1 Cyanobacteria bacterium UBA11372
ATAATCGATCGTTCTTCTCAACCTGCCCCCCGCGATCGCGCTCGTAAATATGCCAATTACATTAATCATCTGTAGGGGCGGGTAATACCTGCCCATCTATGGAATAATCGATCGTTCTTCTCAACCCGCCCCCCGCGCGCTATCTAAATAACGCGCCCATAACGTGCTTTAATCTGGTGATTTGGATGCTCTTGATTCATCAAATGCGCCCACAATTGATCGCCTTGGGAAAAATGCCACCACTCCTGGGGATGGCGCATAAAATTAGCCGCCAGCATGATATCTTTCAAAAGTTGCCGATTGGCATGATATTGCCCTTCGATGGGATTGGTACTATTGGCATAATAATCGGGATGCGATCGCGCAGACATCTCATCAATTGGCGAACCCATATCCACTGCAAAACCCGCTTCATCCACCAGCGTCACATCCACCGCAGCACCAGTACTATGGGGCGGCGGCGTGGCAAGATCAAAACTGGGAACTGCCCAAATTTGATACACTTGCTCTAATATTTCCCCCCGTTGTTGTTCGGTTAAGTTATCCGGGTTGAGTTGTTGCGATCGCGCCGTTTCGCTAAAGGTATAATCCACCATAAATTGCTGCACTTCCACCGGGCGATAAGCATCAAAAATCTGGATGCGCCAATTGGGGTGTCTTTGCTGTAACTCGTTTTGCGCTGCAACGAGACTCTTGAGGATAGTTTCGCGGAGATAGTAGGGCGATCGCTCTCCATAAGGCGCGCCCACTTTAGCATAAGGATGGGGAGACTCTACCGCGAATAACTCCAAGGGAATCGGCACCAACGGTTCGCCGCATTCTAAAATAGGTATCTGCTGATAAGGTTTCATACACTTCAGTTTAAGCCCTAGTCCTACAAAAACTTTTTTAAGTAAGGTTACAATAATCGCTTTTTACACTTCTGTCCGGTTTAATGTAAATAGCTAATTTTTTGATTTAGATCGTAGTTAGGCTTAGGTATTCTATCTAAGCAATCAAACGGTGCATCTCCATTTTTCGGTAAAAATACAGCTTTTAGGGTATATATTTTAACCCTTCTATAACCGTGTTTTGCGTGTCTCCTGCCCCGAATAAAGGGTGCATTTGCAAAACAGAGAGGTGTCCGAATGCACAGGCTGAAACTTGTCAAAGAGTTGAGAATCTGGCTGTTAGGAATAGCAGCAGGCTTAATGGCTCTTCATATTAGTTTGATTTGGCACATCGAAAGCACTGACTTTCTAGGTACTAGCGTCCTGTTTTGGATTGCTGTATCTTCCCTGATTTGGAAAAAACATCAAACTTTATATCTCGAAAGCAGCGTTTTCTCTAGCTTTTTGGGCATATCAATCGTGGCTTGGGTACTGCTCAAAAGTGCCAGAATCGATAGTTATGACCCTTTTCTCCGCCTCTCACCTTTCGTTTCTGCTTTAGGTTTGGGTTTGCTGGCTTCTGGTATCAAAGGATTAAAGCAATATTGGCAGGAAATTGTCCTCCTTGGTTTTTTGGTCATACCACCTAGCTTGATATTGGCTCTGATCGATTTTACCTCCTTAACGGCAAAATTTAGCGTTTTTCTGCTTTGGTATCTAGGGTTTAATGTCTACCGTCAAGATTTAAATGTGATTCTACCGACGGGAATCATAGAGATAGGTCATGGCTGTTCGGGTGTCACTGCGATCGTTCAGTTATTAGGACTGGCATTTATTTTTTTAGTCATGTTTCCTACCAACAGGGGCGAAAAAATCCTAGTACCAGTTGTGGCAGCAGTGCTGGCATTTACGGTTAATGCAGCGCGGATTGTCCTTTTAGCTATTTTATCAGCCTTCTCGAATCACGAAGCATTTAACTATTGGCATGGAGGAGATGGTTCGCTGATATTTTCTGTAATCTCCGTACTTATTTTTGGGTTTTTCTGTCGTTTTCTGCTGTTACGGGATGAGCCGGAACAACAGAAATCTGGAGAGGTATAAGCGCTATGAACCGCTGGCAACTACTCCGAATTTTGCTCTTGGCTACAACGTTTGGGGGTGTCCTCTTGGTTCTCTTAAAGACAATTCTGTATCCTCCCATCGCCGATTCCCTACACAATAGGACATCCTCCTTTGTTTTCCCAGCAGCCGTTCCATTAGCGGGATGGCAGTCTTTGGAAAGCAAACCCTTGAATCATCAAACTGCCAAAAGTTCCAATTTTGTTCCGGGAAGGCAATATCGCTATATCCAGAAAGGTCTAACCCTAGATATTGAGATGCGCTATTTGGTCGATCCCAATGCTGATGTCAACACCTTTATTAAAAGCTACACGCCTATTAGTTCATCTGCCAAGCAAGTTTTATCTGTTTTACGTCGGCGGGAAGGGATAGGTTTTTATAGCTTGTTTGTTCACCAACAGCGAGCGTATTTGAGTGCCTGTATCAACTTTCGCGGCGGTAGTACGGTTACCGATAGGCAATTTTGGCAAAACCGGAATACCCGCGATGTGTTTTCCAGCCGTTTTGTTTCCTGGTTCCTCGGTCAAAGTCCGCTGCGAAATCCAGGCTGTCTTTGGGCGCATTTATCGGTTCCTTTAAAAAATTATTCACATGAGGAGGCTTACCAAACTTTAGAAAATGCCTGGGTTCCCTGGTACAAGTGGTGGCATCCACGCTTTCCGAATCCTTGAATTTTGGCGCGCAGGAGAAAGTGTAACTCCTATGAATAAATCAACTGTTTTAATTTTGCGGTGGGTGGGTTACGGTTTATTGTTGTTAACCTTATTTGACTTTATCAGCACTCTTGTCCCGCTGCGCTTTCAGAACCCGTTTTGGGAATTTCAGACGCTAGGAACGCTAGTTGAGCGCGTACCCGTTCCCTTATTAGGACTGGCGCTGGTATTTTTCGGAGAGGCAGATTTTCGGGAAGATGAAGATTGGGAAATCATGCTTTTGAAGTGCTTATCGTGGCTTTGTTTGCTGCTTGGGTTGTTATATCTGTTGCTGATTCCCTTGGGAATTCATAACACCGTGCGGATTTCTATTTACAACGAACAGATAATTAACACTCAACTCGACCGGCGAATTTCCCAGATAGAACAACGTAAGGAACAGTTGAACACGGCGACAGCGGAAAATATCAAAGAGCTTTGGCTTGGCTTCAACCGCCCAGAACCTTTACCAGATATTCAGACTCCTCAAAAATTAGAAGAGGCAAAAAAACAAATGTTTTCTTTCCTGGCTGAAGCTGAGGTAAACTTCAAGAAAGATGTAGAAACAAATCGTGCCGATCAGCAATTTAACTTGTTAAAAAATTCTGGCAAATGGAACTTAGGCGCTCTAATTTCTGGCGTTTTTTTTCTCCGCCTGTGGTGGCTGAGTCGCTGGGCGCGACGATTATAGCTAAGAATCCAATGAGAATAGGTTACTTCCCTTTCTCATCACATTTTCTTACATCTTTTGGCATAGTCTCTTTTCAGCCATGTACCAAAACCGATAGCCAAACCAGAGCCAAGGATAGTCAAGGGTTCAGGAACAATGTCAACCCTACCAGTTGAGGAAATGTTTACTCTGTTGTCATCAACATCCCGTGCTATTACCTCCGTTATTTCCACATCGTCAAACCTGTCCTCATTCACCGCTATCACTCGGAAACTGATATCATCCAACACAGCTATTGTGTTTATATCTTTATTTAAGTAGACGAAGCGACTGGAGCCATTATTACCTCTCAAAGCAAGCTCACTTGTGTCTATAATGTTAATAGTAAAACCTATATCCCTGATCCGCACAGAACCTGGATCGACGATCACAGCCAAGCTAATATCTGTATT
>DNGG01000674.1:0-1324 GCA_003486675.1 Cyanobacteria bacterium UBA11372
CCGTGAATACCAGCTTCTACAGATCGTCCCTTTGCCGTTTTCCATCCCGCGACTAAACCGCCTGGATAGGGGCCAGCTTCTAGTAGAGTAATATCGTAGCCTTGCTTAGCGAGGTGGTAGCTGGCGCCCAAACCTGCCCATCCCGCACCGACAACAACAACCCGTGGAGTTTGCGATTTATCTGACATTGTGGATAAAGGAATTCTTTGATTAGCTTAAATGCGATCGGCTCTGAGAAACCGGGTTTCTGGCTAGGATCTGTGGCAAGCAAACCAACAATTTTTCCGATATGATGTCCGTTGAATTGACCATAATAAAAAAACCTCAAAGAGTTGTTGCGTAGGGACACGGCATTATATATATCTCGGACAAACAGATAATGTTAATAATGCCGTGTCCCGGCTGATGATTATGGGTAATCTTAAGGACATGATATGATAGGCGTTTTGCAGCACTCGCATAGCGGCATTGTTTGAGCAAATCGCCTTGACCTCAATCTAAAATCTCAAATCTAAACTCAATAAAGTTTGGTAACGCAAGGCCACGGGGATCTTGACAGTTGTCCCCAATCGGGCTATTGTCTCTGTTTAAGGTTGCTCGAGTTCAACGACAGCAACCCTTGTCCACCCAAAAAGCTAGTATCGCTGCCCAATGCCGCTGGAACGGCAATGGACAGCTTGACCCCCAAACTGTCGTGTCAGCTTGGAGGCTAATGGAGAATTTTAACATTTCTCTGTAGCCACCCTGCGAAAGCGCTGCCTGCGGGGTGGCTAGATTTTTTGGTTTCCAATCCAAAAAATAGGAGAAAATATCATGGCTCAAGAGTTTTTGTCGGACTCTGGCGGATCTGTGCGTCCAAATTCTGATGCAGGTGAACCGCAACGAGAACGCATTGATTTTTTGATCGTCGGTTCTCGCGAGGGAATAATGGAAGAAATCCTCAAGTTTTACGCAATGGGATTTGCGGCTGTCGATGAATGGAGTGCCATTATGCCAATGCCCAATACCGATAAATTGATGACCATCTTGGTTCGCTATCGCCAACCAGGAGCTGCCGATTCATCGATTCCGAAGTCGGGAGAATAAGATCCCGACGGGCGTAAAGAAACGGGCGATCGCATCCCATCCTATTGTCTTCAAACTCCACTTCGCCAAAGCCAAAGTAGTAGGATTTGCGATCGCTCTTTTTTCGGATCAGAAGGTTTTGGTTCGTCGTCAGAATTTCCGAGTCTAGGGGAATGATATGATGTCCGTTGAATTGCCCATAATAAAAAAACCTCACAAAGTCGTTGCCTAGGGACGCATCATAGATATCTCGGACAAA